>CAMAVO010000145.1 GCA_945861685.1 Chitinophaga pinensis | reverse complement strand
CGGAGCATTAATCGGTTTTGCAGGTCCCCGCGTGGTAAGGGAAACCATAGGAAAAGACCTGCCAAAAGACTTCCAAACCTCTGAATTCCTTCTGGAGCATGGGTTTCTGGACTTTATAGTAGAGCGCAAAAACCTGAAAAGCAGGTTAGCCCAGACCTTAAAATTCTTTGCCGCTTAATTTTTTTACAAGGTGTTGGCTGTTAGGAATAAATTTCTACCTTTGCCGCCCTACAAAACGAAAAATAATTAAAGACGCAAAAAAGACGCAACATGAATTTGACAAAAGAAAAGAAACAAGAAATCTTCAAAAAGCACGGTAAATCAGCTAAAGACACCGGCTCTACTGAAGGACAAGCGGCATTATTCACAGCAAGAATAAACCACCTGACCGAACACCTTAAAAAAAATCACAAAGATTTTGGCACCCAGCGTGCACTTGTGAACTTAGTAGGTAAACGCACCAGCCTCCTTGGATACTTGAAAAACAAGGATATTGAAGCCTACAGAGAAGTCATAAAGAAACTCAAAATAAGGAAATAATTTCCTCAGATAATCGAAAAAAGGCAATTCTTTAATTGCCTTTTTTCGTTATTTATTCATTTCGCTCAGTGTGATAATCACACATGAACAATTAACACTCTAATAAATTAACACGTGAACATACAAACACAAACTATTACAATGGCAGATGGCAAAACCATCACCATTGAAACCGGCAAACTTGCCAAACAAGCTGATGGATCAGTTGTCCTGAAAACAGGAAACACCATGCTGCTTGCTACCGTTGTTTCCAACAAAGAAGCAAAACCGGGAACCGATTTTTTACCACTATCAGTTGATTATCAGGAAAAATATGCTGCCGTAGGAAGATTTCCCGGTGGTTTTTTCAAACGCGAAGCACGTTTATCTGAATACGAAATTCTGATTTCACGTATTGTTGACCGTGCATTACGCCCGCTTTTCCCGAATGATTACCATGCTGATGTGCAGGTAATGATTTCATTGATTTCATCAGATGCTGATATTCTGCCTGATTCATTGGCAGGACTTGCAGCTTCTGCGGCAATCAGCGTTTCTGATATTCCTTTTCAGGGACCAATTTCTGAAGTACGTGTTGCTAAAATTGACGGGAAATATGTTGTAAACCCACTTCGTTCGGAAATGCCGAATGCAACGCTTGATATTATTGTTGCAGGTTCACTGCATGACATCAACATGGTGGAAGGCGAAATGAAAGAGGTTTCGGAAGAGGAAATGATTGAAGCCATTAAAATTGGTCACGAAGCTATTAAATTGCAGTGCCAGGGGCAGATTGAACTTGCTTCACGTGTTGAGAAGAGCAAAATCAAAAGAACTTACAACCACGAGGAGAACGACCTTGATCTGAAAGCACAGATTGCAAAGGCAACCTACGATAAATGCTACGCTGTAGCTAAAACAGGCAACCCGAATAAAACACAACGCAAAGAAGCATTTGATGCTATTAAAGCAGAGTTTGTGGCAACACTTACTCCAGAAGATGCCGCAGCTAAAAAAGCGCTTATCGGTAAATATTTTCACGATGTGGAGAAAGATGCCGTTCGCGATTCAGTATTGAATGAAAGAACCCGTTTAGATGGTCGTAAATTAGATGAAATTCGTCCTATCTGGAGTGAAGTAGATTACCTGCCTTCTGCGCACGGTTCAGCTATTTTCACAAGAGGTGAAACACAATCATTGACTACCGTAACATTGGGTAGCAAGCAAGACGAACAAATTATTGACGGAGCTGTGTTTGAAGGAAAAAACAATTTCTTGTTGCACTACAATTTCCCATCTTTTTCAACCGGTGAGGCAAGACCTAACCGTGGTGTGGGAAGAAGAGAAGTAGGACACGGTAACCTTGCTATGCGTTCATTGAAACAAGTATTGCCAAATTCAGAAGAAAGCCCTTACACTGTGCGTGTGGTTTCTGATATTCTGGAATCAAACGGTTCTTCCTCAATGGCCACTGTTTGTGCAGGCACACTGGCACTGATGGATGCAGGTATTAAAATAAAAAAACCCGTTTCAGGTATTGCAATGGGACTTATCGCCAACAGCGCAGGAAAATATGCAGTGCTTTCTGATATTCTTGGTGATGAAGATCATCTGGGCGATATGGACTTTAAAGTTACCGGAACAAAAGACGGTATCGTTGGTTGCCAGATGGATTTGAAAGTAGATGGCTTGTCTTACGCTGTTCTTGCAGAAGCATTGCAACAGGCAAAACAAGGCCGCTTGCACATTTTAAATGAAATGGGTAAAACGCTTTCTGCTCCACGTGAAGATTATAAACCACATGCTCCGCGTGTAGTTAAAATGACGATTGCTAAAGACTTCATCGGTGCTGTAATCGGGCCCGGAGGAAAAGTGATACAGGAAATGCAGCGCGAAACAGGTGCTACCATTTCAATTGAAGAAGTAAACGGAATGGGTATCATTGATATTCTTGCGGTAAACAAAGAAGCAATTGATAAAGTTGTTGCCAAAATCAAAGGCATTACTGCAACACCTGAGGTAGGTGATATCTACACCGGAAAAGTAAAATCAATCATGCCGTTTGGTGCGTTTGTAGAGATACTTCCCGGAAAAGACGGATTGCTGCACATCTCAGAAATTGAGCACCGCAGATTAGAGAAAGTAGAAGATGCTCTGAAAGAAGGACAGGTGATTGAAGTGAAACTGATTGAGGTTGACAAAAAAACCGGAAAACTGAAACTTTCACGTAAGGTTTTATTGCCAAAACCTGAGAAAACAGAGCAGGCGAATTAAGTTTTCTATCAAACATTATTAAAAAAGGACGAAAATATTTTCGTCCTTTTTTATTTCCGTTCGTCTAAAATTTTACTTTTAGCTGCGCGTTGGGGCAACAAAGAGCAGGAGACTTCGTTTTATTAACCACTAAAAACAAGTATTTCAAATGAGGCAGCTAAAAATTACCAAACAGGTTACCAACCGCGAAAACGCTTCACTTGATAAGTATCTTCAGGAGATAGGTCGCGTTGAGCTGATAACCGCTGACGAAGAAGTAGAACTTGCCAAAAAGATAAAGAAGGGCGATATAGCAGCCCTTGAAAAACTGACCAAAGCCAATCTGCGCTTTGTGGTTTCGGTTTCCAAACAATATCAGAACCAGGGATTAAGTTTACCCGATTTGATTAACGAGGGTAACCTCGGGCTCATAAAAGCTGCACAGCGTTTTGATGAAACACGAGGGTTTAAATTCATCTCCTATGCAGTATGGTGGATACGACAGAGCATCTTACAGGCGCTTGCCGAGCAGTCGCGTATTGTGCGCCTGCCGCTGAATAAGATTGGTTCTATCAATAAAATAAACAAAGCATTTTCAAAGCTGGAGCAAGAGCACGAGCGCGAGCCTTCTGCTGCTGAAATAGCACAACTGCTTGACCTGACCGAAAACGAGGTGAAGGAAAGCATGAAAAATGCAGGACGCCACGTTTCAATGGACGCACCTCTTCTTAATGGTGAGGACAGCAATATGTATGACGTTCTGAAAAGCAGCGACAGTCCAAGCCCCGAAAAGGAACTGATTGACGACTCATTACGCAAGGAAATTGAGCGCGCCCTTACTACCCTTAATGAACGCGAGGCCGATATTCTGCGCTGCTACTTTGGTTTGAGCGGAACACACGCCCTAACGCTGGAAGAAATAGGCGAAAAGTTTGACCTTACCCGTGAGCGGGTGCGTCAGGTAAAGGAGAAAGCGCTACGCAGATTGAAACATGTTTCGAGAAGCAGAATTTTGAAAACATATTTAGGGTAAGTTTGTGCCCTTCGACAAGCTCAGGGTGACATCGAAATCTAAAAGATCCAACTTCTAACCTCTAACTTCTAATCCGTGGCATTAATAGCACCTTCAATACTTTCAGCAGATTTCTCTAAACTTCGTGAAGAGGTGGAAATGATTAACCGCAGCGAGGCCGATTGGTTTCATGTGGATGTAATGGATGGGGTGTTTGTACCCAATATTTCGTTCGGATTTCCGGTTATAAAGCAGGTGAAGAAGTATGCCACCAAACCCCTGGATGTTCACCTGATGATTGTACAGCCCGAGCGCTATGTGCAGGAATTTAAAGATGCCGGTGCCGATATTCTTACCGTACATATTGAGGCGAGTACACACCTTCACCGCACTATTCAAATGATAAAAGCTGCGGGTATGCAGGCAGGTGTGGCGGTTAATCCGCATACGGCTATTAATCAACTGGAGGATATTATTACGGATGTTGATTTGGTTTGCCTGATGAGTGTGAACCCCGGCTTTGGCGGACAAAAATTTATTCCCGGTACGTTTCAGAAGTTGGAGAAACTGCGCAAGCTGATTGACAGAACAGGCTCAAAAGCCCGTATTGAAATTGATGGTGGCGTGGGTAGTTCTAATGCTGCGGAACTTATTAAAGCAGGAGCTGATGTATTGGTGGCTGGGAATTTTGTGTTTTCTTCGGGCGACCCGGTGGGGACTATTGCATCACTAAAGAAAATTTAACCGCAAAGGGCGCAAAGTTTTACGCAAAGAACCGCAAAAGCTTCATACCCCCCTCACCTTTTCACTTATTTCTACCATTGCCTCGTTATAGAGCAGCATATCTTCTACACTGTAGGTTGAGGCCGAGATTTGAAATTTGCGTCTTGGGTTTTGGGTGGTGATTACATAGTATTCATCGCCACGGATTTCGCCAAGGGTAAAGGCGGTGATGTCGGAAATGGGGAAGGTAAAATCGGCAGGACTAAGGAAATTGGAAGGATCGAATTTCAGGCTTACCTGATCTTTATCTATACTCATAAACGCAGGCGGATAAACACGCATTGCCAGCCAAACACTGAAGGTAATGATGATACCCAGAAAAGCAAAAATGCTTACCCACAGCTGCCACTCTTCCAAGGGCTCTATTAATTGCAGGGCTTCTATAAAGGGCCATATCAGCAGACAGGGCAATACTATTGCCATTACTACTTTGTAGTTGCGGCCATAGCGGACGGGGAATTGGGTTTGCATGGGTTATGTTTTAAAAACTTTTACCCTTTCTTTTTAAACTGATTTATTTTCTGCAGAATATCAATATCTGCTTTATCCTGTGGGCGACCTGCAATCATTTTCAATACTATAAGATGATGGTAATGAACTACGGGAACAGTTTTGTCTTTTAATGGAAGAAATACTTTTTTTTTGTCGGCTTCATCAAAGGTAAGTCCCGAAACTTTGGTGAGAAAATCAATCTTGTTTGGCTTTTCACCGATGTGCATTACCTGAACGTTATTAAAATCCAAGCTGTGAACGTGGGCAAGATTTTTTTCAGGGATGTTATGTTCTCTTAATACGGCAATAAATTTTTCACGGTTTTCGTTATTGGGCTTTAACCAAATATCCATATCACCTGTGGGCCTTTGATAGCCATGGTAAATAACGGCATACCCTCCTATAAGCAAAAAATCGACCTTGTGTTTCAGAAGTAAAAGGAGAAAATTTTTATGGTCTTCGAGAAATACATCCATGACTTAATCAATAATAAGAGTGTTACCTATTGTTGGATGTTCTTTTAATTGTTTTGAATACACTCGTTTGATTAGTTCTGTTGTGTAGTTAAGATGCTGCTCGGGCGTAAGAGTTGCAAGCCATCGGTAATTATCGTTTTCCTGTTCTTCAAACGAATTGAAAAACATCATTTCTTTTTCACCATAGCCAACCTGCGGCTCTTTTGCCTCTGTTTTCTCTTCTTTTGTTTTATACTTTTTGGTTGCCATTGGGTGCGATAAAATTACAGATTTTTTACCACTAAGGACACTGAACACACTAAGAAATAGCTAATAGCTAACAGCCGCAATTATTCCAATTTTCTATTTGCTATCATCTATTTTCTATAAACTATTACCGCATCACTTCAAACTTCTTCACCCCCACTCCTGCCTCGCTTTGCAGGGTGAGGTAGTACAGGCCGGGGGGGAAATTGGAAATATCGAATGTCGAATGTTGAATGTCGAATATCGAATGATGGACTAACTGCCCCTGTGCGTTGTAGATTTGTAAACGGTAATCGGTATTCGGTAATCGGTGTTCGGTTTGTAGGGTTAGGTTTGTGCTGGCGGGATTAGGATACAACGAAAATTCTACCGCCTTTGCATTGGGCACATTTATGCCTACTCCGGGGTCAACGGTAAAGGTTATTGAATCGGTGTCGTCTATAACAATGCCCGGGCTGCAGGGTGGTGAGCCTCCGCCAGAGCTGAGGCTAAGAACAAAGGTATGGTCACCTGCAGGCAAGGTGCCAAGCAGAAAGGTATCGGTGTTGGGGCAAATAACAGTCAGCATTCCTAAACAATGCAGGGCATAGGCATCGGTGCGCGAGGCGTTGGTGGTATGTCCCTGTTCAGATAATTCGCAACCTCCTGAGGTAAAGCTGAGGCTGGCCACAACTTTTACTACATCATTGGTAGTGGGTGAGGCAGGCAGGGTGGAGAAACTAAGGATGGTGCTTTGGGCGGAGCAATTGTTAATTGATAATTGACAATTGATAATTAATAATAGGAGTAAGATTTTTTTCATGTTCTGTTATTTTATTATTTCAAACTTCTTGGTGGCTGTGCCTTCCTCGCTTTGCAGGTGCAGGTAGTAGAGGCCGGTGGGAAATGGAGAAATATCCAGTACACACCCCTTGC
This sequence comes from Chitinophaga pinensis, assembly GCA_945861685.1. GTDB lineage: Bacteria > Bacteroidota > Bacteroidia > SXHM01 > SXHM01 > SXHM01. Next base: position 1,181 of record CAMAVO010000145.1, on the reverse strand, counting down.
CTGCGCTAAGGCTTACGCACTCCCCTCTCGAGAGGGTATAACTTACAACCTGCCCCTGTGCGTTATAGATGGTTACCGTGGTCTGTGGACTATTATCCCGATAGCTATTGGGAGTGGACTGTATGGTTAGGGTGGTGGTGGCGGGGTTGGGGTAGAGGGTGAAAATGTTTGCTTCAAGAATATTAATTCCTGTCTGATTGGTTTCAAATGAATAATCTTTTACTAATGCACCGTTTGACCAGTTCAGTCTTATCCATCCGTAAATATTACCTGTAGTGGTTTGATAATTTATACCAATATATTTATCGCTTGTATCGGCCCAATCTGTTATTGATTGAGAAGAGCCCGATGCTGAATACACTTTAACGAGGTACTGGGTAATACTCTTCCATTCCGCATCTGAACTATTAATTGTATCCCCATAATAAAGAGGTTTTGCTACACAGGCTATCATCCAATAGGCTCCAAAGTTATTATATACAGAATCAATTCTGCCTGACCTGATGTATACATTGGGCTGTAAAGGTGTGATATAGGTATATTCATCTGTTCCACCTGGCGATGTGCTGCAAAAAGATTTTATTTCTAAACTATTGTCAATAGAATAGGTTTCGTAATATGCTGATGAATGACAAATTCCATTTATCAATGTATCAGGAATTATGTCAGTATAAAGCGTAAGCTCATGCCCTGCAAGAACCTGCGCCACCACCTGATGCTGAAACAAGTTCAGCATGACGAAGAGCAGCAGTAATTTTTTCATCATAGTAGAGATTGCTTCGCTGCGCTCGCAATGACGTTACGCACCCCCAAACTTACCAAAAAAATCGCTGCTTGCTCTTGCAACTCAAAAAAAATATTCTATATCTTTAATCTTTCAAACACGGGGCGTGCTTAGCAGATGAGCCCTTATTTTGTTTCATTTATGAGTGGTGAAGAAAATAAAACAATAAAGTGCGCTGCCATAGAGGCGGTGCTTGCCACAGGGTTGCTGCCTGCTGATGAGCAGGGTGTGGCTCACCAATGGCCGCTTGACTTGTCCTAAAATAGGTTTACACAAAACCAGGACAAATGAAGCAAAGACAACAAAAATTCACAGAAACATTTAAGCGTCAGGTAATCGCAGAAGTTTTATCAGGTCGATTAAGCAAAGAGCAGGCACGCAAACAGTATCAGATTAG
>CAMAVO010000144.1 GCA_945861685.1 Chitinophaga pinensis | reverse complement strand
ACTCATTAGGACAACAGGTTTTTGAAAGCCCTGTAAAAAATAATGCTGCTGATATACCTCGCGGTTTAGCCGAGGGAGTTTACTCTGTGGTGATTGAAACCGATACTGGTACGCTGCATCGGAAGTTGATGATAAAGCGATAGTTGATTTATATAACAAAAAAGCCCCGCAAAAATGCGGGGCTTTTTTTATTCAGTTTCTTTTGCCACAATTGCCAGTCTTTTTCCATCAGGACTGATTGCTACGCGTGTAATTCCTGTAATACCTTCGCTTTTCAAATCGGCTAATTCTGTCCATTTCTTTGTTGAGGGATTCATTAAAAAGATAGAGCTTCCTCCTGCCATAATAAAATTGCCTTCAGGTGTGATACAAAAGTCTTCACTTCCGGGGATTGTTGGAAATAATTTTTCTATTGTTTGGTTATTACCAAACTGTAATGCTCCGTTATCTACTTGTAATCCGCCTTTACTGTATTTGCAGATATAATATTGCATTGTATCACTTTTATCCACAAAATAAAATGCTTTTTCATCAGGCGCTTTTATCATACAACGGCCAACTTTTTCAGCCTCAAAATGGGTTTGCCATTTTCCAACTTCGGCTAATTGTAAACTTACCGGTTCGGTAAGAATAAACAAGGCTAGTTTTTCTTTTGCATACCAGCAATGGTAGCCAACAGAATCAACTACTTTATCTAAAATACGTGTTGGCTTTTCTTTGCCCGTTAAACTAAACTGCCATAAACGTTGTGCCGAATCTTTTTCAACACGCACGGTAGAGAAATGAATGCCGTCATCCATAAACGTTGGCGAATACTCGCTTTCAGGAGTTGTTGTGCGTTGTATTACCTGATCATTTACAACCTGATATTCGTAAACATCTGCTTGTGAGCCATTGCGAATAGAGGTAAATAAAATGGCATTGCCTTCTTTTGAAAAACACGGCTGACTGTCGTATCCTTTACTGTTGCTGATATTCTTTGCTTTACCAACGTGTGAGTGCGAACCGTGGTTGTCAATATCGAGCAGATAAATTTCTGTTGCAGGGATTTGAGCTGTTGCACAAAGGACGCAAAGGAAAAAATAGAAAAGAGAGAATATGTTTTTCATTTCTTTATATTTATTAAAGATGCTGAAATAAATTCAGCATGACGAGATTGCAAAAGATACTAACTGTTATCCCCTACTCTCTTCCGTTGCGGGAGTACTTTTTCATAATACCACGCTGCGAGTTGTTGATGAACGAAATAATTTCATCACGCTCATCTGTTACAGGAATTTCGGCTTCTATAATTTCAAGAGCCTGAGCAGTGTTGTTTTTTCCTAAATAAAGTATGCGGTAAATATCCTGAATATGGCTGATGATTTTGTTATCAAATCCTCTTCTGCGTAATCCGATGGAATTTACACCGGCATACGAAAGCGGTCTTCGTGCAGCTTTTGTATAAGGCGGCACATCTTTACCAACAAGAGAGCCACCGGAAAGCATGGTATGTCTTCCGATATTTACAAACTGGTGAACAGCAGTTAACCCTCCAAGTATGGCGTAATCACCGATGGTAATATGTCCTGCTAAGGTTGAGCCATTGGCAAGAATACAATGGTTACCAACCACACAATCGTGAGCAATATGTGTATAAGCCATCAACAAACAATTACTACCTATTTCAGTTGCTCCTCTTGCTTTTGTTCCTCTGTTGATAGTTACACATTCGCGGATGGTTGTATTATCGCCAATAACAGCAGTAGTTTCCTCACCTTCGTATTTTAAATCCTGAGGAATGGCAGAGATAACAGCCCCCGGAAATATACGGCAGTTTTTGCCGATACGCGCACCGCTCATAATGTTTACATTGGAGCCAATCCATGTTCCATCACCAATTACCACATCGTTTTCAATAACGCTGAAAGGTCCTACGGAAACAAATTTCCCCAGATGGGATTTCGGATGAACTGAGGATAATGAATCTATCATGCTTATGCTTTTTTAACGATTTGTGCCATCAGTTCGGCTTCCATAACAATATTTTCACCAACAAAGGCATAGCCACGCATCTGCGCTATTCCTCTGCGGATGGGCGAAAGTAATTCTAATTTAAAAATAAGTGTATCACCGGGAACCACTTTACTTCTGAAACGAACCTGATCTATTTTCATAAAATAAGTAAGGTAATTTTCGGGATCGGGAACAGTGTTCAGAACTAAAATTCCTCCGGTTTGTGCCATTGCTTCAATCTGCAAGACACCCGGCATAACAGGGCTTCCGGGAAAGTGTCCGTTAAAAAACTCCTCGTTCATGGTTACGTTCTTAACGCCTACCACATGCGTTTCACTCATCTCTATGATTTTATCTACCAGCAAAAACGGCTGACGATGTGGAAGTATTTTTTGTATCGCCTCAATATCAAAAAGCGGACGAGTATTGGGGTTGTATTTAGGCGGATTTTTTCCTGAACGAGATTTCTTTAACAGCTTCTTCAGTTTTTTAGCAAACTCAACATTGGCAGCGTGTCCGGGACGGGTTGCAAACACATGTGCTTTCAAACGCACACCCAGTAAAGCTAAATCACCAATAACATCTAATAGTTTATGACGAGCCGGTTCATTGTGATAATGCAATTCAACATTATTCAGAATTCCTTCTTTGGCTACCTCAACTGTTGGCTTGTTAAATAAGGATGCAAGGTTGTTTAATTCTTCCTGAGAAACAGGTTTGTCAACTACCACTATGGCATTGCTCATGTCACCACCTTTAATGAGGTTGTTTTTGTGCAGGTATTCCAGTTCGTGTAAAAAACAAAACGTGCGGCTTGAAGCGATTTCTTTACCAAAGTCAGCCAGTTTTTCCAGCGTAAAATGCTGACTTCCCAAAACGGGTGAATTGTAATCAATCATAACCGTAACACGGTAATCAGGAGCAGGAATGGCAAATATTTCAACATTACGTTCATCATCACGGTACTCTAATTTATCTTCCAGTTCAAAATAAACACGGGCTTTATCTTGCTCCTGAACACCTGCTTTTTTCAAAGCATCCATAAACGGCTTGGAGCTGCCATCCATAATCGGAAGCTCAGGACCGTCCAGTTCCATCAGCACATTATCTAAATCCATTCCTACCAATGCGGCAAGCGTATGCTCAATAGTAGCAACAGAAGCACCGTTTTCAGAAATAGTAGTTCCGCGCGAAACATCAATCACATTATCACAATCAACTGTAACGATGGGCTTGCCTTCCAGGTCAATGCGCTGGAATTTAAAACCATGGTCAACAGAAGCTGGCTTGAATGTAAGATGTGTTTCCTTACCTGTATGTAACCCAACACCGGTAAGGGTAACAGCCTGTTTTATTGTTTTCTGAAAATCACTCATTCAGTTGCTTGTTTTAATTCGTTCAGTTTCTTCTCCAACTCCGCAATTTTAGCATTTAATTCGGGCAGTTTGCGAAACACCACATACGAACGTTTGTATTCACCCACGCCAAATGCGGGCGAGCCTTGTACAATCTCACCGTCTTTTAAGTTACCTCCAATGCCCGATTGCGCTGCAATCATCACTTTATCGCCAATAGTAATATGTCCGATAATGCCCACCTGTCCGCCAATCATGCAGTTCTTCCCGATTTTAGTAGAACCCGCAACACCTGTCTGCGCGGCAATAACGGTGTTCTCCCCTATCTCCACATTGTGGGCAATCTGAATCAGGTTATCTAATTTTACGCCTTTGCGGATAATGGTGGAGCCTAGCGTTGCGCGGTCGATGGTAGTGTTCGCGCCTATTTCCACACGGTCTTCAATTACTACATTCCCGATCTGCGGAACTTTTGAATAATTATTTTCGGCATTGGGTGCAAAACCAAATCCATCGCCACCGATTACTACGCCTGCATGCAGGGTACAATCGTTTCCGATAACACAGCCGTGATAAATTTTCACGCCTTGAAAAAGGGTGGTGTTGGTTCCCACCTTTACATCATCGCCAATATAAGTTCCTGGATAGAGTTTAGTATTATCGGCAATCACAGCGTTTTCTCCTACATACACAAAAGCTCCGATGTAGGTATTGTTTCCAATTTTAGCAGAAGGCGAAACATAGCTTTGCTCTTCCCTGCCGTTCTTGTCCTTGTTCAGTTTGTTATAGTATTCCAGCAGTTTTGCAAAGCTCTGGTAGGCATCGTCAACACGGATAAGCGTGGTGCTGAGTGGCTGCTGCGGCTTAAAATCTTTACCTACAATAACGGCACTTGCCTTAGTGGTATATATATACTCGGTGTATTTAGGATTGGCAAGAAAGGAAAGCGAACCGGGTGCGCCTTCCTCAATTTTAGATACTGTACTTACCTGCGCATCGGGGTTGCCGTCCACTGTGCCATTGAGTATGCCGGCAATTTGCCGCGCTGTAAAAATCATGCGGCAAATTTATTAATTATTTAACATGGGGGGAGGCTGATTCAGGCAGCAATATCAAACCCCTTTTCTTCGCCTGTTGCTTCGTTTACAAATTGCAGATGCAGTGAATTTTTATTCTCTAATTGTTCTTTGGCGTTTAACAATTCTATACCGTAAACAATACCGTCAGCACTCATATCTATTATAAGTTCTTCACTTACTTTAATGGAATTTACGGTTTCTGTTTTTTCGCGCAGTTTTATGTAGGCTATATTGTAGCGCGGGTCGTAAGTTAATTTCATGGTATTAGTTTTTAAAAATATTTTACAATAACTGTTATTACCAGCCATCCGGTGTCTTGTTCAACGCAGTAGGCTTCTATTTGTTTGGTTGAATAGTGTTTGTTATTCCAGATGCTGTTAAAATCAAAGTTCTTTCTAAATCCTATTCTGTCAAATTTTGCCGGAAATTGCTCACCCACATTTACAGTATCAATAATTTCATCTGTCAGTGCGCCTCTTTCTTTAGCTCTTTGCTCTGCATGATGATGAATAGTTACCACTGCGTTGTTTTTATTTGTTGCAAATATAAGCCTTTTATAAAAAATAAATCCCCCACGACTGAATACCAATACTCACCTTATAACCTCCACAAACCCCTTCTTCCGCTCTCCATCCGGCTGGGTAACTATGTAGTAATAAACCCCTGCGCTAACCTGCGAGCCACCTTTGGTGCGCCCATCCCAACTGCCATCGGGTTTATTCCACTCTGCTACCAATGCACCCCAGCGGTTGTAAATATGAACTGTTGCATCTGTGGGCAGGTTCTCTATTATAAAGGTATCGTTTATGTTATCGGCATTAGGGCTGAAAATATTTGGGATTTTTAGTTCTGTGATTGGTGGTTCTACAGGTACATATTCTGTGCAGGCGAGTTGGTTATGATATTTATAACCAGCAATAAAATTCGGCAACGAATAGCTATTAAAACCATTAAGGGAAATTGCGGAAGAATCAAAGCCGACTGCTGTACCTATAAGATTTGGAAAATTGATACAACTTAAATCATAATACGTGTTACCAACCCAATATATTTTACCATTAGGGGCTAACTGCATTCCTTTTGAAGTAGCACTTCCTAATGTTTGATATATAATCTGGCGTGATTCAAAAATTGAATTGCAATCATCATTTAAATTCAATTGATATAATCTTTGTTCAAAAACAGGATAACCGTCATTTAAAGAGAAAAATAATTTAAAGCCATCCGGTGAAAATTCAAGACCATATATTCTATCGCCCCAAGTTGTATCATTATCAAATGTCTTACTGCAAAAATTACTTACAACCCCGGTAGTATTATTAAAATCAAAAATATCAAGAATACCGGGTGTTATGTTACTAATAGCAACGGCAAGTTTTGTTCCTTGCGGGTTAAATTTCATCTGCCCTTGTGCTATTGCACTTTGCCAATTTAAACTTACCGGATGCCAACCATGAATAGTTCCTATTTTTGTAGTAACTGTTTCTGAAATGCCAGCAGATGTTAAGTGCCATGCAACAAATTCATCTGAAAACATTTTATGTCCCATTACCCAATATCCATTACCACTGAAATCTTCACATGCAGTTATTTTTTCAGTTGAACTGTCTAGTAGTAAAATATTTTTCTGCTCCGGTATTACATCTCCTAAACTATCATTTAAACACATATCAACTATACTATACCTGTAACCTTTTTGGGGTGGGTGGTCATCATAACCCTGAAATTCATCAGAAGTAAAAACATAATAAATGCTATTGCTGCCGGGTAGTGGTATTATTAAACTTGATTGCGTACTCGATGTACCACCAAAAATATTTGCTCCATTGAACATCTGCTGATGATTCTTATTCCATATTGTTTTCCCACCTGTATAAAAAAGCAAATTGCCGGCACTATCCGAAATACATGAAGTTCCTTCCTGAACATCACCCACCGTTACATCTTCTCCTGTTTGACCTCCGGGTATATTTATAGGTTCGCCAGTTGAAAAATCAATCCCGCACTGCATGCCGAAATGCCAGATGTTCCCCTGCTTTTGACAGAACGATAATAAGGGAACAGCTATAAGCAAAAGCAGTAAACGGATTTTCATCTTCACAAATGTATTAAAAACAAAACCCCTCGCCTTAGGCGAGGGGTTTTGTTAATTGTTGTTTACTTACGCTTTCCTAAAAACTAAAATTCGCTGTCACCTCAGAACCTGTTATCACATTCACACCCTGTGTCTGAAAGCCGCCTCCCATAATAGGAGGCAATTGTGCTCTTACCGTTTGAGGGCCTGCGGGTATTCCGCTGATGCTGAAATGTCCGTTTACATCCGTTAGTACAATTGGCAGGGCAACACCCATAATGCTTACGGCTACGTTTGCTGCAGGCATGCCGGTAAAAGTTACTGTACCTGCAACTGTACCGCCAATGCTAACAACAGGACTGAGTTCAGCATCCAATCCGGCTATTTCGCCTGCAACTACGGTTACGGGCAGTGTCTCCACTTCAAAACCAATTTTGGTTATTTCAAGATTATAGTTACCGGGGCTCAGATAGGTAACAAGGTAATCGCCATTGGCTTCGCTCAGGGTGGTTTCGTTGGTTTCCACTACCCGTATTTCCGCATCTTCTACCCCATTGCCGGTAACTTGATCTGTTATTTTACCTTTTACCGAGAACTCCGCAGGGTCTAATGTTTCGCCTTTGCGTGGTATATATACTACGCCCCATTCGCGGGCCTGCCTGCGCATGCTGGGTTTGTCGCCATCATCAAAGGCAGTTTCTATTTCGTTCCAGCATTTGAGTATAAGTTTATCGGCTTCCGTATTATCGGTTTCCAGTGCTTGCTGTGCATTATCGTAAGTGGTTTTGGCGGCAGCCTGCGTAAGGTTTTTGGTTTTAAAATCGTTTACGGCTGTGTCCATTTGCAGCAGCGATGGAAAGGTGATGGGTGCGCCACCAGCTCCTGTGCGCACGGTTTCGCCATCGTGGGCGTTTTCGCCCCAGTCCAATACATCCTGTTCGGTGCTTAGTTTAGGGGTGTTGGTTTCGCTTAGTTCCAATCCGTAGAGCGCACGCACATCCGCAGCAAATTCACCTCGCCTGATGGCCCGTTGCAGGGCTTCATAAAAGTCATCAACCAGCCAAGCGCCTAATTGTTTGGCAACTCTTACCAATGCGCTGGCAGCGCCCTGTGCCGAAAGGGCTGCCGCCACGGCTAATATCTTTGCTTTATAGGCCGAAAAAAACAAATCAAAACGGGTAACCGTTCCGGGTGTAATGGGTACTTGTGCCGGAGGGGTTACGGTTTTACGGTCGTTAATCATGCGCAGGGCGCGGTAACGTTTGGGGTTGCTGTCAGGCAGTCTTCTTGAAGGCATGGTGTTTAGGATTAGTTAATAAATAGAAGTGATTTCATAGGGTGAGATTCCTCTCCGCCTGAGGCGGATCGGAATGACAAATAATAGTTTTTAGAGATAAGTAGAGGAGAAGTGGGGGGGGGGGGGGGG
>CAMAVO010000143.1 GCA_945861685.1 Chitinophaga pinensis | reverse complement strand
CTGACCATTATAAATCCGATTATAGTAATAGTTGCTGCAACAGCCCAAAGAGATTCTTCAACGGAGGAACCAATGTAATTGGTGGTAGTGCATGCATACCAGGAGAAGCACTCAGCAATAATAATTATCGGCACTATTATTTTTGAAGTAGTCAGGGCAAATCTGTTGTTGGTTCCCTTGCCGGCTTCAAATAAAATCAGAGCCCATTGTGCTGCAAAACTTAACTCAGCAATTGTGGCAACCGAGCGACCAATTACAATTGATGAAATCCAAGAATCAACCATAACAATCCGCATTAAATCTTCTCGCGGAAGAACAGACCGAAATCCACAACCAAAAACATAAATAGCAGCCAATATAAAATGCGATCTACGAATTCTAAACACTGTTTTAGAATATTCTGTTTGCTTTTTTTTAAAAAGATTATAAGTATAGCCCAATAAAAAAATATTGAACAATGCCAAAAGGTTCATTGCTCCCCACCAAAAGCAAACCGAATCATATTCTGCAATCATATAAATCCGGGTTTAGCTTCTATATTGGGTGCTCTTAATTTCTTTCAATCCTATACATACACGTAATAAACTCTTAATAAATCAACACCTTTTGCACATTGATACTGCCATCAGAAAATAATGCTCGAACAAAGAACATTCCTTTGCCTTTGATTCGGATACTCGTTTTTCCGTGAGCTGGCAAATAGTTGCTGAGCACTAATTTTCCGGTTACGTCAAATACATCAATTGCTGCATCAACCTGCGACTGACAGACAATATTAATCCTGCCGTCAGGTGATGGATTAGGGTAAATAGTAACGATGTGATTCAATGACACCTCTTTTATATCGGTAATCAATACAGGATAGCATGATGAAGTATCGCTGCAATTATTTTGCGTAACAATTAGGGCATAGCTTCCCGATGTTGCCGGGTCAAATAATGCGAAAGTAAAACCATCAAGCGGTGCATAGTTGTTATTGCAATCTACCCATTGATAAGCAGCACCGCTTAAAACCGCCTGCAGCTGATTTCCATTCTGCACAACCGATGTATCCGGAAGTTCTGCAACAGTAACAAATACAGAATCCATATTGATGCAGCCGGTTGTTAGGTCAGTTCCTGTAACGGTATAATAGCTGCTTGAAGTTGGAACAAAAGCTACCCAATTATCAACATTGTTATTCCAGGCATAGCTATCTGCCCCACCACCGTTAAGCGTTACCTGATTTCCTGAACAAACGGATGCGACAGAAGCATTTGCTGTCACAGGCGGCAACGGATTAATAACAATGTCCGTTGAATTATCTGTTCCTATTGAAGGTGTGGCCGATGAAACCACACGAATTCTGTAGCCTGAACCGCCCGGAGTATTATCGGGTAGAACCACAGTGATGGTTCCTGATGTGGTTGAAGTAATAAAACCTATATCAACAGGTGATGTGAAATCTCCGTTTGCATCAGAAAGCTGTGCGGTAAATGTATTGCCGTTTGAAAAACTGCCTACTGCATTGTAATCCACTGTTGTGGTTTCTCCTGCGCAGAACTCAAGTACCGATAGGTCGGCTGTAATAATTTCGATGCAAGGGTCTTCTTCCAAAGTAAGAGTAGTTATGTTATCGGTTAAAGAACCACCGAACTGTTCAACACTTCCCGAAGTTCCATTGCTACCTTCAAGACCGACAGGAGTTCCTGAACCACCATTTCCAAGTGTTCCTGCTGCACCTCCACTCACGTTGGTGCCTGAACGATTGACAACCGAATTATCTCCATAAAAACCATAAGCAGAACCACCTGCACCACCACCACCTGCACCACTGTTTCCGCCATCACCACCCTTGCCGCCATTTCCGCCTGCACCTGTTCCTATTCCTATTCCGCCTATTCCGCCTGAACCACCAATTGATCCTAAACCTGAAGCACCGCCACTGCCAGCGTTTCCTGCGGTGCCAAGAATAATTTCGCAATCAACAAAAGCGCAGGTAGACAATAGCATAAAAACTGCTGCGCTGTTGCCTCCCGACATGCCTCCTGAACCTGCAACCTCAGAAGCAATACCGCCTGAACCGCCACCTCCACCGCCTGCACCATAAGAGTCTGTTCCCGAATCACAACCGCCTGAACCACCACCTCCACCTCCACCGGTGCCGTTAACACCAAGCCCTCCATCGTTGCCCTCTGTGGAAAAAAAAAACAATCCTACTACATTGGCAGACTGTGTGACACCGGTTCCTCCGGTTCCATGTATGGTTTGTCCGTCATTTCCATTGCTGCCTGCTGAGCATGTTCCGCCTCCGGCACCTCTGTATCCAAAACTATTGACAACAGATGAAGCTGCATTTGAGCCCGCAATTCCGTCTGTGGCATCCAGATCAGGAAAACCACTGCAATCACTATCCATATAACCTCCACGGCCACCATTACCTCCTGCCGTTGCAGGATTTCCGGGTGTTACAACGCCACTTCCTCCGCCACCCGAATTATCGTCATTGCATGGAGTATTGAATTCATCAGAATTTCCGCCATTTCCTCCGACAAGAGCAAGAACAGTAGCATTGGTACCATTAAGACCGGCAAGACCATCTGCTCCCGCACCGCCATGAACAGTTACCCGCTGAAACTTAAGACCGGTGCTGTTGGTAATATGCAGTCCATATGAACTCTTTCCGGGAATGGTAGCATCGGGTGCAAAAATTTCAAAATCAGAAAGAACTGTAGGCGTGTTGATAGCATCACCGTTAATGGTATAATATTCTCCGTTATATAATCCTCCATTTATTGTTGTTAAACCAGTAACAGCCCATTGTGCATCAAAGCCGCCCCAAAGATTAATACCATCAGTAAGTTGAATAACTTCATTATAAGTGCCAGCCGAAATACGCACATCCGTATATCCTTCGTCAACAGCTCTGGTGATACCTGCACCGATGGTGGCACAGGGCGCTCCTTCACTTCCGCAACCGGTATCATTAATTCCATTGGTGCCATCAACGTGAATAATGAACGAGCAACTCTGCTGCGCATGTGCAGAAGAGGTAAGTGCTAAGGAGATGATGACACTAAAAAATAGTTGTAGATTTTTTTTCATTTATACAGATTGAATTGAATTATTAGTTATTGAAAAAGATTACTCCAGTTTGCCTTGAGCTTTGGCAGCTTCAATGGTTAACCATTGCATGTTTGGCACACAATCACAACCGCCTTTATCAAGCGGTACAATATAGTCTAAAATATAACCGGGACGCCCCATGGGGAAACCTGATTTTTTCATAAACTCTGTTTTTGCAGCTGAGCCTGTTTTTTGGTTTGCAATACTGTCGTTAGCAGCATCAGGATTGTCAGTTTTAACAGTGCCGGATGAAGCAGGAGAAGAATAACGGTTAGTGCCTTTATTTGAGTGTTTTTGCTTATAATGAGTTCCGGGAGTTACATTACGAGGACTGCCCTGGGCAAAAAGGCTTTCGGTAGCAGAAAGCAGAAAGAAAAGAAAAGCACAAATAAAAATGTGTTTGGTCTTATTCATTAAGAGGCAAATCCTGAATTGTAAATTAAAGGGTGGCTAATTTACAAATTCTCTCTGAACGACCTGTGTTAGTTAATCAACAGGTATTATATTGATAGACATTTTGGTTTTGTCTTTAAAATCTTCGGCAACTTCAAACATATCATCATTATCTGATTCACAAAACCAGTTTATTGTTAACTTATTTTCTTTTTGCAAGGGTTCAAACGCAAGAATTAAATCCATCATTGATTTTGATGAAGCGGTGTTAAAATATTCAAATGTAATGTTTACCGTAGTTTGCTCAGAGGGAGCATTTATATACTCTTTAATTTTTTCGAGCAGCGGTTTATAAAATTCAAAAGCATTTTCGGTAAGTGATTTGCCTGAAATATCCAACACCCCTGTTTTACTGTTAAATCTTACAGAAGGTGTTTTTTCGGTTTCTATTATTGTCAGCATAGCTTATTTTATCCGTTTGGGGTAATTACGCTTTTGCTATAGATTAGTTACTAAAGGTGACAAAACTGTGCGCAGCAACTTTGTTGCTTTTCAGCGAATAACCGCAAGCTACTCGATAACGAACCTACCCTTGTGCAGTTAATAACCTATCTCACCATTTTGTTTTTTTATATAGGATTTTTTATCTCTGTATTCCTGTGATACCCTCACCTCCGCTATCGGAATATAACTGTGGACTTAAAGAAATACTGGTTTATATTTACCTGAATAATTAACAGGCTTTATATCATTAGTCCGTTACTATTAATTTTTCAGTAGTAATAGTTTGGTTGTTTTGTGTCAGGTGCAGGTAATACAATCCGCCCGGTAAATTGTCTTTGTTAAAAATGATTGTATTTCCTGAAATGTTGTTTGTTTGTTTTACTGTGTGACCCAAACAATTGTAAACTCTTAGGGTTGCGTTTTTTAAATCTTCAGTTAACTGTAAAGTTGTAGAAACTGAAAACGGATTTGGGAAAACAGAACTAGTATTATTCAATTCTATATTCTCCATTATACCTGTAATAAGTCCGTATTTAAATAGAAATCCATAATTATCTGTGCCGCCCGTAAAGACCATTCCATAGAGAAAAGTGCCGTCTGTAATAAGAGAGCCAAAAGGTTCGCGTCCGTTTGTTCCATCAAAGTCATGCAGTCTTATATATCCTGTTCCATCGGGCTTAATTTTAAAAATCGTTCCTAAACTGTTTATGCCGCCCAATCGTGTCATTCCATAAAGATAAGTTCCGTCATAAATCAGCGAACCGTTAGGTTGGTCTCCGCTTGAATTATCAAAGTCAAGCAATGTTGAATATTCGGTTCCATCGGGCTTTATTTTAAAAACTACTCCGTAGTTGTTTACTCCTCCGGTTGAAGTCATTCCATAAAGAAATGTGCCATCAGAAACTAGTGAACCAATAGGATTGCTTCCGTTTGAAGTTCCTGCAAAGTCGAGCAGGTTATCATATCCTGTTCCATCGGGTTTAATTTTAAATACAGTTCCCATTCCATTTGCGCCCCCGTAATAGGTCATACCATATAGATAAGTACCGTCTGTAATAAGTGAACCATAAGGATTACTTCCGTTTGCAGTACCCGCAAAGTCAAGCAGTTTTAAATATCCTGAGCCATCAGGTTTTATTTTAAAGATTACGCCCAAATCATCTGTGCCACCTTGTATTGTCATTCCATACAGAAAGGTGCCATCAGAAACCAGAGCCCCCTGAGGCAACTTTCCGTTTGCGGTTCCGGCAAAATCAAGCAGTTTTAAATATTCGGTTCCATTGGGTTTTATTCTATAAACAACACCCATGTCGTATATGCCGCCCTGCAGTGTCATTCCGTAGAGAAAAGTTCCGTCATAAATAAGGGAGCTGCGTGGCTGACTTCCGGTTAAACTTCCTATAAAGTCAAACAATTTTACATAGCCTGTTCCATCAGGCTTTATTTTAAAAACAGTACCCATATTGCTTGTGCCTCCGGCAGCTGTAGTTCCATACAGATAAGTTCCGTCAGAAATAAAATCGGCCCAAGGGTTGCTGCCGTTACTTGTTCCCGCAAAATCAAGCAGAGTGGTGTATTGCGCATTTGCTGTATAGCAGATGAGTGTTATAAACACGATGAGTAATTGCTTTTTCATGTTGTTGTTATCAGTGATTAACGTGCTGATTCCGCACCCTTTACAATAAGATAAAATTAAATAAAAAATGATTTATAAAATCTGATAGCCGTCAATTAAGAACGTGATTATTATCATCCTTAAAGATGCTAATGCCGGGTATCAGGCTTTGACACTAAGGAAGAAGGTAATAAACTGAGCTCAGAATAAGTGACAATGAAATTTTTAAGTGGCAAAAATGCTCCTTGAAGAATGAAAGCGAGCATTCAGACAACTGAAGTAGAAAGATATCCCCTGTTAATAACCCCGCATAGCTTTTTGCATTTCACATAGCTATTTTTATATCTTTGTATTCCGGTGATGCCCGCACCGGCACGTTATGTACTGTGTTTTTTTTATTTACTAACCCTAAATAGAACCGCCATGCTGCCATCCGCCAACCTTGAGTTTGAGGGCTCACACCAACAGGGCAAAAAACGATTGCCTGTTAATCCTGCCAGAGTAGTAAAAGGTTTGCAGCCTCAGGAGTTGCTGCCCATTATTATCCGTGTGATTACTTATATTCTTATGCATCCGCAGGAGTTCTGGTTTAATATGCAGGTTGGGGGTTCTGATAAAGCAATTGAACTGATTTATACTGAATTGGAAAAGACAATAGCCAACCGGACTGAACCTGTTTATTTTACTGATGGCGAGCTGCGCATGATACGTGCCACCCGGCAGGGATTAAAGGGTGAGCGCCTGGAGGAATACCTGAATATAAAAACACCTACCGCAAAAAAATACCGCCAACAGATTTATGAAAAACTATGTAAACGCTATAACAAGCCGCACGATACCAGCACTATTGTTTGGTATGCTAAAATGGCGGGGATTGAGTGAGGGGGTTATGGATTGCCTCGCCACAGTTAAGCCTAGCGGAACGCTACGCCCAACCTGCAAGCTAAGCTCAACTGTTTATTACCACGGTAAATCAAGATAACCTTTAAAGTCGGTTGATTTAATCTTTGAAACAAGAATTCCTTTTTTTACAGCAGCAACTAATTTCTGTTCGGCTTTTGTCCGGGCTCCGGTAATAATGGTACGGCCTTTTGTTATTTTTTGCCTTAGTGAGCCGGTGGTGTTCTCAACCAAAAATAATGTAGTATTAGCTTCGTCCTGGCTCACATAGTCGGGCTGAATACCTGCTTTTTTAGCTATGTCGGCTATTTTCATTATCAGCACATAAGGATTAAGGTTAAGGTAATCATTACCGTTCTGTGTCATTGAAGCAAAATACGCGATAATGAGTTTGTTTTTTTTTCGGGTAAGGCTTGTTATATGCAGCCATTCGTTCGGGTCATCAGGGTTAATAAAAAACCTGAATGTAATATTATCAGGTAGCGCGTTACAGGGAATATCAAACAACTTATCATTCAAAGCAATTTTATTTCCTTCTGCATCTGTATCTGTGCCTCCCCTAAAGGGCTTGCCGCTTTGCTTTCCGTTTATAACCAGTTTATAAATTCCGGATTTTATTTCTTTCAGTTCTGTTTTCATTTTTACAGAGATTATAATTTACTAACGCAAAATAAATAAATTTAGTATTGACTCCTAAGGCAGCCTAGAAGGAAGCCGAATGCTGAACGGGGGTATGTTTTAATCACACAACTGCATTTCCATTTCTAAGTATTGCCAATCTGAGTTTGGTTTGCCATCCTTAACCGACCGGACCCTGATGCCCTGATCATCAAAAACAAAATTAAAAACCACTTTACCTTTTAGCTTCAGGCTGCCTTTTTCTTTTTTATCATCCCTCTTTACACTCCAGGCGCGCTTAAGCGATGGTGAATGAAACAACAGCACATTTTGATAAATACCTTTCTTCATAAAAAGGAGCATGCCACCCCTGCGATGGGTTACTGTTAAATCAATAGTTGATGACATTTTTTTAATTTTTATTTTCACTTAGTTGAGAGGAATAATATATTCCGCTCAGCAAAAGAACTTACCAATCATCTTCTGTGCCTTTATTTTTTTTGACATAATCAGGTAAGTCTGATTGCAAAATATTCATTTCTTCTCTCAAAAACTTAAATAAATCAAGGAGGTCTCTGCATTCGATACATTTTAATAACCCTTCTATCTCACCTTTTGAACTACAGAACCCTTCATCTTTCCACCCAGCAAGTTGCATTTGTTGCATTGTTACTTGATTATAGTTAGTATAGCTAAAGTTTGTAATCTCTGATTTTATCTTATTTTGTTTTATAGAAATTTTGATGTCACATTGTAAATACATTACTCTAATGCAACCAAATGTTGAACCGTTGTATTTAATCACGCATTT
>CAMAVO010000142.1 GCA_945861685.1 Chitinophaga pinensis | reverse complement strand
AGCGGAACTGCAAATGGTGTAGACATAAACATGGGCTCTGGTGGCGGTGGCTCCGATTGCAATCCAAATGTGGGAGGCGGTGGTGCCGTAACCATTCAGGCAGGCGTAGTAGATATTACAGGAACCATCAGCATGAACGGTGGCTCCATGGGTGGCAATTGCAACGAAGAAGCTGCCGGTGCCGGCTCCGGTGGCGGTATCTTGATTCAGGGCGATTATGTGAATGGAACAGGTAGTATGAATGCCCGTGGCGGAAACGGACAAAGCAGCAGCAACAAAGAAGGTGGTGGCGGTGGCGGTGGCGGAAGAATCAAAATCTTTTATTGCCAGGCAAACACCTTTACGGGAACAACAAATGTTACAAAAGGTGCTCCCGGCTCCGGTGGTCAGTGCAGTGCCAATGATGCCGGTGATGGCACTTCCACCGTAAATACAACAACGTGTATCAATATTTCTTACGGCCCCGAAAATCCTATCCGCATTGTCCCCGTTGCTGATTTCACAACCGCAGATGTATGCCTTGGCACTGCTGCTGATTTCACCGATGCCACAACAATACCTCTTCCCGCTACCATCGTTTCCTACGATTGGGATTTTGGTGACGCAAGCGCTCACAGCAATCAGCAAAATCCTTCTCACTCTTATTTGGCCGCTGGAGTGTACAATGTTATTCTCTCCGTTACTTCCGATGAAGGTTGTGTTGATACCTACACTTCCGCCATCACCGTAAACGAAATTCCTGTTGCCGATTTCACCTTTATCAATCAGTGCTTCGGAACAGCAATTCCTTTCACCGATGCATCTACCATCAATGCCCCTTCCCTAATCGCAGGCTGGGCCTGGGATTTTGACGGTGACTTAGCCCCCGATGATCTTACACAAAACCCCACCTTTAACTTTCCTAATGCCGGAAATTTCACCGTTGGCCTCGGTGTGCAAAGCGATGCCGGTTGCGTAAATGCAGTTACTCATTCTGTAACAGTGTACCCAAATCCTGTCGCCAACTTCACCGCGGCTTCTGTTTGCGAGGGCAGCACCACCACCTTTGTAAATACTTCTACCGGAAATCCCAACGCATGGACCTGGGATTTTGGCGATGCCTCTCCTGCTGACAACAACCAAAACCCAACGCACGTTTACGCTGCATCCAATACCTACAATGTGCAGCTAAGTGTATCAACAGCCAACGGCTGCACCCACGATACCACCAAAGCAGTTAATGTAAATCCAATTCCCGTTGCCGATTTCTCCGGCACCGATGTTTGCGAAACAGCACAAAGTGTTTTTACCGACAACTCATCTGTCGCTGCTCCTGCCGCAATCACCGATTGGGATTGGGACTTTGACAACAACGGCTCTATTGACAACACCACTCAAAATCCTTCGTATGTTTTCCCCGTTGACGGCACACACGATGTATTATTAACCGTTACTTCCACAGGTGGCTGCACCGATGATATGCTGGTTACCGTTACCGTTTTCCCCGGTGTTGTCAGCGATTTCACCTTCACCGATGTTTGCCTCAATCAGGTTACCGACTTCAACGACCAGAGCACCGTTACCTCCGGCATCATCATTAGCTGGGACTGGGATTTTGACGATAACACGCCTAACGATAACACGCAGAATACAACGCACACCTACGCAACCGATGGAACCTTTTCTGCATCCTTAACCGTTACTTCAGACAACGGTTGTTCAAGCACCTTCAGTGATGATGTAACAGTGTACCCACTTCCCAATGCAGATTTTTCTTCTACCTCCGTTTGCGAAGGCGAACCAACGGTGTTCACAGATTTAAGTTCTGTTTCTTCAGGCACCATCAGCACCTGGAGATATGAGTTTGGTGACAATACCATTAATGCATCACAAAATCCTTCACATACCTATCCCGCTGCCGGAACGTATAACACCGAACTCTTGGTTGCTACCGCACAAGGCTGCCTCGATAGCATTACAAAACCGGTAGTCGTTCATCCGCTTCCGGTTGTTGACTTTGAAATTATTCCCGACAACGGTTGCATGCCTTTGGATGTTGACTTCAATGATTTAAGCACCATTGCAACAGGCAACAATGTCAACTGGCTCTGGAACATCCAAAGCGCTAATACCGTCAACGAACAAAACACTTCTCACACATTCCCGGTTGCCGGCTCTTACGATGTTACACTTACCGTCACTTCCGACATGGGTTGCATAACAACGCTCACACTAACCGATGCCATAACCGTTCATCCAAAACCTTCTCCAGAATTTTCATTCACACCGCAAATCACCGAAATACTGTATCCCGAAATCTCCTTCACCGATTTATCATCAGGCAATGCAACACAATGGAACTGGCAGTTCGGAACAGGTGACAGTTCTGATACACAAAATCCCGTTTACAACTTCCCCGACACCGGAAGATTTACCGTAGTCCTCGAAATCTTCAATCAGTTTGGTTGCAGCGATACCGTGAGCCACACCGTTATTATAACACCGTCCTTCACCATTTATGTTCCTAATGCTTTCACTCCTAACAACGATGGCGTAAATGATATTTTTCTTCCCAAAGGCATCGGCTGGCGCGACTATGAACTAAGAGTTTTCAGCCGCTCAGGCAATCAGGTGTTCACAAGCTTTGACCCCTTAATCGGTTGGAACGGAAAAGTCCGCGAATCAGAAATCTATGCCATGCCCGATGTCTATGTTTGGCGTATTTACGTTCGTGACAAACTCAACCGCATACAGGATTATAAAGGAACAATTACCTTAGTTCATTAATCAAAAATGACCGAAGATTTCCTCCACTTCGTTTGGAAATACAAAGCATTTAATCTTTCCGGTTTAAAAACGCTGGAAGGCGAAACCATTCAGATTATTAAAACAGGCGAACACAATCAGGATGCAGGCCCCGACTTCTTCAACGCACGTCTCAAAATCGGAAACACAACCTGGGCAGGCAACATTGAACTACACCTCAAATCCAGCGACTGGAGAAAACACGCCCATAACAAAAATGATAATTACAGCAACCTGATTCTTCATCTCGTTTATGAAAACGATGAAGACATTTCTCACACCGGAAAACCCGTTGCCACAGCAGAGTTGAAAACACTGATTGATAAAAATCTGCTGAGCAGATACACAGCCTTGATGAATGCAAAGCAATGGATTCCCTGTGCTAATCAACTGAACACTGTTTCATCTTTTTCACTGAACAATTGGTTAGAGCGTTTATTAATTGAGCGTCTGCAGCGAAAAGCAAAAACAATTTCCTCGCTGCTTGAGCTGAATAAAAACAATCTCGAAGAAACATTTTACATTCATCTTGCCCGCAATTTCGGAATGAAAGTAAACGCAGTGCCGTTTGAATTGCTCGCAAAATCAGCACCCAACTCCTTTCTCGGCAAGCACAAGAGCAGCTTGTTTCAGGTGGAAGCACTTTTGTTCGGACAATCAGGTTTACTGGAAAAACAATTCAAAGATGATTATCCTAATCAACTGAAAAAAGAGTATCAATTTCTTCAGAAAAAGTTCTCACTCCAACCGATTGAAGGACATCTTTGGAAATTTCTACGTCTGCGACCTGTCAACTTTCCTACTATACGAATTGCGCAGCTGGCTTCACTTATTCACCACTCTTCAGGCATGTTCTCAAAAGTAATGGAAGCAGCAACTATTCATGACATGAGAAAATTACTCAGCGCTGAATCCTCAGAATACTGGAACACACATTACACATTTGATACTGTTTCCCCTTCTAAAAATAAGAAACTTGGAAACGTTGCCATTGACAATATCATTATCAATACGGTTGTTCCGTTTATGTTTGTTTATGCTGACTACCGCGGGATTGAAGACTACAAAGACATAGCCGTTTCATTGCTGGAAGAACTCAAATCTGAAAAGAATAACATCATTGAAAATTTTATTCAACTGGGAATAAAACCACTAAACGCTGCAAACACACAAAGCCTCCTAGAACTGAAAAACGAATACTGTAACAATGAAAAATGTTTAAATTGCGGCATCGGAATTTCACTTTTAAAAAACTAAAACAATGAATTCACTGAAAGAAAAACTTCAATCCTTTTTAGAGTTTAATGTTTTTGGTGTATGCACCTGGCTGGGCGAAAAGCTTGGAATTAAAAGCGCTACCATTCGCTTGTACTTTATCTATTTATCATTCTTTACGTTCGGCTCTCCGGTAATTATTTATTTTATTTTCTCCTTCATTCTGGAACATAAAGAATATTTCAAACCCGGTAGCCTGCGCCAGCAGCCGAAAAGAATTTGGGATCTTTGAACTAATTCTTTGAAATCCGATTCATGATTTTCTCGCAATTCAGGCAGCTTTATCTTCCTTTAGCACTAATCCTGCTAATCTTTATTTTCGGTATTGCAGGATATATGCTTATCGAAGATTACAATTTTTTCGATGCATTGTATATGTCTGTAATAACGATTGCCACCGTTGGCTTCAGCGAAATAAAACCGCTGAGCCTTTCAGGAAGAATGTTTACCGTTATTCTGATTATTACAAGTATTGGTACATTTGCCCTTGCCATCACGCGTATTACAAAATACGTTATTGATGGCGAGTTTCAAAGGGTTTTCAGAAACTACAGATCCGATAAAAAATTAAGCAAAATGAAAAATCATGTTATTATTTGCGGCTACGGAAGAAACGGAAAACAGGCGGCCTCCCGTTTAAAAGCACATAAAACCCCTTTTGTTTTAATTGAAAGTAATGAAGCCGGCATTGATTCTTTTACTGACATTGACAGAGAATTAATAATAGTAGGTGATGCAACTCATGACGAAGTGCTTATTAAAGCCGGAATAAAACATGCACATGCTTTAATCACAACGCTTCCTAAAGATGCTGACAACCTTTTTGTTGTACTAACTGCCCGTGTAATAAACCCCGGCATAAAAATTATCAGTCGCGCTTCAGATGAACACTCCGATATTAAATTAAAAAGAGCCGGAGCCGACAATGTTATTATGCCTGATAAGATTGGCGGAGCTCACATGGCTTCTTTGGTTTTAAAACCAAATATTGTTGAATTTATTGATGTGCTCACAGGTGGCGGTGATATTGAATTTCACCTTGACGAAATCAGCGGTGAGGAATTGCAGGAAGAGTTTCGTGGCAAGACCATACGCGAACTTGAAATCAGAAATAAATTCGGTGCTAATATTATCGGGTTCAAATCTTCTGAAGGGCAATATGTCATTAACCCCTCACCCGACACAATAATTAAACACGACTCAAAAATATTCATCCTAGGTTCGCACGAACAGATTAACAATTTGCGCAAAGAATTCAGACAAAAAGATTAGAAAATGACAACTATTCTTGTTACCGGCTCCAACGGTTTGCTTGGACAAAAAATTATTTACAAACTTTTACAACGCAAAGATGTAACCCTTATTACTGCTTCAAAAGGCGATAACCGTTTGATTGAGAAAAAAGGTTACACCTATGTCAATCTTGACATTTCAAAGTTTGAGGATGTTCGCATAGCAGTTGAAAAATTTGAACCACATCTAATCATCAACACCGC
Organism: Chitinophaga pinensis; assembly: GCA_945861685.1. Lineage (GTDB taxonomy): Bacteria > Bacteroidota > Bacteroidia > SXHM01 > SXHM01 > SXHM01. The sequence goes on along the minus strand of CAMAVO010000142.1, from coordinate 2,405 downwards.
AGCAATGACCAACGTTGATGAATGCGAAACAAAAAGAGAAGAATGTTGGGCAGCAAATGTTACCGCTGTTGAAAATTTTGTTGACGCAATTGGCAACTCAGCTATTCATTTCATTCACCTAAGCACCGATTTTGTTTTTGACGGAGAAGCCGGTCCTTATAAAGAAGAAGACCAACCTAATCCACTCTCCTACTATGCGCTTTCAAAATATGAATCAGAAAAAGTATTACAGAAAAGCAACATCAGTTGGGCAATTCTGCGAACCATTATTGTTTACGGAATAGTTGATAACATGAGCCGCAGCAATGTAGTGCTTTGGGCAAAAGGGGCATTGGAAAAAGGACAACCTATTAATGTTGTTGACGACCAATTTCGTTCACCTACATTAGCAGAAGATCTGGCAGATGCCTGCATCAGCGCAGGGGACAAACGTGCAAAAGGTATTTATCACGTTTCAGGAAAAGACATCATGAGTATTTTGGAATTGGTTTACCGCGTTGCCGATTTCTGGAAATTAGATAAATCAATTGTGAAGCCTATAAAATCCGACACACTGAATCAAGCCGCAAAACGCCCGCCACGCACAGGCTTTATTCTTGACAAAGCTTATCGTGAACTATATTACAAACCCCATTCATTTGAAGAAGGTTTAAAAATTCTGGATGAACAACTGAAGAAAGTATAACCATATTTTTTTTATTTTAGCTGTGTTAAAAACACAGCGATGTCAATTCAAAAGAGGCTCAGCGATTTTTTCAACAAAAAATCTTACACTAAAAAGAAAGAGGTTCATTCTTCTTTCAGCAACTTCCTTCGCGATTATTTTATATTCAACAAAAAAGAGCGCAACGGAATCATTGCAATTCTTGCACTGATTTTATTTTTTACTGCATTAACTCTTTCTTACCGTTTTCAAAAAAGTCAGGCGGCTCCCGACACATCTGAATTTCAAAAACAGTTAGATGAATTTCTTGCCAGTGCTGAAATAAAACAGGATGAAGATTCATCACAAAAATTTATTGCTGATGAAATAGCAAGTCCTTCAAAACCTGCTGCGCAACTTTTTATTTTCAATCCCAATACTGCAACCGAAGAAGATTTTGTAAAACTTGGTTTAAGTAAAAAACAGGCAGCCGGAATTCTCAATTACCGCAACAAAGGCGGCAAATTCCGTAAGAAAGAAGACTTTGCAAAGATGTACACCATCAGCAAGGATGAGTATGAACGACTGGAAGCATTTATTGTAATTCCCGAAGAAAAGCAGGAAGAGAAAATTTATGCTGACAAGAAAACATACTTCGAGAAAAAGGAATATCCGGTAAAACAAACGGTGCTTGTTGAAATCAACACTGCTGATTCTCTTGAGCTGATAAAAGTAAAAGGCATTGGACCTTATACCGCCATGAAAATTATTGAACTGAGAACTAAACTCGGTGGCTTTTACAGCAAAGAACAATTACGCGAAGTTTACAGAGTTGATTCGGCAAGATATGCTGAAATTGAACCCTTTCTTACCGTTGACCCTTTTGAGGTGAAGAAACTGAATATTAACATCGCAACGTTGGACGAACTGAAAGCTCATCCTTATATCCGCTATAACATTGCCAATTCAATCGTCAGTATCCGTCAGCAGCACGGGCGTTTTAACAGTGTTGAAGGAATAAAGAAATCTCATTTGGTTACTGAGGATATCTTCCGTAAAATTGTGCCCTATTTGACGATTGAATAACCTGTGATAGAGCAACAGTTAAAAGCCACCATACGCGACATTCCTGATTTTCCTAAACCGGGAATTCTTTTCAAGGACATCACTCCCATTCTGATGGATCCCAAATTGTGTCGCGATATTGTAAATGAATTTATTAATCGCATTGACGGAACTCCTGTTGATGCAATTGTTGGCGTAGAAAGCCGCGGTTTCTTTTTCGCACTTTTATTGGCTGAACAATTAAACGTGCCTTTTATTCCTGCCCGTAAACCGGGGAAACTGCCTTACAAAACAGTTTCCTATTCGTATGATTTGGAATATGGAAGTGCAAAAATAGAAATGCACACCGATGCAATTAAAGCCGGATGGAATGTATTGGTACACGATGATTTACTTGCAACAGGAGGCACTGCCTGCGCTGCGGCAGAACTTATTCAGATGCAGGGAGGAAACGTCTCTGGTTTTGCATTTATTGTCGGTTTAGATTTTTTAAACGGCAACGAGCGATTGAAAAAATATTCAAAAGAAATAATCAGTTTAGTTAATTATTAATATCGTCATCCCGAACTTGTTTCGGGATCTAAGAGATGCTTAAACAAGTTCAGCATGACAACATAAACAAAAAAATGGAATTTACCGAAAACGAAAACCAGAAAATGATTGCGCAAATGGTGCGCGATTTTGCAGATAAAGAAAT
>CAMAVO010000141.1 GCA_945861685.1 Chitinophaga pinensis | reverse complement strand
CAAATGAAGCTTTCAGTATTCGTTGTTTTTCAGTTGCTCCATAATAGCCCGGTTTATTTTTCTTTTCTTCATGAGTAAGTTTTTTTGAACAAGCAATATAATAAGCATGGCTCTGCGCAGCTTTCTTAATTGCTTTGCCTGTTTTTACTTCGCTGCTCTGCTCCTGTATTGAAAGCAGATTAGCACTTAATTGCTGAGCATCTCTAATTCTGATTTTCTTTACCGACTCAGTTTTAGTTTTAACATTTTTAGCAACTGTTTTTGCTGCTTCTTTTTCAAGTGAAGCCAGGTCAGCTTTTGCCCACGGGAAATTATCGTCAAACTTTTTGTAAGAAAAAAGATCGGTTGCCCAAACCGGTCCGTCAGGTTCCAGAAAAAACGCAGTACCATGCGAATGACTTTGTGGTGCGCGCATATTCTCATCATGGCCGGGAGAATCCTTCCACTGTTTGAATGCAGTATTTGCCATTGATTCACTTATTTCTTCAATAGAAGAACCATTATCGTTCCAGTTATATAAGGCATTTTCACCTGACCATGAACTGCCACCTTTGTTTGCGGTTGTGTAGTTATACCTATCGCCAGGACCATTCCCGGTAAAGTATTTTGTATCCTCATTTTGCGTGTGCGAGAGTTTACCATTCTCGCCCATCCAAATGTTATGATTGCGCGAAGTAAGCCACAGCGTATCATCCCAACAAAGTGTATCTATTTTATTCTCTTTGCGATATTGATTAATCAGTTTGTGAAACTTAAGCGCAGCCAGTCGTTCGGTTTTCTGCACCGAATCAGTATAACATTTCGTGATTACAGAAGAAAGTTGCGCGGTCTGAAATATCTGTGCCATCAGTCCCGAGGAGATGAGCATAGAGATGAGAAAAACGATTACTGTTTTCATGGTTTTAGGATTTAAAAACAAGTAGAATTTTCTCAATAATTAGATGTCTATACTTTCATAACGCAGACAAATGCGAAATATTACATCTTTTGAAAAATATATTTTCCGGCATAAAAAAAGCGGTCTCGCCATTGGCGAGACCGCTTTTTTATATCTAGAAGCATGAGCTTACTTATTCGCAATCTTCATTTCTTCAAAGGTCTTGTCATTAATAACCTTTATAGCTTTCTGCACTTCAGGGCTAACCTGATTGATTATTCTGAAAAATGCTTCAGTCTGCCATAAGGTACGTGCTACATATGCTTTGATTCGGTTTTTAATATGCGCCCCTGAAGTTTTTATTCCTTCTTCTTTTATCTGTTCAGGAGTTTTGTCACCGGCAACTTTAGTATTTGGAACTTTTACATCCTCACCGTCATCATCAACAACAGTAATAGAATCTGCTTTTGATTTCTCAGCAAGATTTTTATCCGCATAGACAAGAAATTCATCAAACAACTTTTTATCAACTACAAACTTTTTATCAAACGTTTCAAAGTCCGGATATAAACCTGCAAACTCCTGACGCTTTTCGTCTATATATTCATTTACAAAATCGTTCAGAATTCCCTGCGCATAAATCTCTGTCAGAAACCTTGAATTTTCTGAAGTATCCAATGGCATAAAAATATCAGGCATAATACCACCACCGCCAAATACCACACGATTGTTAGGTGTATAGTACTTCAATGAATCTGCAACTTTAATACTGTCCTGATGAAAAAGTTCGCCACTTGCTACGCGTCTTTCATCCTCTTTACGGTATTCATCAATACCTTCTTCATACGAGCGTTGTATGCAGCGCCCTGTTGGGGTGTAATAACGTGCTGTTGTAATCTTTAACCATGAGTTATCACGTAAGCGGAATGGCCCCTGTACCAATCCTTTTCCGAATGACCTTCGGCCAATTAATAATCCTCTGTCCCAGTCCTGAACCGCACCTGAAACAATTTCTGAAGCAGAAGCAGAGCCCTCATCAATCAGCACCACTAATTTGCCTTGTTCAAATGCTCCGCGTGTGGTAGCAATATAATCACGCTTAGGACTGGTAACACCTTCGGTATAAACAATCATTTCGCGGTCTTTTAAAAACTCATCAGAAAGTTCAATGGATGTTTTTAAGTAGCCACCTGAGTTTCCGCGCAAATCCAGAACAAGGTGTTTCATGTTTTTAGATTTCAACTTATCCAATCCTGCACGAAACTCGTCCATAGTAGTTTCGGCAAAGCGGTTTACTTTGATGTAGCCAATTTCCGGAGTAAGCATGTAGGAAGCATCAACACTGAAAATCGGAATTTTATCGCGGACAATGGCATATTCAATAAGATCTTTTACACCGCGTCTGTAAATGCTTACGTTTACAGTTGTGCCTTTATCGCCACGCAGTTTTTTTATAACATCGTTGTTGGTGATTTTTATTCCTGCCACTGATTTGCCTTCCACTTTTACAATTTTATCACCCGAACGGATGCCCAGTTTTTCAGATGGTCCGCCTGAAATGGGTGATTGCACCACAATGGTATCACGGGTAATGTTGAACTGAACGCCAATGCCTTCAAAGTTTCCCTGCAAAGGTTCGTTCATCTTCTCGTATTCTTCGGCAGTATAATATTCACTGTGCGGGTCAAGATCTTTCATCATTCCTTTAATGGCATCTTCAACCAGCACATTCATATTAACGGTGTCAACATAACGTGTCTTGAGTAACGAGAGCACATCATCAAACTTAAGTTTGGCTTCGTCTGAAATGGTTCTTTCCTGCGCTGTAAGGCTTAAAGAATTAAAAATAAAAGTTGCGGCAATTAAAAGAGCTGATACTTTTTTTACTGTATTATTCATCATAAAATTTGGCTTTCTGTTTTGTTTTTCGTGAATGCGGATACTAAGGTAACGCTATAAACAATGTTTTATTACAAAGGTTCTGTTAAAAATTGCAAACTGATTACGAAAGGAATGGATTTAAAGTTCAATTTAATTTTCATATTAATTTATTACCATATTTTCCCCTGCGGAGTGAAGCCTATTTTACGATATTTGCACTCGCAAAAAAACAGTTTAAACTGTTTGTGGTTTAAAATATTTGTGAAAACAAACAACACAAACTCTTAAAACTTTTAAACTCTAAAACTCTTCAAATGGCAGCAGACGATAAAAAAATAATATTCTCGATGGTGAAAGTCAGCAAGATTTTCCCACCACAGAAGCAAGTACTGAAAGACATTTACATCTCTTTCTACTATGGCGCTAAGATTGGTATCATCGGTCTTAACGGTTCTGGTAAATCAACCCTGCTTAAAATTATTGCAGGCGTTGAAAAATCATTTGACGGTGAAGTAGCTTTTTCGCCCGGATACAAAGTTGGTTACTTAGAACAGGAACCAAAACTTGACAACACCAAAACGGGAAAAGAAATTGTGATGGAAGGTGTGAAAGAATTGGCCGACATCCTGAAAGAATACGAAGAGGTGAACAACAAATTTGCCGAGCCCATGAGCGATGAAGCCATGGATAAACTCATCACCCGCCAGGGACAACTGAATGATTTGATTGACCAACATAACCTGTGGGAATTAGACAGTAAAATTGAGCGTGCTATGGATGCGTTGCGTTGTCCTGAAGGCGACCAGTTAGTAGGAACCATGTCGGGAGGTGAGCGCAGAAGAATTGCGCTTTGTCGTTTGCTGTTGCAGGAACCTGAAATTCTTTTGCTGGATGAGCCAACCAACCATTTGGATGCCGAATCAATTGACTGGCTGGAGCAGCACTTAAAACAATACAAAGGCACTGTTATTGCCATCACCCACGACAGGTATTTCCTTGACAACGTTGCAGGCTGGATATTAGAACTTGACCGCGGAGAAGGTATTCCGTGGAAAGGAAACTACACCGAATGGCTGGAACAAAAAGGAAAACGTTTGGCACAGGAAGAAAAGACTGAAAGCAAACGCCAGAAAACATTGGCGCGTGAGTTGGAATGGGTGCGTATGGGTCCTAAAGGAAGACAGGCAAAGCAGAAAGCAAGGCTGGGAGCTTACGATAGAATGTTGAATCAAGATGTAAAAGCTACAGAGGAAAAGCTGGAGATTTATATCCCTAACGGTCCGCGTTTGGGTAACGAAGTTATTGAAGCCATCAATGTTTCAAAGGCATACGGTGACAAGTTGTTATATGAGAACCTGAACTTCAAATTACCGCCTGCGGGAATTGTTGGAATCATTGGTCCCAACGGTGCGGGTAAAACAACCTTATTCCGTTTAATTATGGGACAGGAGAAGCCCGACAAAGGCCAATTTAAAGTTGGAGAAACCGTAAAGGTTGCCTATGTTGATCAGGCACACGCTGAGATTGACCCCGAGAAAACTGTTTGGGAAACCATATCAGGCGGAAACGAAATTATTGAAATGGGTAACCGCAGTCTTAACTCACGGGCTTATGTATCGCGTTTCAACTTTAACGGACAAGACCAGGGAAAGAAAGTAAAAGTGCTTTCGGGCGGTGAGCGAAATCGTCTGCACCTTGCCATGACTTTGAAACAGGAAGCAAACGTATTGCTGCTGGATGAGCCTACCAACGATATTGACGTAAACACACTGCGCGCATTGGAAGAAGGTCTGGAAAGTTTTGCAGGCTGTGCGGTGGTTATCTCTCACGACCGTTGGTTCTTAGACCGTATCTGCACACACATCCTTGCCTTTGAAGGAAACTCAGAAGTATATTATTTTGAAGGCGGCTACACTGAATACGAAGAAAACCGTAAGAAGCGCATGGGTGATGCAACACCACACAGATTACGTTATAAAAAATTAGTGGTGTAAATAATTAACGTCACCCTGAACTTGTTTCAGGGTCTCTTTCATTGAGATGCTGAAACAAGTTCAGCATGACGAACAGAAACAGATGATTGACTACCTAAAAAACAATCCTTTCTTCACCGGCTTACTGCTGGTGATAATTGTTTTTGTGGGAGTTAAGATTCCGTTCCTCTCCCTCCCCTACTATTGGGACGAGGCATGGGTGTATGGCCCTGCCATACGCACGATGGAAGCAACCAAGCTGGGTATTTTACCTGACGCACTTCCTCCTGAACTTTCGCGTGGGCATCCATTACTGTTTTATTTTTTAGGTGCTACGTGGATGACAGCATTCGGAACATCAACCACCGTTGGACATATCTTTCCATTGTTTCTTTCGGTGTTATTATTTGTTGCTGTTTATCTATTTGGCAAAAAGATTTTTCTCAGCGACAAAGCCGGATTTACTGCTGCATTTGTACTTGCCTTGCAACCGATATTTTTAGCGCAAAGCGGTTTGCTTCTTCCAGAAGTTATGCTTGCATTGTTTTCGCTCATTACCTTTTATTTCTACTTAGATAACAAGCGCATACTTTACGTACTTGCAGGCATCTTAACACTCTTCACCAAAGAATCAGGATTAACCGTTATTGCAACACTCCTTCTCTGGACTTTACTGGAGGCATTATTTTCTAGTGATGGCAAAAAGTGGAAGAAGTTTTTTGTCAACTCCCTTGTTATTTCATTACCGCTTATTCCTTTTGTAGCTTATTTTGTTTATCAGAATATGATTCAGGGATGGTTCTTTTTCCCTGAGCATATTGGTTTAATTGCAAGCACCCCTGAAAAAATCTTAAATCAGTTGGAGCGTTATGCTGCTTATGTTTTTATTTATCAGGGAAGAAATCTGCTCACGTTCTCTACCATTATTGCCTTGCTGGTAGTGCCTTTCAGCGGAAGAACACTGGAGCAGAACGAAAGCAAGGCAGTGTTAGTTCTGCTTTTGCATTGCTTTGTTTACCTCATTTTCAGCAGTCTTAATTTTTATTCCGACCGCTACACCATGATGCTTATTCCTATGCTTTCATTGCTGTTTGCATTCAGCATTAACAAAGCGTTTGATTTCAATTGGGTGCCCTGGGTAGTATTGGTTGTGGTGGCAGGATTACAGTGGCAGGAAATAAACAAACGCACCAACTCAGACCACAATCTTGGTTATGCCGATGCTATTGAAACGCACGAGAAAGCAATTGCTTACTGCGAAGAAAAAGAACTGAAAGATAAAATCTTCTACGGCTATTTTCTGATGGAGCGTTACATGGAAAATCCATATTCAGGATATGTAACAGAAGACAACAAATTCAGCAACGTAGATGGAAAATTTACCGACAAAACCGAATACGCTGTTTTCTCCAATGTAGAAGACAAAGAGAACTACGAATTTTTAAAAACCACTAAACGACTGAAGTTACTGGAGCGCTTTGAAGAGCGCAACGCATGGACTGAGGTTTATAAAGTGGAGAAGTAATTCGTCACCCTGAACTTGTTTCAGGGTCTATCTGATTGAGATGCTGAAACAAGTTCAGCATGACGTTCGCGATTACTAATTATATTTGTCCGCAAACCAAAGACATTGAAACCTTCTATCCCAAAAGGCACACGCGATTTTTCACCGGCAGAAATGGTGAAACGCAATTATATTTTTGACACCATTCGTTCGGTTTATCAACGCTACGGTTATTTACCCATTGAAACACCTTCTATGGAAAATACCGAAACGCTGATGGGGAAATACGGGGAAGAAGGTGACAGATTAATTTTCAGAATTCTTGACTCTGGAAATCCATTTGACCAATTCAAAATTTCAGACGAGAATTTTAAGGTTTCTAATATTTCAGGCAAGGCACTTCGCTACGACTTAACTGTTCCCTTTGCACGTTACGTAGTGATGAACCGCAATGACATAACATTCCCGTTTAAACGCTACCAGATACAACCGGTGTGGCGCGCAGACCGCCCCCAAAAAGGACGCTACCGCGAGTTTTATCAATGCGATGCCGATGTTATTGGCAGCAACTCCTTACTGAATGAAGTGGAGTTGATTGAAATTATTAATGAAGTGTTTTCAAAATTGGGAGTTGGTGTTACCATTAAAATCAACAACCGTAAAATACTAAGCGGTATTGCTGAAGTGATTGGTGAAAAAGAAAAGATTGTGGACATCACCGTTGCCATTGACAAGTTAGATAAGATTGGCGTAGATGGCGTAAACAAAGAGTTGCAGGAGAAAGGCATTTCACAAACTGCGTTTATAAAACTTCAGCCGCTGATTACATTTAAAGGCAACACTACTGAGAAACTTGCGTTGTTAAAATGGGTGCTTGCTGATTCTGAAATCGGTAAAAAAGGAATAGAAGAAATAGAAACTATTTTTGAAAAAATAAAACCCTTCGACTACGCTCAGGGTGACAGTAAATCTGTCAATCTTGAATTAGATATAACCCTTGCCCGAGGCCTTAATTACTATACCGGAGCAATCATTGAAGTAAAAGTAAATGAGGCAAAGAGCACCTTTACCGGCAGCATTTGTGGTGGCGGAAGATATGATAACCTGACAGGAATTTTCGGTTTGCCGGATGTTTCAGGTGTAGGCATTTCATTTGGTGCCGACAGGATTTATGATGTGCTGGAAGAACTGAAAATGTTTCCGGATTCAGCTTCAGTCTCAACCAAAGTATTGGTTATCAATTTTGGTGAAGAAGAAGAAAACTATGCTTTACAAATTACAAGAAAACTACGTGAAGCAGGCATCAATACAGAGTTATACCCTGATATTGCAAAACTGAAGAAACAGTTTTCTTATGCAGACGCAAAGAGAATTCCGTTTGTAATTACAGCAGGCAAAGATGAAATAGCTAAGGGAATTGTTGCTCTGAAAAACATGAGCAGTGGCGAGCAATATGCGCTGTCACTTGCTGAGGCAATAGAAAAACTAAGCTGATTTGTCAACTACAAATCAGTTACCGAAATGATTTCAAGAATAAACATACTGCTGGTGATTGCAGCAGCAAGTTTTTTTTCTGCCTGTAATCCGCTGAATAAATTTCAGTCAGCCGCGCCTGACGAAATAAAGTCTGTGCTTTCTTCCTACCTTCCTTTAAATGCTGTTGCCCCTGATGACCCCGCATTTTTTGACGACAGTATAAATACCAACACGAACTACTGTCCAAAATTAAGTGAACCCTATTGGTTAATTCCTTCTCTTGATTTACCAAAAGAGGTAAAGCCGCAGAAATCAAATAACAATGTTTCCATCAGCATTTTCAACAACCGATTGTATGTGGCTTTTCGGACCGGTCCTACACATTT
>CAMAVO010000140.1 GCA_945861685.1 Chitinophaga pinensis | reverse complement strand
GTTAATTGATGTGCTTGTTTTGGTGTTAGAAAGTTGTTGCTTAGGTGTGGCCTTTCATCATTGTACAGTTGCACACTTTGTTGTAATACTTCTAATGCCTGGTTTTGATTTTGTATCTCATTATGCTTTAAATATTCTTCTTTAATAATACCGTTTATTCTTTCTGCTACCGGGTTTTCCAGCGGATCGCCACTTTGGGTCATACTTATCTTTATTTTATAATCCTGTAATAGGTTTACATACTCTAAGCAGCAATATTGTATGCCTCTGTCTGAATGATGGATTAAATCATCAGTAGATCCGATTACGTTTTTCAATGCCATTTGCAGTGCTTTTACATTGTTGATTGCTTCCAGATTGTTAGCTAAATGATACCCTACTATTTTATGTGAATAGGCATCGGTAATAAAACTGATATATAGAAAACCAAATGGTGTACGCCAATAGGTAATGTCACTTACCCAAAGCTGATTGGCAGATGTTGGCACAAAATCTTTTATCAGATTTGGATATTTTCTATACCAGTGATTGGAATGGGTGGTGACGGCTCGTCTGCGTTTTCTGCGGACTAATAAAGATTGAGCTGCCAATAAATCAAACAAACCATCACGACCCATTTTTATTTGATGGTTTAACAAATCCGGTTGCAATAGCGCATAGAGTTTACGACCACCCAAGACCGGATGATATCGCCTGATTTCTTTTACTCTTCTTAAGATAATCTCTTGCTCAATAGTGTTTGCCTCCCATTGCCAGAAGTGCTTGTAATACGCTTGTCTTGTGATACCAAACAACCGACAGAACCGAACCAGACTCTGGCTCGGATAACTGTCTTTCATTTCTTGGATTGTTTGGTATTGGACTTTTTTCTGATGCTGATTTTTAGCTCTCGCTCCGCTATATCAATCATTTTGGAGTATGCTTCGGCCCTGAGCTGTGCATCTTCCAGCTCTCGCTCCATTCGCTTTATTTTTGTCTGAAGATCTTTTTCATTCAATGATGGTTCGCTCATATAAATCGGAGTTGGCAAATCAAATTTACGAATCCAATTTATAATTAAACTCTTGCCTCTAATCTGATACTGTTTGCGTGCCTGTTCTTTGGTTAATCGACCTGATAAAACTTCTGCGATTACCTGACGCTTAAATGTTTCTGTGAATTTTTGTTGTCTTTGCTTCATTTGTCCTGGTTTTGTGTAAACCTATTTTAGGACAAGTCAGACTTGCAGCGAAAAGCGGGACCGGGCGGTGGTTTTCAAACCCTTGCTACCACACGTACTCGCTCAAATGTCCCCCAGACATTTGCCGTGCTCAGGGTGACACATAATAATTTAGTTACATCCTTTATAGCTATAAAGTCCTTTTAAAGACTACTTTTGCACCCTCAAATTTTTAAGCCCTACATGAAGAACATCAGAAATATTGCCATTATTGCCCACGTTGACCATGGAAAAACTACCCTAGTTGATAAGATTTTACATCAATGCAAACTCTTCCGCGATAATCAGGAAAGCGGTGAACTGATACTTGACAACAACGATTTAGAGCGCGAAAGAGGTATTACCATTCTTGCCAAAAACGTGTCGGTTCAATATAACGGAACCAAGATTAATATCATTGACACCCCCGGCCACGCTGACTTTGGTGGTGAGGTAGAACGTGTATTGAACATGGCAGATGGTGTTCTGTTGCTGGTTGATGCCTTTGAGGGACCTATGCCGCAAACCCGTTTTGTGTTGCAAAAAGCAATTTCATTGGGCCTTAAAGCTATTGTGGTTATCAATAAGGTGGATAAACCCAACTGCCGTCCTGATGAAGTGCATGACTCGGTTTATGAGTTGTTCTTCAATCTGGAAGCAAGTGATGACCAATTGAATTTTCCTACTATTTACGGCTCTTCAAAACAGGGCTGGATGAATACAACTTACAAAGAGCAGACTGAAAATATTATTCCCCTGCTGGATTGTATTGTTCAACATATTCCCGAGCCAAAAACTCTGGAAGGCAGTTTGCAATTGATGATCACTTCACTGGACTATTCTTCTTTCGTAGGAAGGATTGCCATCGGGCGTATTTTGCGCGGAGTTGTGAAAGAAAACATGCCTATTTCGTTGGTAAAACGTGATGGTAAAATTGTAAAAACAAGAATAAAAGAGCTTTACATTTTTGATGGTCTTGGCAAATTGAAAGTAAGCGAAGTGGAAGCCGGTGATATTTGTGCTGTAAGCGGAATTGAAGGCTTTGAAATCGGTGATACCATTGCCGACTTTGAAAATCCGGAAGGTTTAAAGCCTATCAGCGTTGATGAGCCAACCATGAGCATGTTGTTTACCATCAACAACTCACCTTTTTATGGTAAAGAAGGCAAGTTTGTAACATCGCGCCACATCAAAGAAAGACTTTACAAGGAAATAGAAAAAAACCTTGCCCTGAAAGTGGAAGAAACAGGTTCACCTGATACACATATTGTATATGGTCGCGGAATTCTGCACTTGTCTATTCTTATTGAAACAATGAGACGTGAAGGTTACGAGTTACAAGTAGGACAACCACAGGTTATCATCAAAGAAATTGATGGAAGAAAGCATGAGCCTGTTGAGACACTTACAATAGACACTCCTGAAAACACAACCGGAAAGGTGATAGAATTAGTAAGTCAGAAAAAAGGCGACTTATTAGTGATGGAGCCAAAAGGAGATTTGATTCACATGGAATTCCAAATCCCTTCAAGAGGTTTAATCGGATTACGTAACAACATTCTTACAGCAACTGCGGGTGAAGCCATTATGGCACACCGTTTCAAAAGCTATGAGCCTTGGAAAGGAGATATTCCGGGAAGAATTAACGGAGTATTGATTTCAATGGGACATGGTGTTTCAACATCTTATTCTATTGATAAACTGCAAGACAGAGGTTTCTTCTTTGTTGATCCGGGCGATGAAGTTTATGGCGGAAGAATCATCGGTGAAAACAACCGTATGGATGATTTGGTTATCAATATCATGACCGAGAAAAAATTGACCAACATGCGTGCTTCGGGCACTGATGCAAAAGTGAGAATTGCACCTGCACGTAAATTCTCTCTGGAAGAAGCAATGGAATACATCCAGGAAGACGAGTATGTGGAAGTAACTCCGAAGTCAATTCGTTTGCGTAAGATTTATCTTGACGAGAACGAGCGCAAGCGCAAAAGCAAATAGTAATACTTCGTCATGCTGAACTTGTTTCAGCATCTCAATAGACCCTGAAACAAGTTCAGGGTGACGATATCTTCTTGTAAATTATTTGTATAGTTTTACATCATGTCTGCACGAACTTTTGACATGACGTGTTCCCGCATGGGAATAATTTATCTGATTTTATTGGTGATGCCGCTATTGGTAATAATGCCAATGATTGTCATTATTGTGGCTGCCGCTAATGACCTGCCTGACTGGGCACTTATGATGATTACTTTCCTTATTGTTGGCATCGCGGCTTATTGGATAATAGGATTTACGAAAAAATGGGGAACCATTCCCTGCACGGTTGAGATTTCGGAAAGCGAACTGAAAGTTACGCTGAAGAATAAATCTGTGTTTTATCCCGGAACCGTTTTTCAATCGTCATGGGCTGATTTAAAATCCGCAAGTTCAGGCTACGAAACACAACGGCAGGAACGCTTTTACAAGGTTCAATTCTCTAAACCCAACTTAACAATCTACCTTAATTCACCTGAGAAATTAACCGATGCAGATAAAGAAACAGAATTCGGTTCTTTCTTTCTTGCTTATGTAGCTTTGCAAAATTCAGATTCAGAAAAACAGGGGAAACTACCAATTGACACACGCAATTTTTACCAAAGCACTTGGGCAAAAGCTCTTACTTATTTAATGTGGTTGGTGCTTGCAGGACTTATTATTGCAAAAATCATTATTCCTGAAAGCATTAATTCGTGGAAGTTTGCGCAGTTTGGTATTTGGTCAGCTATCTGGCTAAGCTCCTATTATATCAACACCCGGAAGAGAAAGTGAATCCTTTATCTTTTGCAAACCGGCACGTTTTAAAGGAGAGTCTTTAAATACTTTCCTAAAAACTTCTTCCGTCATTTCTTCCCAGTCTTTGCGACTCATATTCAGCACTTCTTCATTGGGTTTTAAATGCGGTTCTTTGTGCGGTTTTGAAAATTTGTTCCAGGGACAAACATCCTGACAGATATCGCAACCAAAAGCCCAGTCCTGAAATTTGTTTTTCATTTCGGGTGGTGTATTCTCTTTCAGCTCAATGGTGAAATAGGAAATGCATTTGCTGCCATCAACCACATAAGGCTGCACAATTGCATCTGTAGGACAAGCATCAATACAGCGAGTGCATGTTCCGCAATGGTCGGCAACCGGAGAATCATATTCCAGGTCTAAATCAATAATCAGTTCCGCTATAAAGAAGAAAGAACCTTGTTGTTTATTGATGATGTTGGCATTTTTGCCAACCCATCCCAAACCACTTTTCTTTGCCCATGCCTTATCCATCACAGGAGCAGAATCAACAAACACTCTTCCGTTCACATCACCAATATTGGTTCGGATAAACTCTACCAACTCTTTCAATTTTTCTTTAATGACAAAATGGTAATCTTTACCGTAGGCGTATTTGGAGATTTTGGGTTTGTCACCCTGAGGCTTCGACAGGCTCAGCCTGACAGTATCGGATGTCACATTGAGTTTGTCGAAATGTTCTTCCTCCGGAAAATAATTCAGCAACAACGACACTACCGACTTAGCTCCCGGAACCAACAAACGCGGATCAAGACGTTTATCAAAATAATTCTCCATGTACTTCATTTGCCCATGACGATTGTCTTTGAGCCATTGTTCCAACAAGGGAGCTTCCTCTTCTAGAAAATCTGCTTTTGAAATTCCGCAATGAAAAAAACCGAGGCGGTTAGCTTCGGATTTTATGATTTGCGTGTGCGTTGATTTGGTCATTTTTAATGGAACGCAGATGTTAATGGAACGAGGATGACGCGGATTTAACGGATAGGGGCGGATTTAAAAAATCAGCGAAAACCTGCCCAATCCGCGTCATCTGCGTTCTATCATTCCCCTTCAAACAATGTTCCCGAATTGGGTGAGAATATTTTTCCGAGATGCTTGTAGGCAAGCTCTGTTGCCTGTCTTCCTCTTGGTGTGCGGTGTAAATAACCTTGCATGATCAGGAAAGGTTCATACACTTCTTCAATGGTTCCTGCTTCTTCACCAACGGCAGTTGCAATGGTTGTAATGCCAACAGGACCGCCTTTGAATTTGTCAATGATGGTGCTGAGGATTTTGTTATCCATTTCATCCAACCCGTGCGCATCAACATTTAATGCGTTGAGAGAATACTTAGCAATCTCCAGGTCAATATTTCCATTCCCTTTAATTTGAGCAAAGTCGCGAACCCTGCGCAATAACGCATTCGCAATACGCGGTGTGCCGCGGCTTCTGCGAGCAATTTCATCTGCTGCTTTGTCATCAATTTTTACTTCCAGAATATCGGATGAGCGCACAATAATACCTTTCAGAACTTTTGCATCGTAGTATTGCAAACGCGAATTAATTCCGAAACGGGCACGAAGAGGAGCAGTGAGCAAACCCGAACGAGTTGTTGCTCCAACCAAGGTAAACGGGTTTAATTTAATCTGCACCGAGCGCGCATTCGGTCCGCTTTCAATCATTATATCAATGCGGTAATCCTCCATTGCAGAATAAAGATATTCTTCAACAATCGGACTGAGGCGATGTATTTCATCAATGAACAAAACATCATTAGGTTGTAAATTGGTAAGCAAACCGGCAAGGTCACCAGGCTTGTCCAGCACAGGACCGGAAGTGATTCTAATATTTACTCCCAAATCATTTGCTATGATATGAGCAAGAGTTGTTTTTCCCAATCCCGGAGGGCCATGCAATAAAACATGGTCAAGCGATTCACCGCGTTGGCGCGCAGCTTTCACAAAAATCTTCAGATTTTCCACCACGCTTTCCTGGCCGGCAAATTCTCCAAAATCAACAGGGCGCAAGGCTCTTTCTATTTCCTTGTCAATGGGTAACTGGCTTTCGCTGTTCGGATCTAAATTCTGATTCATGGCTCGGACAAAAGTAGAAAAATTAAGCGCCTCGAATGCTTACCCTCTTACTTTATTCCACTATTCGGCAATCCTTTTATCAGTTCAAGGATTTTACTTTTATCAAGGTTTTCCATTTCCGATTTATCGTAAACAGAAAGCAGGTAAACCAATTTCTGCTTGGTTATTAAATAGGTAATTACTCTTGCTCCTCCTGACTTGCCTTTTCCTTTTGAAGCGATGGAAAGGCGGATTTTATAACAGTTGTTGCCAAGCGGAGTTCCTGATTGCGGGTCTTGTTCAATTTCCGCAATCAGTTCGTTAAACTCTGTTGTAAGTGAAGGGTATTTTTTTGCAAGCCGCTTCAATTGCTTTGAAAAATAATCGGTGGCGATTATTTTATAACTCATCCAGCAATTCTCTTGCGGTTTTCAGCTTAATCTTTCCTTTTTGGTGAAGCTTAACTTGTTCCACGCTGGTTGCAAATTCATTTAATAATTCCGCCTCTGCATTTTTCGTCTTCTTTTTTGTAGTCCAATGGAATTTTTGAGCAAGAGAAAGCAGCAAGTCATAATCTTTATCTGGCAGTTGAATAGTTATTTCGCGCATTGGTAATTGATTAATTTGAATTACAAAAATAATAAACTTTTTCAAGAGAAAAACATTCCTGATTTATATTAGCTTTGCCAAAATGCAACGAATTACATATTATATTTTCAGGGCAACAGGAGCGCTATTCTCTTTGATTCCATTTCCTCTGCTCTATATTATTTCAGATGGTTTATTCTATGTCTTTTACTATGTGTTTCGTTATCGTAAACCCGTGATTGAAAAAAATCTGAGAACTTCTTTCCCTGAAAAAACAGAAAAAGAAATAAAGCAAATCACCAAAGACTTTTATCGCAATTTCTGTGATATTTTTCTGGAAGGATTGAAAGGACTTTCGATGAGCAAGGAAGAATTAGTGAAACGTTATCGCCTTCAAAACATCGAAATTTTAACACATTACTTTAATGCAAATCAAAGCATAATCACTGTTGGCAGCCATTACACCAATTGGGAATGGGGTGTGCTTTCATCTAGTTTGCAAGTGCAACATAAAACGCTTGGGTTTTACAAACCACTTACAAACAAACCGATTGATGACTATTTTAAAAAGTCGCGTGCTGCCTGGGGAATGCACCTGCTCTCCATTTTTGAAACAGCTAAAGCATTTGCTGAGAACCGCGATATTCCCTGCGCTTATATTTTAATCTCCGACCAAAGCCCTTCGCGAAAAGATGCGGATAAGAGTTTCTGGATTCGGTTTCTGAATCAAGACACAGCTTTTTTACACGGCATGGAAAAGTATGCAACAGTAAATAAGTTTCCTGTTATTTATCTGGACATACAGCGTGTGAAAAGAGGATTTTATGTTGTTTATCTTTCATTGCTTGAAGTCAATTCAGACAAACCCGGCAGCCTGACAAAAGCCTACGCACAAAAATTAGAAAGCATTATCCGCGCAAATCCTGCAAACTGGTTGTGGTCGCATAACCGCTGGAAACTGAAGGCAGAAAAACATCATGAACTAATTTCGTAAGAAATAATTTAAGAAACATAAGTTACTTTTGCCGGCCCAATCTTAATAATCAATATTTATTTAAAACATGGAAGCTTATATATACGATGCAGTTCGCACACCACGCGGAAAAGGAAAAAAAGACGGAAGCCTTTATGATGTTCAACCACTTGAATTGCTGACTACTGTTTTTAAAGCCATTCGCGAGCGCAATAATCTGGATACAAAATTTGTGGAAGACGCAATTATCGGTTGTGTAACTCCTGTTGGTGAACAAGGTGCAGACATTGCTAAAACTGCAGCCATGGCATCAGGGTATGATAATATTACAGCAGGTGTAACATTGAACCGTTTTTGCGCATCAGGCCTGGAAGCAGTAAATCAGGCTGCGGCTTATGTGATGAGCGGACAAGTGGATATGCTTGTTGCCGGTGGTGTTGAATCAATGTCACGCGTTCCGATGGGTTCAGATGGAGGTGCTTTGTTTACCAATCCTGATGTTATTACAAAATACAAAATAGTTCCGCAGGGAATTTCTGCTGATTT
>CAMAVO010000139.1 GCA_945861685.1 Chitinophaga pinensis | reverse complement strand
ATATAAAAGTTCGGCATATAAGGTAGAATATAGCATTAAAAATACGGGCATATACAATCTGCCTGTATCTATTGAGTTTGTTGATAAAACGAAAGCTACTATTTCTTATGTTATTGGAAACAATCAAGTAAGTATAGATTTCTTGCTTATTGATACGCTAGAAACTGAGCACTTTAAAATAAAAATCTCTATTGAGGATTATAAAAGATTTGAGGCTCAAAAACAAGAATCAAACAATCAGTTTTACTTCATCATATATGAACCCAACTCAATAACTCCAAGATACTTAAGCAATTTAGGAATTAATATTCTAAATGAACAAGCACATACAATACAAATTACTACAAAAGACAACAATGCAAAGAAAACTGCTGACATATCAAACTCTATAGGTAAAGAATTTCTTGAATATGATGTTGAAAAAAAGGCGGAAAGCGCAGATAAAGTAATAGCCTTCATTGATGATCAACTCTCGAGGGTTTATGACAGATTATATGAAACAGAGAATGAAATTGAAGATTTTAAAATGAAATACAATATTTCATCAGATGACATGAAAGCGATTGCTATTAAACCTTTGCCTGATTTTGCAAACAAAATTGAAGATTTTACTGAAAAAATAATTGATGCAGAGTATAATTTGGATGTTCTAAAAAAAATAGAACAAGAAGTAACAAAGAATGATGAGTTGGATATTTATGCACTAATGGCACTTACAGAGGGCATAGAAGGACAAAGTTTAGTTTCTGCAAATCTTAGCTCAATCGAAACCATTTTATTGCAAAAAGAACAAATTCTTTATTTGGTTACTGAAAATAGCGGACAAATGAAATCTATTGAATATCAACTTGGAATACAAAAGAAGTTGCTTTTAGCATCTATTGAAGGAATAAGAAAAAAGACTGAATTATTGATTGATGGGTATAAAAAGAAAATTGACGAATACGAAAAATTAATACCAAAAACAGGGTATAATAAATCATCATATGATGAACGTGAATTATCAAGGCTGCAAAGATTATATCTAATTAACGAGGGGTTTTATACAAATTTAGTAAGTAAGAAGGCTGAAATTTCAATTTCGCGAGCAAGTTTTGTTTCAGAAAATATTATTCTTGAAGAAGCTGGAACGCCCAATACCCCTATTTCTCCAAATAGTGACCTTGTTATTTATCTGTTCATTTCAGGAGGGACAATTTTGAGTATTGGTTTAATTTTAGTAAGATACATTCTTCATAACGAAGTTATTACGCTTAATGATATCCAAAGACATACTTCTGTGCCAATTATTGGTATTGTACCAAAATACACAAAAGATATTCCCATGTCTCAGCTTTTGGTTGATAAAAGCCCTAAGTCAATGATTTCGGAGGCTTTTCGTTCAATAAGAACTAATCTCCAATTTATTTCTAATGAAAAAGGTGCAAAAATCATATCTGTAACATCAACTATTTCAGGAGAAGGAAAAACATTTGTAGCCATTAACCTAGGAGGTATTCTTGCACTTGCAGGTAATAAAGTAGTGATTATTGACCTAGATATGAGGAAACCAAAAATTCACGTTGGTTTTGGTGTTGCAAACAGCATGGGAATGAGCACAATTCTTATCAATCAAACTACTGCTGAAGAATGTATTCAAAAAAGCTCACTTGATAATTTAGACTTCATAACAGCAGGTCCAATACCTCCTAATCCTTCTGAGTTAATTATAAGTAAAGCAATGGATAATCTTTTGGATCAAATGAAAAATGTTTACGATATTGTAATTATTGATAACCCGCCTGTTGGTATTGTTACAGATGGTATTTCTAATATGCAAAAAGCTGATTACCCAATATATATTGTTCGCTCACAGTATTCTAAACGGCAATTTATTGAAAATATCAATCACATTATTGAAGAAAATAAAATCAAGAAACTTTCCATAATCCTAAACGGAGTTGATATGGAAAGAGGAAGATATGGATATGGAGGATACGGATATGGGTACGGATATGGGTACGGGTACGGATACGGATATGGTTATGGTTATGGTTATTATGAGGAAGATAGCGAAAAAAAGGAAGGCAGCTTTTTAGAGATATTGAAGAGAAAAGGGAAAAAGAAATGACAATTCGTGAGACAGGGATAGAAGGCTTATTTCATCTAATTCCAATTTTTTTCGAAGATGAGAGAGGTTATTTTTTCGAATCTTATAATAAACAAGTCTTTAATGATTTAGGTATTAAAGAAAATTTTGTTCAAGATAATCTTTCTAAGTCTCAGAAGGGTGTGCTTCGTGGGCTTCATTTTCAAAATCCCCCACATGCGCAGGGAAAATTAGTAAGTGTTATTTACGGGGCTGTTTTGGACATTGCTGTTGACATTAGGAAAAATTCAATTACATATGGAAAATACTATGCTGCTGAACTATCCGAGAACAATAAACATATCTTGTGGATACCTCCCGGTTTTGCTCATGGCTTTCTTACATTGGAAGATAATACCATTTTTTCTTACAAATGCACCGGACTTTACAATAAATCAGCAGAAGATTCAATCCTTTGTAACGACCCAGATTTGAATATCAATTGGGGAATAGTAAGTCCAAAGCTATCTAAAAAAGACCAAAATGCCCAAAGGTTTAAAGGTTTTCATTCAAAATTTTAGCTTACTTTTGCAGCCTCAAATTTTCAAGGCTTGGAAAAAGGCACATACTACTTAATAGTTTACATAGGTTTTTTCATCACAACCTTTCTGCTTTCGTTTCTAATAAATGGATTATTTCTGAAATTTTCGAGAACACTTGGGATAAGGAGCAATGAAAATCGTGATATACGATGGAGTTCTACAACTAAGCCAGCTTTTGGAGGCATTTCATTCTACATTATCTTCCTGATTTCATTTGCGTCTCATGCTATTTTTTTTCAATCAAATGCATTTCTTAATTTGCAACTGATTGGAGTGCTTACCGCCTGCACACTTGGATTTATTGTAGGTCTTGCCGATGACGCCTACAACACAAAACCTTTTCTTAAATTTTTTGCGCAGGTTACCTGTACAGCCATTCTTATTGTTACTGGAACCTACATCAATTTTTTTTCTTGGGATTGGGTAAATTATCTGCTTACAGCATTTTGGGTTATAGGTTTAATGAACTCTATTAATATGCTTGATAACATGGATGGGGTAACAACAAGTGTTTCCATTTCCGTTGTTCTTTCTGCTATTTTTATGTTGATTACCAATAGTGATTATTCAAATATCCACTTCATTATTCTTATTGGGGTTTTATCTGCATTAATTGGGTTTTTGTATTTCAATTGGAATCCTTCAAAAATGTATATGGGAGATACGGGGAGTCAGTTTCTGGGTGTTTTCCTAGCTGCAATGGGAATTATTTACTTCTGGAATGTTTATGCTGTTGATGGAGATATTGCTACCAATCCAAAGATTCAAACTAAGCAATTGATTATTCCTCTATTGGTTTTTATCATTCCTATTATTGATACAACCACTGTTGTAATTAATCGTCTTATGAAAGGCCAGTCGCCATTTGTAGGTGGGAAAGACCATACGACTCACCACGTCTCTTATCTTGGCTTGAGCGACAGTCAGGTGGCCTGGATTTATTTTGACCTTTCATTATTTTCATTGTTGTTACTTATTATTATTGAGAAATACATCCTTCACTGGGGGTACATGCACTTTTTAATTTTCTTTACTTATTTCCTTGTCTTATTTACTGCACTCTACTCCACCACAAGGATAAATCGCAAAAAAGAACAGAATTGAATTTATTTTTAACCCGCTGCCAGATTTTTTTGCGCAGCAAGCGATTTTATACGCTTGCTGTTTTGCTGCTGATTATTACAGGATCAAGGTTATTTATTTTTTCAATTACTAAAAAAGAAGATGATGAAAATTATCATCGCTATTTTCAGGATAGTTATAAAATTTTCAGCATTAAAATTCCTGAGAATCTCAGTTTCGCAAATGAGTCTGTGCCACTTCATGATTTTGATTTTCACGAACGTATTGACCGTGAATTGACCGTAAATACTTACTGGCAAAGCAATACATCTTTTTTTCACAAACGTGCACACCGCTGGTTTCCGGTAATTGAACCAATTCTCAAAAAGAACGGAATTCCTGATGACTTTAAATATCTCGCACTGATTGAAAGCGGACTGACTAACATTGTTTCTCCTGCAGGAGCAACAGGCTTCTGGCAGCTGATGGAAGAGCCTGCAAAAAAATATGGTTTACAAATTGACAAAGAAGTAGACGAACGCTACAATGTTGAAAAATCAACGGAAGCAGCGTGTAAATATCTGCATGAAGCGTATTCTATTTTTGGCAACTGGACCATGGCTGCGGCCAGTTACAACATGGGAATGAACGGAGCGCAGCGCCAATTGGAAAAACAGAAAGTAAACAACTACTACGATTTACTTTTGGGGGAAGAAACTTCGCGTTATCTATTCCGCATACTTGCTGCCAAATGCATTATGGAACACCCACAGGATTATGGTTTTTATCTGCGTAAAAAGGATTTATACCCACCGTTTAAAACGCAAGAAATAATATTGGATACTGCTGTTGTTGATTTCACTGATTATGCAATTGCAAATAAAGTAAATTACAAAATTCTGAAAATGTTCAATCCTTGGTTGCGCCAAAGTTTCCTCACCAACAAAGAGCGAAAAAAATACACCATCAAAGTTCCTGTTGAAGGCTATACCGATTTTGAGAAATTGTTAGACAGCGATGAGGGAAGAGCAATTGATTCGGTTTACACTATTTCGGTTCCTGCTGATACTATTCCTGTAATCAACAACAGGTAATATCCGATTAAATTTATGATTGAAACCGACAACGAGCAGATAGAGATTTACGGTGCGCGGGAACACAATCTGAAGAATATTGACGTAATTATTCCGCGGAACAAACTGGTTGTTATTACTGGCTTGAGTGGTAGCGGAAAATCATCGCTTGCTTTTGACACAATTTATGCTGAAGGCCAGCGCAGGTACATTGAAAGCTTTTCTGCTTATGCTCGGCAGTTTCTTGGTTCGCTCGAGCGACCTGATGTGGATAAGATTAACGGGCTAAGTCCTGTTATATCCATTGAGCAAAAAACTACCAACAAAAATCCACGATCAACTGTTGGAACGATTACAGAGATTTATGATTTCATGCGCTTGCTGTTTGCACGTGCAGCCGATGCTTTTTCGTATGTAACCAACGAACGAATGGTGAAATACACCGATGAAGAAATCCTCACGCTCATTCTTAAAAATTTCAATGATAAAAAAATAGCATTGCTTGCACCTGTGGTAAAAGGAAGGAAAGGGCACTACCGCGAATTGTTTGAACAATTACTGAAACAAGGTTTTACCAAGGTGCGCGTTGATGGTGAAATTTTGGAACTTAATAGCAAAATAAAAATTGACCGATACAAAACACACGATATTGAAATTGTAGTTGACAGAATTGAGGCAAATGAAACAGCTAAACAGCGTTTATCTCAAAGCATGCAAACCGCAATGAAACATGGCAAAGGCTCTCTGATGGTTATGGATAACGACACATCAGTTATTCGTTTTTTTAGTCGCAATTTGATGTGTCCTACTTCTGGAATTGCATATGATGATCCTGCTCCAAATATGTTTTCATTCAACTCGCCTTACGGTGCTTGCCCACGCTGCAATGGGCTGGGAACAGTAAGTGAAATTGATGCCAACAAAATTATTCCCGACAAAAAACTGAGCATCAAAAAAGGCGCACTTGTCCCTCTTGGCGAATATAAAGACAATTGGATTTTCAGACAGATTGAAGCCATTGGAGAGAAATACAATTTCAAACTTACCGACCCTGTTTCAGATATTTCTGATGATGCCATCAATGTTATTTTATATGGGAGCAGCGAAGTTTTTAAAGTGCGCGAAAGCGCCTATGGCAGCAACGGAACAGGTTACTCACTATCATTTGAAGGAATTGTAAATTTTATTGCCCGACAAAATAATGACGAGCAAAAATCCAAGTCATTGGAAAACTGGATTACAAGTTTTCTGGAAAAGAAACCGTGTCCTAAATGCCACGGCAGCAGGTTAAAACAAGAGTCACTTTATTTCAGAATTGCAGAAAAAAATATTTACGAACTGGCATGCATGGACATTCAAATGCTAAACGATTGGTTCACTGCTGTAGATAAAAAACTAAGCAAGAAACAATTGGTTATTGCCACCGAAGTTTTAAAAGAAATACGCACTCGCATTGAATTTCTATTAGGTGTTGGCTTGGATTATCTTACGCTTGACCGCAGCACTCGCAGTCTTTCTGGTGGTGAGGCACAGCGTATTCGTTTGGCAACGCAGATTGGTTCGGCATTGGTTGGTGTGCTTTATATTCTGGATGAGCCAAGCATTGGTTTGCATCAGCGCGACAACCGCAAACTGATCACAGCTCTGAAAAATCTGCGCGACAGCGGCAACTCGGTGATTGTGGTAGAACACGATAAAGACATGATTCTTGCTGCCGACCATGTAATAGATATTGGTCCTGGCGCTGGTATTCACGGAGGAAGAATTATTGGCGAAGGGAATTTTCTAAAATCTAAATCAGGGTTTAAAATTCCACCAAATACAATCAGCTCAACCATAGATTACATCTCAGGCAAAAGACAAATTGAAGTTCCCGGCAAGCGCAGAAAAGGAAACGGGAAAACACTCACCATAAAAGGCGCAACGGGAAACAACCTGAAAAATGTAACCGTAGATTTTCCGTTGGGGAAATTTATTTGTGTTACAGGCGTTTCGGGAAGCGGAAAGTCTTCACTTATAAATGAAACTGTTTTTCCTATACTGAGCAATTATTTTTATCGCAGCTCACTTCGTCCACTTGAACACAAAAGTATTGACGGAATAAAAAATATTGACAAAGTAATTGCTATTGACCAAAGTCCGATTGGACGCACTCCGCGCAGCAATCCTGCAACTTACACCAGTGTTTTCAGTGATATACGCAACTTGTTTGCACAACTTCCGGAAGCACAAATTCGCGGCTACAAACCGGGGCGTTTTTCATTCAATGTTCCGGGTGGAAGATGCGAAACCTGCATGGGTGGTGGCGTTCGCACCATTGAAATGAATTTCTTGCCCGATGTTTATGTGCATTGCGAAACCTGCAACGGTAAAAAATACAACCGCGAAACACTGGAAGTTCGCTACAAAGGCAAAAGTATTTACGATGTGCTGAACATGGACATTGATACAGCCGTTGAGTTTTTTGAAAGCATTCCAAGTATCGTTGGCAAAATAAGAACCATGCAAAATGTAGGACTTGGTTATATCACGTTGGGCCAAAGCAGTGTAACCCTTTCGGGTGGCGAAGCGCAACGCATAAAGCTTGCAACAGAACTTAGTAAACGTGATACAGGAAATACGTTTTACATTCTTGACGAACCAACCACCGGTTTACATTTTGAAGATATCCGAGTATTACTGCAAGCACTGAATTCATTAGTGGAAAAAGGAAACACGGTTGTTGTTATTGAACACAACCTTGATATTATAAAAGTTGCTGACCACGTAATTGACATTGGTCCAGAAGGTGGTGAACGTGGCGGGAAAATTCTTTGTGAAGGCACACCCGAACAAGTGGCAAAAGCCAAGAACAGCTTTACTGCTGAATTTCTGAAAGAGGAGTTGAATTAATGGATGCCTGTTGTAATATTCTTAACGCGTTAACTGCCGTTAATCGAGTATATTAAACTATATCTATGCATATTGAGTTAAACAACTCAAATGAAAAAAATTGTCCTTACATATTTTAATATTATGTACACTTTAGTAGAGACATTTTTATCCAACGCAAACTATTATCTATTGCTTGCGTTTAGCACTATCGTGTTGTTGCAGATGTTCGACTATTAATTCTATCCTGAAGGTTAGTCAGGCATTAATTTTACCACTCATCGCATCACCTCCTATTTGGTATTTAAAAAAATATAACTTTACGCGGCTCAAAAAATAACAATTCCTTAATTAATCAATAACATTATGAATAAAAAACTTTACTCATTTTTTGCATCGCTATTGCTTGCAACTATTATCACACCTGCGTTTGCGCAATTAGATTGTTCAGACGGAAGGTATTACAACCGCACTTATTTCAGCGCGTTTGACACTACCGATAACATTCTTTTCGGGTCGGGTCCGGCAGTTGGTAATGGACAAACACAACTACTTAAAATGTGT
>CAMAVO010000138.1 GCA_945861685.1 Chitinophaga pinensis | reverse complement strand
TTCCAAGTGTATTAATACCCTGTTCCGATATTTTCT
This sequence comes from Chitinophaga pinensis, assembly GCA_945861685.1. Taxonomy (GTDB): domain Bacteria; phylum Bacteroidota; class Bacteroidia; order SXHM01; family SXHM01; genus SXHM01. Next base: position 8,230 of record CAMAVO010000138.1, on the reverse strand, counting down.
GAAACGTAATTTTCTTCACAAAGCTGTCTAATGAAACTCCGCTGTATGCTTTTGCAAACCCTCCGGTTGGCAGCGTGTGGTTGGTTCCTGATGCATAATCGCCTGCGGCTTCGGATGTGTAATTTCCGATGAAAACAGAGCCTGAATTAGTGATTTGTAAAGCAACTTCATCTGCATTTTTTACGGCAAGTATTAAATGCTCGGGCGCATAATCATTAATAAAATCAATGGCTTCCTTAGTTTTAGCTTGGTCGAAAATTATTGCTGAACTGTTTGCTAATGCTTTTTCTGCAAGGCCTTTTCGGGGTAAAATTTCAAGTTGTTTTTTTAGTTCTGTCATCACTATATTCACTATTTCCTGTGATGTTGCAACAAGCATAACCTGACTGTCAGCACCATGTTCTGCTTGCGAAAGAAGGTCAGCTGCCACAAAAGCAGGAACGCATGTTTCGTCAGCAAAAACAAGAACTTCCGATGGACCAGCGGGCATATCTATCGCAATTCCTTTTGAGTTGATAAGCTGTTTGGCTGCGGTTACATATTGATTACCCGGACCAAATACTTTGTAAACAGAAGGGATGCTTTCAGTACCAAAAGCCATGGCAGCAATAGCCTGCGCACCTCCAACTTTGAATACTTTTTTTACTCCTGATACTTTTGCTGCATATAAAATTGCGGGATGTATTTTGACATTTTTTCCGGGAGGAGAACAGAGGATAATTTCTTTGCATCCGGCAATATTTGCGGGAACTGCCAGCATCAGAACTGTTGAAAACAAAGGCGCAGATCCGCCCGGAATGTAGAGTCCGACTTTTTCAATTCCTACTGATTTTCGCCAACAAAAAACTCCGGTAGATGTTTCAATTATTTTCTCTTCTTGTTTTTGCGAAGCGTGAAATGTTTCAATGTTCTTCTTTGCCTGTTCTATCGCTTGCTTTAGTACTTCTGAAACTTGTTGTTCAGCCTCTGAAAATTCTTTTTCAGTTACCTGAAGTTCTGTTATTTTGGTTTTGTCAAACCGCAATGAATATTCGCGCAAAGCCTTGTCACCATTTGCTTTTACGTTGTCAATGATTTCTGAAACACTCGCATACAATGATGTTGAATCAAAATAAGGGCGTTGAAGCAACGACTGGTGTTGTTGTTTATCAGGATTGATAACTATCTTCATTTAAAGAATCATTTTTTCAATCGGAACTACTAAAATTCCCTGTGCACCATTGGCTTTCAGGTTTTCTATTATTTCCCAGAAATCATTTTCATTAACTACTGAATGAACAGAACTCCAGCCTTCTTCTGCAAGCGGAAGAACGGTTGGGCTTTTCATTCCCGGCAATATTTTTATGATTTCTTCTAATTTATTGTTGGGCGCATTCAGCAGAATGTATTTGTTGTTTTTGGCTTTTTTTACTGCATTCAAGCGAAAGACCAAACGGTTAATGATTTCCTGTTTATCTACCGACAATTTATTTCCAGAAACAAGAACCGCTTCTGATTTGAAAATAACTTGAGTTTCACGCAGACCATTCATGAAAAGCGTGCTTCCCGAACTTACCAGGTCACAGATAGCATCAGCAAGTCCTATTCCGGGTGCAATTTCTACAGAGCCGCTGATTTCGTGTATTTCGGCTGTGATGTTGTTTTCTTTTAAGTAGTTTCCGAGAATGTGCGGATAAGAAGTCGCTATTTTCAATCCGTTTAGGTCAGCAGGAGAACTGAATTCTTTTGCTTTCGGAACGGCAATGCTCAAACGGCATTTGCCAAAACCAAGTTTATTAATGGTTTGAACATTTTTATTTTTTTCAACCAGCACATTTTGTCCAATTATTCCGATGTCGGCAACACCATCTTCTACGTACTGCGGAATATCATCATCGCGCAGGAATAACACTTCCAGCGGAAAATTAAAAGCCTCTGACTTTAGTTTGTTGATGCCGTTGTTGAATTCTATTCCTGCTTCGCGCAATATGCGAATGCTGTCTTCGTGCAGTCTTCCTGATTTTTGAATCGCAATTCTTAGTTTGTTCATTTTAGTTCGGTATAAAAATAAAAGAGGGCTTACCGTTATGGAAAGCCCTCTTTGTATAGTTTACAATAGCTAACCACTCACACGTTGTGTGCATGATGGCTATGGTGATGTGAGTTAATTGTTTTCATTTATTTTGATTGCAAATATAATAGGTTTTACTGAAAACAAGTAAACGTTCAAGTTTTGCCTGAATGTTTAATCTCAATTATTAACTAATTAGCTGTCGCCTATTCGTGCAACACCAACATGGGTATATGCGTGTGAAAAGCCATTTGCCTATCAGTTTGATGGTTCTTTATTCACTATATTCAGGTTTTGTTTGTAGTGCAGTAATAATAAGTTCAGAAAGTTTAGCTGTTCTGGTTTTTTTTCCTTCTTCAGTCATATGGTATCTGCTGTCAAAAAAAAGAGAGTCATCGAAAATAAAGTCTTCAGGTGTTCCGATTATAATTGATTCGTATTTTTCAGTGATTGCTTCTTTATAGCTATCAACAGATTTTTTACAATAAACCGATTTTGGTAAACAAGGGTAAGTAATGTAAACCGTTGCATTTCTCATTTTTGCCTCACTAATAAGTAAATCGTTAAACTCGAAATATTGTTTTTGCTTAACAGTGAAAAAACAAATTTTATCGAATAAAGGTTTCTTGTTTTTCTGAAATGAATAATAGTTGACTAAATCACCAAATGAATTAAAGCCTTCTCGGTTATAAATTGTATCAATTGGATAGGCATCGTATCCGTTATATCGTTGTCTGATATTTCTTTGTATTTGTCCAAAAAAAGATAGTGACGCAATGTTTAATCGTTCGTAGTAATTATAAAAACAAAAACTCTCACTTTCTATTGTATATGCCATTAATAGTTCCTTAGTCCTAAAATCCTTTTCTAAAATATATTCATACTCAGGTATTAATATAATAATATCATTTTCTTTTATACCGGGAATAGTTGATTTTATCATGTATTCGTATCCCAAATCAGCATGCAGTCCTAAATTAATTGGATTTAAGTTTAGTTTTTCTTTAAATTGTTCGCTCTCAATTCCAAGTGCCAGATTTGAGCCCCCAACTAATACTATTCTGGGACTTGGTGTTTCATTCAATAGTTTTTGTTTGTCTTGAATAGCTCTTAGATAATGATTGTTGGGGATTTCAATGAAGGTATATAAATAGATAAAAAGTGAAACGCAAAAAATAAGAAATACAAATAAGAGAACAATCTTTTTCATGCTTTAAAACTGGAAGTAAATAAAACTGGAATTTTCAAACAATACACCGAATAATAAAATGAGCACTACTAAAACTATACTAACTATGTAATACAATAAAGTGTTTTTGTTAAAAAAACGAGTGAGAAACCCTCCTTTATATTCCATGCATATACTTACTAAGAATAAAATCAATAGTGAAAAAGAAATAATTTGCGAATCGTAAAAGGGGATAACTGTTTTATTTATTCCGGGATACCAAATAACACCATAGGATAAAATAAAATGCTTTATGGAAATAGAGACAGATTGAAAATTAATTTGTGAAAATTTAGAAAACATAGCTAATGCTTCTGTAATACTTGATGCTCTGAAAAATACCCAACTGATTAATATCAGATGAAATACAAGTACAGTTTTAAGTAATTTAACAATGAAATATTTACTAATACTAAGAGTTGGTATATAACGTTCAGTTATAAGATATACACCATTAATACCACCCCAAACAACATAGGTCCAGTTAGCGCCATGCCATAAACCACTTACCAAAAATGTAAATAACAGATTAAAATTATTTCTTGTGGCAGATACTTTATTGCCTCCTAACGGAATGTATAAATATTCTTTAAACCAGGAAGAAAGTGAAATATGCCACCGGTTCCAAAACTCACGGATACTTTTTGATAAATAAGGGTAATTAAAATTAATCATTAAGTCGTAGCCCATTATTTTAGCTACACCACGGGCAATGTCTGAGTATCCTGAAAAATCACAATAAATTTGGAATGCAAAAAAGTAAGTAGATAATAAACAGGTATATCCATCATAGTTGTCAGAATACCGATATACGTTATCTACTATTAATGAAAGTCTGTCTGCAATTACAACCTTTTTAAAAAATCCCCAACATGATATTAGCAAACCTATTCGCAAGTTTTCAAATGAAAAGCGATGATTCTTTTTTAGCTGGGGTAATAAGTGTGCAGCTCGTTCAATAGGGCCTGCAACCAATTGAGGATAAAACATTACATATAAGGAATATACTACAAAGTCCTTCTCAGCTTTTTGCTTTCCTCTATAGACTTCTATTACATAACTTAAACTTTGAAAGGTATGAAATGAAAGACCTATTGGTAATATTATTTGTAACGTTCTTACGCTGCAATTAATATTAAAGGTAGAACATAGGGAAATGAAATTCCAGATGAAAAAATCATAGTATTTAAAAACAAACAGTACTAGACAGGTAGAAATAATACTGAAGATAAGTAAGTGTTTTGCCTTCTTTGTTTTATTCCCTGATTTTTCAATATAAATACCTGCGAAATAATCAATAAGAATTGTTAGAAATAATATTAGTATATAAACGGGAATAAAAGCCATGTAAAATAAGCAACTTGCCGCAAGTAAAAGATAGATATGTGTCCGTTGAGGCGAAACCCAATATAGAATTGTAACAATTATAAAAAAGACTAAAAAGTCAAACGAATTAAATAGCATCTATATTAAGACCATTGTATGATTTATTTCCAACCTTTTTGATTAAATACATTCTATTCTCATAGTGAAAGAAGATATATTTCTGAATGAAAGCATTTAAAGAATATATTATGTATTGACAAATGCATTCTAATGTAAAAAAGCGAGCTGATTTCTCAACTCGCTTAGTACCCGGGAGCGGGGTCGAACCGCTACGGCCGCAATGGCCACAGGATTTTAAGTCCTGCGTGTCTACCAATTCCACCACCTGGGCAGGTAGTATTATTCTTTTCATAAAAAAACCTCTTTTTGGAGAGGTTTTTTGAGCGGGAAACGAGACTCGAACTCGCGACCCCGACCTTGGCAAGGTCGTGCTCTACCAACTGAGCTATTCCCGCTTTTTTTGTGGACTGCAAAAGTAAATAAAAAATGTAATCCGCAAAATTTTATTAAAACTCTTTACCTGCTTACTTTTTAGCTGTTTTAACTCCTGCTATTTTGTAAGATATTCCTACACCAATCACTTCTTTGAACTGAGTTTTAGGGCCTTGACCCACTTGAACTTTTTCTCCGTTTATTTTCTGGTAGGTAGGAATGTTAATATCATGATCGTATATCAGATTAGTGAAAATGCTTGTTGTAATTAGTTTTCCTGCTTTAATGGTGATAAGTGTTTCCCAGCTTACATCTATATTACCGCGATTGTCTGCTTTAGGATCAGTATAATTATTAAATAATAACAGTGTGGAGGTAATGTTCAGGTATTTGGTAACATCCTGCTTATACTGAGCCCTTAATGAGGCTCCGAATTCAGCACGTATTTTTCTCCCTTGTGTCCCAAGAGTGGTATCAGCAGCTTTCACACCGAAAGAACCTAAATCAGCAAGCCTTTGTTCGTTTACAATTGTGAACTTTCCTGTTGCAGGCGACACGAATAAGGAAAAGAAATCATTGGGTTTGTAATCCATACCTAGCGCTATGGTGATAAATGCAGGAGCGGCAAAACGAGATACAACAACACTGTCGTTAGGGAAATTAAATCCGTTTGCAAATTGTGATTTTGCATTCAGTAGTGCACTGTAATAAAATTTTCCTTTTGCTAAGGCACCGAATTTTGAATTTAAGTCAATTTTATCTTCGTTTTTACGGAATGGATTATCGCCTGATTTCAGTAAACCATACCCAAGGTCAATGCTATTATCCCATGTTATTGTTCCTTTTTTATAATTGGCAGTTCCACTGAAAATTCCGGCAAGTGAAAATGAATTCTCACCTCCGGCAGCCCAGTTGGTAAGTCCAACCTGATTGAAGTTTACACCGAAAAAGCCACCCATTCTCCATAGTGTATCTGCTTTAAGCGTATCCTGAGCCATACTGCTGTAAGCAGACGCAGCAAGTATAATCAGTGTAATTATTTTTTTCATATTTTTTGATATTATTAATGAGCAATCCAAACGGAATGACCGTTTGAATCGCGCACAGATTTTAAGATAATTATTTTTTCAGCAAATCTCTGATTTGTGTCAGCAATACTTCTTCGTTGGAAGGGGCAGGTGGAGCAGCAGGAGCTTCTTCTTCTTTCTTCTTCATCTTATTCATGCCTTTTACAATCATGAAAATGGCGAAAGCAATAATGGTGAAATCAAGAATTGTTTGACCGAAAGTCCCTATGTTCATTGTAACTGCCGGAGTGGTTATAGCCCCTGCTGCATCAACAACAGCATCTTTCAGCGTTAATTTAATGTCGGTAAAGTTTACGCCTCCAAGCGCTAATCCGATGGGTGGCATGATTACATCCGATACCAATGATGAAACGATTTTTCCGAAGGCGCCACCGATTACAACACCTACTGCAAGGTCAACAACGTTGCCCCTCATTGCAAAATCTCTGAATTCTTTTACTACGCTCATGTTTTTAGTTTTTAGTTAATAATTGGCAAAATAAATTAAAAATTCCGAAAGCAGAATATTTGTTGTTATCATTAGTTAACCACCAATAAGTTTTTTAATTTCATTCAATTTCATTAGCGCTTCAACTGGTGTAAGTGTATTGATGTCAGTATTAAGAATATCTTCTTTAATTTGGCTTAAAACAGGGTCGTCTAATTGAAAAAAACTGAGTTGGTAATCTTCTTTTACCGGCTTTTTGTTTTTACCGGGAAGCGTTTCTCCTTCATGAGATTTTTCCAGCAACAGCATAATCTCATTTGCCCTGTCTACTACTTTTCTCGGCATTCCCGCCATTTTTGCCACATGAATTCCGAAGCTGTGTTCACTTCCGCCTGCAACCAACTTGCGCATGAAGATTACTTTGTTTCCTGCTTCTTTTACTGAGACATTGAAATTCTTAACACGGTTCATTGTTTTTGAAACCTCATTCAACTCGTGGTAGTGTGTTGCAAACAATGTTCTCGCTCGGCTTGTTTTATCTTCGTGTAAAAATTCCACGATGGCATGAGCAATGGAAATACCATCATAGGTACTTGTTCCTCTTCCGATTTCATCCAGGATAATTAAACTTTTTGCAGAGACATTATTAAGAATACTTGCAGTTTCATTCATCTCCACCATAAAGGTTGATTCGCCCGAAGAGATATTATCCGATGCACCAACACGGGTGAAAATTTTATCTGCCAAACCAATTACTGCTGCTTTTGCAGGAACAAAGCAACCTGCCTGTGCCATGATTACAATTAAAGCCGTTTGGCGAAGCAATGCAGATTTACCTGCCATGTTAGGGCCTGTGATAATGATAATTTGTTGCGTATCACTGTCGAGGTAAATATCGTTAGCAATGTATTGCTCTCCTGTTGGCATGGCACGTTCAATCACGGGATGTCGGCCGTCTTTTATATTCAGAATATTATCATCCGTTATTTCAGGTTTAACATAATTATTCTGTTCCGAAACTGTGGCAAAACATAGTAAACAATCCAAGCGACTGATAAGAGCAGCATTGAGTTGAACAGGCGAAATGTAATCAGCTACCGAAACAACCAATTCATTAAAAAGGCGCACCTCATGCGCATGAATTTTTTCTTCTGCACCCAGAATCTTTTCTTCGTATTCTTTTAGTTCGGGAGTGATGTAACGTTCAGCATTGGTAAGCGTTTGCTTGCGCATCCAATCGGCAGGGACTTTGTTTTTATGCACGTTGGTTACTTCAAGGTAGTAGCCGAATACATTATTGAAAGCCACTTTCAGTGAAGTGATTCCTGTGCGTTCCACTTCGCGTTTTTGTATCTCCAGTAAATAATCTTTTCCTGAAAAAGCAATTTTACGCAACGCATCTAGCTCATTTGAAACTCCAGCGTTTATTACATTTCCTTTTTGAAGCATAAAAGGTGCTTCAGGATTCAGTTCCTTTTCAATTTTTTCGGTGATTAGTTTGCAGGGATTAAGTTGTTCCGCAATCTTTTTCAGCGCAGGATTAGAAGAGTTTTCACAAATTGTTTTAACAGGCTCAATGGCACGCAATGCTTTTCCTAATTGCACCACATCGCGCGGAC
>CAMAVO010000137.1 GCA_945861685.1 Chitinophaga pinensis | reverse complement strand
TTGCTTCTCAAAAACGGGAATGAGGTTTTCGCCTTTTGCGATGGTGGTGTTTTTTTCAAAAATAATTTTCCCTGAAACATCTTGCAGGGATATGAAAATGGTTTCCGCTTTTTCAGAGAAATAGGAAAGTGATAATCCATCTGAAAAAGGATTTGGAAAGGCAATGATATTTTTTTCGGAAGAAGAATTTTCGGAAACAGTGGTTACAAAATCATCGTTACAAAGTGTGATATCGCCACCTGCATCGTAGCGAACTTTTGCGGGAATGCTACCTGTGTTTCCTGAATTTGGGTAGCCTATTGTTGGCCAGTTTCCGGAGTTTGTCCAGAAATCAGGAACTGAGGTTAAGTAGTAAGAATTAACATTCACCGTTCCGGTTCCAGATGGCGTAACCGTTCCCCGGATATTGTTTCCGTGTTGAATATGTCCGGTTCCGGTAATCACATAATTGCCCATAAACAATCCGGTGTTGGGTGCATCGTTTCCCACAAAATTTTGTAGGTTGCTGTCGTAGCCGTTGGAGTTGGTCATTATAATTCCGTAAAGCTCGGTGCGGTTGCGGAAAAAAGTATTGTATGGTCCTGCAGGTCCCCAGTAGTGGTCAATCATATAGTTTTGAATAATGTTGCCTTCAAATAAATTGGCGTAAGCAAAATGTCCGTGCACCGAAATATCACCTCCTGCATTTGCAGGTGTCTCGCTGCGAAAAGGGTCAAGCGAATAATTGTAGCCAAACACATTTCCGTTGGCTCCGTGCTTCACCATCATTGCGTGGCGCAGGTGTTTGAAGGCGTTGTTTTCAATCAGGCACTGTCCGCTGTGGTTGTTGATGGTAACACCGTAGCCGCGGGTTCCGCTGCCATCGTAAGTAAACGCATCGTGGAAATAACTGCTGCGCACTTCAATGTTGGTGCTGTTTTCAATCATCACGTGACTGCCTACGCTTTTGTTGCTTTCAATTCCTTTTACCCAGCAGTTGGCCGAATTGCTGAATAAAATGTTGTAGCCCGCACCGCTCACCGGTTCGTCAACGCGCTGAATATTCATGCATTCAATTCCTGCATTTTTTGTTGGAGTCATTTTTCGCACGTGCGGATTTAGCAATGCATCGTAATCAATGCGGAGTTCTTGGTCAAGCGTAAGTGTTGTTCCTGAAACGACTGTAATTTTTGCAACTTGTCCTACCGAGTAGGTTGCCCACGTTGCAGGATTGGTGTCCCAGGTTCCGTTGGTTTGGCGCAGTTCAACGTAATCGCCTTCTGCAAAAAAATTTTCGTAAGCACCGTCAATTACTAATTGCGTTGAGCCTTTTGTGTAGCCCGAAACAACAGGAACTTCCGTGGCGGTTATGCTCCCCGAGGTCTGAAAACCATTGATGGCAGAGCCGCCCATATTTAGTTTGATGAAGGTAGCTTCAACGCCTTCGCCACGCAAAACAACACCCGAAGGAAGAGTTATGGTGGAAGAAATTTTATAGCTGCCCGCAGGAAAATAAACTACACCGGGTTGATTATTTAATGAGGTAATTGCTGCAAAAATTGCGGGAAGGTCATCGGTAACACCATCAGCAACGGCACCATGATCCATAACGCTGACAACAGTTGCGGGGTCAGGAAAATCTCCCGGATAACCGGCATCTGACCAGTCAACAAGGTTGGCTTCGGGAATTATTTGTGCGCTTGAAGAAATGCTCAAACACAGCAGCAGAATGGAGTAGTAGAGTTTTTTCATGATTAAGTGATACGCAAACATCAGCATTAATGTTCAATTCAATACTTTTAAGCCATGATATTAATAACAGGCGCAACAGGATTAGTAGGTTCACATCTTTTGCTGGAGTTGCTCCAAAACGGAAAGCAGGTTCGTGCGCTGAAACGTGCAGGCTCGTCTACTTCAACGGTTGACAAGATTTTTGCGCATTATAATTTTCCTGCTCCCGACAAATCCATTTGGGTAGAAGGCGATGTAACGGATTACTTTTCGTTGCTCGATGCGATGGAAGGAGTGGAGCAGGTTTATCATTGTGCGGCAATGGTTTCGTTTTCTGCAAATGATGAAGAAACCTTGATGAAAGTAAATGCAGAAGGCACCGCCAATGTGGTGAATGCTGCAATGGAAAAAGGAGTGAAAAAAGTATGTCATGTAAGTTCCACCGCAGCATTAGGCCGTGCCGACAACGACAAAATAATTTCGGAAGAAACGGTTTGGAAAATCTCCGATAAAAACCCGGCTTACGCAATTAGTAAATACGCTGCCGAGCGCGAAGTATGGCGCGCAACAGAAGAAGGTTTGGATGCGGTGATTGTAAATCCCTGCATCATTATCGGCCCCGGAGATTTGACCAAAAGCAGCGGCAGAATGATACAAAGTGTTCGCAATGGTTTGAAGTTTTATACCGGTGGCGCCAATGCTTTTATTGATGTGCGCGATGTGGCAAAATTGATGATTGCTTTAATGGAAAGTGAAGTAAAAAACGAACGCTTTATTCTTGCCGCAGAAAACCTCGACTACAAAAAAGTATTTGAATTAATTGCTACTGCATTGAATAAGCCGGCACCTGCTATTCGTGCAACAGCACTCATGTCTGCGTTAGCTTGGAGAGTAGCCTGGTGCGCAGGTTTATTCAGCAACTCCAGTCCCTTCATCACCCGCGAAACAGCAATGACAGGGCAGCAACGCAATGTTTACAGCAACAAAAAAATAAAAGAAAAACTGAATTGGAATTTTATTCCGGTGAAAGAGGCGGTAGAGAATGCCTGTAAATTTTAATGAGAGTTATTGGTCTTTTGAATAAGTGACCGTATTCTCCAGATGCGTCAGTTTCACCAACACGCTGTCATAAATCTCATTCAGCGATTCATTATCAATCGCATAATACCGCAATGAACTTTCGTAATCTTCTTTAGTGATGTTGTGTTTTTTCATCACTGTTTCAAAAAGTGCTTTGTATTCGGTATCAGCACTGTCAGGCTTTAATACATTCATGTTGTGGGCAGCTTCCACTAAATATAAATCTACCTGCACATTAACCAGCTCTTTTTTCTTAAGAATATGTCCGGGAGTTTCAACTCCTTTTTGTTTGCACGAAAAAACAAGAACTACAAACGCAGCTAAAATCAGTTTCTTCATCTGTTAAATGTCATTCGTTTGCCTTTTGTGCTTTCATCAAACCTGCCGTTTTCATAGGCGAGATGCCCATTTACAAAAGTGTGTGTGATGCCTGAAGAGAATTGTTGTCCTTCAAAAATGCTCCATCCGCATTTGTATAAAATGTTTTCCTTAGCCACTGTCCAGGGCTTGTTCAAGTCAACCAAAACCAAATCTGCAAAGTATCCTTCACGGATATATCCTCTGTTTTCAATCTGAAAACAATCGGCTACCGCATGACTCATTTTCTCTGCAATTTTTTCAAGCGAGATTTTACCTTGCTTGTAAAATTCAAGCATAGCAGGCAACGCATGTTGCACCAATGGTCCGCCCGAAGATGTTTTCAGATACTTGTTTTGTTTTTCTTCCCAGGTATGCGGTGCATGGTCGGTGGCAATAATATCAATGCGGTTGTCCAAAACAGCTCTCAGAATTTCATCTCTGTCAGCAGCAGATTTAACTGCAGGATTCCATTTCAACAAATTGCCTTTTGTTTTGTAATAACTGTCGTCAAACCAAAGGTGATGAATGCAGGCCTCTGCAGTTATACGTTTTTGTTTCAGCGGTGTTTGGTTGTCAAACAAGCCGCATTCTTTTGCTGTTGAAATATGCAAAATGTGTAAACGTGTATTGTGTTTTTTTGCCAACGAAAACGCCAGCGAAGAACTTTTGTAACAGGCTTCCACATCTCTGATTAAGGGATGCGCTTCAATTGGAATATCTTCTCCGTATTTCTGTTTATAAAGTTCGGTGTTGTGTCTTATGGTTGCCTCATCTTCACAGTGCGTTGCAATCAACATAGGCGAGCGAGAGAAAATTCCTTCCAGTGTTTTTTCATTATCCACCAACATATTTCCGGTGGAAGAGCCCATGAATATTTTCACCCCGCAAACATTTTTTTCATCGGTCTTCAGCACTTCTTCAATGTTGTCGTTTGAAGCACCCATGAAAAACGAATAATTTGCCAAAGAAACCTCTGAAGCCCTTTGATATTTTTGTTCCAGCAGTTCTTGTGTCAGCGTATTTGGAACGGTATTGGGCATTTCCATGTAGGAAGTTATTCCTCCTGCTACGGCAGCTTTTGCTTCGGTGTAAATTTCTCCTTTGTGCGTTAATCCCGGCTCACGAAAATGTACCTGATCGTCAATTACTCCAGGCAAAAGATATTTTCCTTCTGCATTTATTTCTGTTGCATTTTCTGCTTTAAATCCACTGCCAATTTTGGAAATAATTCCATTTTCGAGTAAAACATCAGAAGAGATAATTTTCCCTTCGTTTACAATGTTCGCGTTGCGGATGATGTAGTTCACTTTTCTGTAGTTCTGTGTTTTATCCTATTGTAACTGCGAAATAAACTTTTCCATTTTATCTCCAGCACACCAAAAAATGCTTCTCTAAAAATGCCGCTGCTCATCTTGGATTCACCGTGTGTGCGGTCGGTGAAAATGATAGGAACTTCAATAATATTGAAACCGAATTTCCATGCAGTGAACTTCATTTCAATCTGAAAAGCGTAACCGAAAAATTTGATTTTATCTAAAGGAATTGTTTCCAACACTTCGCGTTTGTAACATTTAAAACCGGCAGTGGTGTCGCGTATTTTCATGCCTGTGATAAAACGCACATAAGCAGATGCGTAGTAAGACATCAGAACTCTACCCATTGGCCAGTTCACTACGTTCACTCCCGTGATGTAGCGTGAACCGATTGCTAAATCTGCACCACCTTTTGCGCAAGTATTGTAGAGTTTTAATAAGTCTTCTGGATTATGGGAGAAGTCTGCATCCATCTCAAAAAAGTATTGGTATTGCCTTTGCAATCCCCATTTGAAACCGTGTATGTAAGCAGTTCCGAGTCCCAGTTTTCCGCTGCGCTCTTCCAGAAATAATTTCCCGGAAAATTCTTTTTGCAAAGTTTTTACAATTGCCGCGGTTCCATCGGGTGAGCCATCGTCAACAATCAGCAAATGAAAATCTTTTGCCAATGAAAATACTTTGCGAATCATCGCTTCAATGTTTTCCTTTTCGTTGTATGTTGGTATGATGACAATGCTGTCGGACATGGACGGCTAAATTAGTTCAAAAACCCTAATTGAAAATGAAAATTGTGTTAATGTCTGAAGAGTTTTTTCTTCAGCAAAAAGAAATAAACAGCAAGAGCAGCGAATGCACCAATTGAGTTGGCAAAAAAATCTAATAAGTCTGCTTTTCGGTTTTCAAACCAGAATTGCTGCATCAGTTCTGTTGCTCCTCCATAAATGACTGCAATCAGAATGGAAGCTGGTAGAAAATATCTTTGAAAGAAGCTGTCAGGTTTCTGTTTAAAGAATCCCCAAAACAACAGAATAGTTAGTGTAAAAAAGATAAAAGCGTGACCTGCTTTATCAAAACTTAACAACTTCCAGTTTGGAATATTCTGTCCGGGAATAGCGCACAGCCAAAGTATTACCAGCGCCCATAAAAAAGCAGGTGCCAGATACTTCAATTGAATTAAGCTCCGATAAGTTTTTTGTAGTCATCAGCCGAAAGCAGCGAAGCAACTTCCGAAGCGTTTGATAATTTTATTTTTATCATCCAACCCACTCCGTAAGGATCTTTGTTCACGGTTTCAGGGTTTGTCTCAACACCTGAATTCATTTCCAAAACTTCGCCTGAAAGCGGCATGAACAAATCTGAAACAGTTTTCACCGCTTCCACTGTTCCGAAGACAGCTTCTTTGTCAACGTTATCGCCAACGGTGTTGATGTCAACGAAAACGATGTCACCCAATTCGCTTTGCGCGAAATCAGTGATGCCTATTGTAGCGATGTCGCCTTCTACTAAAACCCACTCGTGGTCTTTGGTATATTTAAGATTTGCAGGAACGTTCATTGTAAATTAATTTTTGCCAAAAGTATATTATTTTGAATTCGCTATGATGTGATGCGAAAAATATTATTCAGTAACCACAAAAGTTTCCCACCCGCCATAAATGCCTTTGAATTTTTCAGCCAGCTCAAAAATCTGAAGCACTGAATTATCAATGGTTTCAATGTCTGTTTTGCTTTCTTCAGAAATCTGTAAAGTTATAGGATGTGTTTTCTGTGTTTTATCAATTGTAGTTTTCTCAACCACAAAACTTTTACCTTCTAATGCTTTGATAAAGTCAGCAACATCTTTTTTCTTTTCAAAATTCACCCAGTGGTCGATATGATGCGGAAGTTCTGGATTGTCGCCATTTTCAGTCAATGCTTCAATGATGCGGTGATTGTAAATTAATTGTAAATCCAACGGAGAAGGATATAAAAATTCAAAATAAAGTGTCCAGTTTTCATCATAACGCTGACCAAGTTTGTATTTGTATTGTGAATAGTTTTTGAAAAAGTCTTCAATGAATACATCAACGCTGTCAATGCCTTTGGAATAAAAATAAAAATAGCGTTCACCATTGCTTGTGGTGCGTCCTGCATAAATAGTTTGTGATTTTGTTTGCAGAAAAACCTCCAGTTCGTCTTCTAATTTGTTTAACGTTTCATTTTCCTTTTCCAATGGGAACCCAAGTGAATCGCTTTGCTGAAACGGAAGAATAATCCAGAAACAATAGGCTTTGTCCGCTATTGGTGCAGTGTCTTGTAATGCTAAATTCAGTCCTACCGAAGCGGGTTTGTCATCAATGTTGGTGAAATAAAAATCCCAGTCTTGTTGTTGGGCTGAAGCTGAGAGAGGAGCCATAATTAACCGCAGAGAACACAGCGAAGCGCAGAGAGCCGCGAAGAAAACTCTTTGCGCTCTTAGCGTCTTTGTGGTAAAATATTTTATCATCATGCTTTTTTCAAAACTTTTGAAACCGGCAGCCACGATGCCAATAAGCCGATTACAAATACTGTTAGAAAAATATAAATAAAGTCAGTTGCCTGCATTTTTACAGGATATGCTTCCACAACAAATGAGCCGCTGCCCTCCAGTTTTATCAATCCGAAATATTGTTGAGCTGCACAAATAATAAAACCCAGTAACAGCCCGATTAAAGCTCCTGACATGGAAATCATCATTCCTTCATTAATAAAAATTCTTCTGAGCAGAGATGTTTCTGCTCCCATGTTTCTGAGAATACCGATGTCTTTTTTCTTGTCCAGAATCAACATCATCAATGAGCCGGTGATGTTGAAGATGGCAATCATCAGAATAAAAGTAAGGATAAGATACACTGCCCATTTTTCGGATTTCAGGATTTTGTAAAATAGTTCATGCTGCTCAAAACGGTCTTTTACTTTGAAGGAATTCCCCAATATTTTTTTCAACTCTTCTTTTGTGTCTTCCAGATCTGTTCCTGGTTTCAGCGCCAGTTCAATGTTGCTGACCTTGTTTTCATAATCTAATAAATTTGCTGCAAAACGTTTCGGCACCAGCACATATTTTTGGTCGTATTCCATTTGTATGGAAAATGTTCCGGATGGGAAAATGCTTTTGATACTAAATGCTTCAGCTGGATTCAACGAACCTTTTTTACCGCGTTTCGGCACATAGATTTCAATCGGGTTAATGTAATCCTTGATGTTTGCCGACAAATAATATTCAACACCCAAGCCAAGCACAGCAAAATTGTTTTCACCTTGTTCCAGCAAAAGTTCACCACGCCTCATCATGGTATCAACGCCTGTCATTTTTATAAATGAACTATCAACTCCTTTTATACGAGCGATGTATTGTTTGTCCTTGTATTTCAGCAGTGCATTCTCTTCAATTACTTCGCAGTAGTTCACAACACCGGGAATTTTTACAATTGCATCTTTAGGAAATGTATTGGTGTCAATGGTTTTGCCTTCGGTAGGCATAATGCGGATGTCGGGTTCAAATGCATTGTAAAGCGAAACAACCACTTCTTCCAAGCCATTAAAAACAGAAAGAATAACCACCAGCGCAGCAGTAACCAACGTAACTCCGCACACCGAAACCAGCGAAATAATATTAATCGCGTTGTAGGATTTTTTGGAGAATAAATACCGTTTGGCAATGAAGAGGGAGAGATTCATTTCGTTTCAAAAATAATCATTCCCCTCTCAGTTAATTGTGAAAGGGTTGCAGTGTTTACTTCCAGGCTTTCACTATCAATCCCGTTCCTGTCGGGTGTTTCATTGTGGTATCAAAATAATTGAGCACAAATGAAATTGGATAAGTAATCAAATAGTAAAACGGAATGATGATGAAAAATAATTTGCTTGCACCTAGCATCAGGATTGGATATTTCATAGAAAGACGCCACGAAATTTTTCCAGGAGCACCGTACGAATAACGCGCTTCTACTTTGCTGAAGCCCGCTTCTTTCAGTTTGTTTTCAATCTCGGTGATGTTGTATCCGTCACGAACGTGCTCTTCAATAAATGACGAATCATCATCTTCGTGAACATCAGAACCGCCCTGGTCTGATGGTGTTGATATCAGC
>CAMAVO010000136.1 GCA_945861685.1 Chitinophaga pinensis | reverse complement strand
TCGCCTGTGTTGCCTACGATGGCAATCACTTCACCGGCTTTCACGTAGGCACCCGTCTTTTTCAGCAAAGCAGAGTTGTGCTTATACATCGAAACCAGATTATTCTCATGCTGTATTCCTATTACATAACCCGTATCCGAAGTCCAGCTCGAGAAAAGAATAGTGCCGTCCAGCGCAGCTTTAATAGGCTCGTTGCTGGGCGAAACAATATCCACCCCAAAATGACTTTGAATGGGGTTATACTTTTCCGAAATCATACCTTTCAAAGGCGAGAAGAAAAAAACACTGCTCATCCCCTCGTCCTGTCTTGCAGTAGTCCGTTGCGAAGGCGAAAGATTATAGCGGCTCTCCTGCTCCACCTCCGCTCTCAGCGTTGAATCCTCTTCCGATATATTCATGTTCAGTTCCTGCTTCTTTAACGAGGTGTCGGGTTTCATCCCTATGCTGTCAATCGGCACCTGACCAAGTAAGATTTGGCGTAAGTTATTGATGTAAACATTTTTCAGGTCCAGTTCTTTTTGCAGCGAATCGGCTTTCATTACATTCTGGTGATAGAGTTTGCGTGTAGTCCCATCGGGGTAGCCCGGAATAAATTCGCGCAGGGGCGTGAAGGCAATAATATAGATGGTAAGCGTAACCAGAAAAATAATCACCGAACCGAACACCGTAATCACATTCATGGGTGTAAGCGTAAGCGAAGCCTTTTCTTCAAACGTCTCTACGTTCATGATTACCATCCTGTATTTATTGATCAGGCGGCTGTATAGTTTCTTCTTGGGTTGTGCTGTTTTATCTTTTGCCATGCTGCTATGGTTTTGTGCAAAGTTAACATTCTGCAAAGTGCAATAAAACAAGCCCGTGAAAGTGTAAGAAAATTCAGATTTTAGCTATGCACATAAACGAATGCTGCCTATATTTGGTAAAAATTAAAACACGAACGCATGAAAAAGTTGGTTTCTCTTTTATCGGTTGCCTTGTTTACGGCCGTTTTCAGCACTAAAACACAGGCACAGTTTGCAGGAACATTTTCCATCGATCAGGTGGTTGGCCTGCCCGATACATTGAATGCAAACGGACAATACACGTTTGGTTTTCTGCTGCGCAATGTTGGCAACAGCTTGTATTCAGGCACTATCAATTTCGATTTTTATGTGGACAGCATGGTTCCCGGAACTTCGCAATCTTTCGGTGTCGGGCAGGTTGGCGGTTTTACTCCGGGCGACACCAGTTTAATTCCGGTTACCTACACCTTCAGCAATAACACCTTTAATATTGGTGATAATGTGGTGGTGGTTTGGCCCCGCGCTATTAACCCGAACAGCGCTGCCGACTCGCTTACCTTTCATGTTTACATCACTAACCTCAACAGCGTGGAAGAAAGCGGAAAGACATCAGACCTGAAGATATTCCCCAACCCCGCACAAGACTTTGTTAGTTTTACTTCCGAGAAAAACAGAATTGAAGAGGTGCGCATGTATGATATGTCGGGCCGCTTAGTGCTGCAAAGCAAAGAGCACCTGAAAATTTTTACCGGCCATCTTACCGAAGGCGTTTACATTGCCGAGGCGTACTTTGCAGACGGCATTATTTCGCGCAGGAAGATTATTGCGGGTAGGAATTAATGTTCGGTTCCCGTCATTGCGAGGGCTTTTCGCCCGAAGCAATCTTTTATTAATAGTGAGATTGCTTCGTCCGCCTCAGGCGGAGTCGCAATGACGAATAGCTAGCTGATAATTTTCCGGAGCATCTCCGAGAGTTCTTTTGCATGTTGAATGGTCATCAGGTGCGTTCCATTTGCAATGCTGAAGTCGGCTTTTACAAAACGATGCGGCAGCAGCAAATCTTTTGTTCCGTGAATGTGAACCACGTTTTCGTGTAACACCTTGTTATTCCAGGTTACTACTTTCTCAATCGCCCATTTAAAAAACACAGGATCCGTTTCGGTGAGTATGGTATTCATCAAGTTTTTCTCCGATTCTATTTTGGCTCCCATCATACGGTAGGCAAGTGCATTAGGCTTCTTGGCAACTCTCATAGCTGCAAGTTTATTTAATTTCAGTTTTCCTGCAAGACGAAAATAAGGAGGAATTTCTTTCTGTGTTTTTGCCGAAGAGATGAGCACTATCTTTTCAGTTGTAATGTGTTTTGCCACTTCCATGGCCATCATGCCGCCAAACGAAAGCCCCACTAACACAGGCTTCTCCACATCAATCTGCGCGGTAAGCCGTGCAGCATAGTGCTGCATGGTTTCGCGCACAAGCGGCTCAATCCACTTAATATACTTTACATTAAACCCACTCAGATCGAGGAATTGAAAAACCCGATGATCGGCACCAAGACCGCTAAAAAGAAAAAGATGTTTCATCCTTTCAGCGAAGTATTCGTTAAAATCAGTTTCCTGAAATACTTACCTTTTGTGAGCCTGTCAGCTTTCCGTCAGCAGTGAAAACTTTACAAACGTAAAGCCCGTCAGCAAGAGCAGCAGTATTTACAAACGTCACCGTGCTGTTTACACTTCCTGCCAACACCTGTTTGCCTGTTACATCAAAAACAGCATACACCAATTTGTCGGTTGTTTCCATTCTGATAGAAAAGCCATTGCTTGCCGGGTTAGGATAAACCATGAACGCTTCACCAATGTTCGTTTCTTCAACACCTGCACCAAAGCAGCATTGTGATTCATTCGATAAGAACGTAGCACTTTCAATACTGTCATTGAGATTAGTGGTAAGGCTTACAGCATAGTAACCGATTTCTTTAATAATGAAATTGTAGCGGTGAATATCACTTACACGTGGATTTTCAAAACCTACTAATTGTCCCGGAAGAAGTCCCCATCCGCCTAAAAGTGTTGCGTAAATCCAGATACTGTCAATGCTATGTTCAACATTGCGCTGACGCAATGCTTCATAAGTTCCAAGAGGAGTTATTAGATCTCCCCAACCATCAATCTCACTTTGAATTTCAGAATAACGTTTGAAACGGATTGAGTCAATAGGAATTGGAGATTGTGCAACCAATGCCGGAGGTGCTTCCATAGAAACATAAATAATTGAGGTATCACTATAACTATCTAAATAGGAAGCAGGAAAAATAAAAATGGTTTGCGGGTCAAGAAAAGGAATATCCATGTCTGCTCCCAAACCTGTAAAGTCACCTGAAAAGCCGGTAATTTCAACGGTATTATTGCTGCTGTCAGCAAATGCCCAACCTCCAAATTGTTCTACTGCCAGAAATGAGTTCGGAAAATTGCTTCCGCTTGGTAATGTTGTAGGATCAGTAAAATGAATGGTATTACCTTGTCTGGTGCGTAATTGTGAAAAATCCCAGCTTTGGTCAGCTCCTGCACTGCCCGGAGTGATGGTCAACGGAATAAGCGTATCAATACCCTGATAAATAGAATCGCCTGCTACCGGAAAATCCACCGCTTCAATAACTATTTGTGAAAAGCCTGTCAATGCTGAGAAAGAGGTGGCTACAAGGAGTAAAAGTTTTTTCATTTCGAAATGATTTTAAAATTAAATGAGGTGCGAAGGTAGGATTATTTGGTATTTCTTTTCTCTTTTATACTTTTGCACTCCCTTTTCGGGGAAACTGACCTATGGTGTAACTGGCAACACGACTGATTTTGGTTCAGTAGAGTCTAGGTTCGAGCCCTAGTAGGTCAACAAAAAGCCTTTGCAGTTGCAGAGGCTTTTTTGTTTTTAAACCAGAATAGTTACTTTAGTTGCCTTATTATGAATAGAGCAATCTTGTTTATTCCCATTTTATTTCTGACGACTCTTTCCTCCTGTGAAAAAAGAGTTTGCGAAGAAAATAATACTGCAACGCTTATCATTACCAATCAAACTATAGAACCCATTCAATTCTATTTTGATGGTGTTTACCTGTACGATGTTATTGAGCTGACTAAAGAAACGCTGGAAGTTAACACCGGTGCTCACACCTTTGGTGCAAAGGTGGCAGGTTCCACTTTTCTTGACTCTCTTGATTGGGATCAATACCAGGCTTTTTCGGTTTGCGAGCAGGTGGAATATACGTTTGAGTAACCCTTCGACAAGCTCAGGGTGACAGTCTGCCGACTGCTTACTGCCTACTCTTTCTCCCAATCCATAGTACGCTTCACCGCTTTCTGCCAGCCTTTGTATAATTTTTCGCGTTTGGCTTTTTCCATTGTTGCAGTGAATACTGCATCTGGTTTTTTGCTTTTTGAAAGTTTATCCTTTTGATAAAAACCTACAGCAAGCCCTGCAAGACAAGCTGCACCAAGCGCAGTAGTTTCAATTACTTTCGGACGATTTACTTTCACTCCAAGAATATCAGCCTGAAACTGCATGAGCAAATTATTGGCACAAGCTCCTCCATCTACATTTAGTTCTTTCAGCTTTACATTTGAATCAATTTCCATTGCGCTCAACACATCACGTGTCTGGTATGCCAGAGATTCTAATGTTGCGCGAATGATGTGTGATTTGCTGCTACCTCTTGTCAATCCGAAAATTGCTCCGCGTGCATACATATCCCAGTAAGGTGCACCCAGCCCAGCAAATGCAGGAACTACATAAACACCTTCAGTGTCTTTAACTTTCATGGCATAATATTCTGAGTCGGGAGCCGAGTCTAGAATTTTCAAACCGTCACGCAGCCATTGTATTGCAGCTCCTGCAATGAAGATGCTGCCTTCTAAAGCGTATTCAACTTTTCCGTTCACTCCCCAAGCAATAGTGGTAAGCAACCCATTTTTTGATTTCACCATTTTGCTGCCTGTGTTCATCAACATAAAACAACCTGTTCCGTAAGTATTTTTTGCCATGCCGGGTTCAAAACAATGTTGTCCGAAAAGGGCAGCCTGCTGGTCGCCTGCAATGCCTGCAACAGGGATTGCGATGTTGTCAAACAATTTTGTATCACCATAAACGCAAGACGAATCTTTTACTTTCGGCAACATCGATTCTGGTATTCCTAATTCTTTCAGCAGCTTTTTATCCCACTCTTTTTTAACGATGTTATAAACCAAGGTGCGAGAGGCATTGGAATAATCCGTAACGTGAACTTTACCTCCTGTGAGGTTCCAAAGTAGCCATGTATCAATGGTACCAAAAAGCAATTCTCCTTTTTCTGCTTTTTGTTTTGCACCTTTCACATTGTCTAAAATCCATTTTATTTTGGTGCCTGAGAAGTAGGCATCAATCACCAAACCTGTGTTTTCTTTTACATATTTCTCCAATCCTTTTTTCTTCAGTGCATCGCAGATAGAAGCAGTTCTTCTGTCCTGCCAAACGATGGCATTGTAAACAGGCTTACCTGTTTTTTTATCCCACACTACAGTAGTTTCACGTTGATTGGTGATACCGATTGCAGCAATCTCGTTGATATAAATTCGTGAAGATTTAATCACCTCGCGCGCAGTTTCCATTTGTGTTTGCCAGATCTCCATCGGGTCGTGTTCCACCCATCCCGACTGAGGAAAAATCTGTTGAAATTCTTTCTGCGCAACATTTTTGATGTTGCAATCTTTATCAAACAAAATCGCTCTTGAACTGGTTGTGCCCTGATCGAGGGCGAGGATGTATTTTTTAGTCATATACTTTTATGATTTTACAAATTGAAGATTTTGCAATCTTGAATTCCAGAAAAAAAACGCTACGGAAGATAGAAATGCAAGATGAGTAAGCACCAATTGAAATGAATAATTAATTGGTAGCAGGTAAATAATTAAGGGAAAAACAAGCAAGCGAATATTTTCAAGGATGAAAGCCCAACTCTTGTTTTCGAACAATGTTGCCATTATAGTTAAGGTAAGAACTAAATATGCAGCAGCGCTTAAATTCTTCCAGAATAACATCTTTTTTTCAACTGCAAGATACGTTACTACAACTGCAGTAAGAATAGAAAATTGCACGAGCACGTATTTATTGATTGCGGGATTGTAAACAAAATCAAATTTCTTGTAAGTGCTCTTATCTACTTTCTGTGGGTATTCTGTTCCGCCTAACTCATCAGGCTTCCATCCGGGATGCTTGAAAAACAATTTCACTTTATCACTGAAACGGGGGAATGGATTTCCGATTTTAATCAAATCAAAAAAGTAATGGACATTGGTCCATGCAGGATTCCAACTTTTTACAGGAGTAGTAATTCCATAAACTACTTCTTCCTTTTCTTCTTCAAATGTTCCGAACATGCGATCCCAGATGATAAACATGCCGGCATAATTTTTATCAATGTATTGTGGATTAACTCCGTGGTGAACGCGGTGATGTGAAGGTGTATTCAGAAACAATTCCACAAAACCAAGTTTGCCAATGTATTTGGTATGAATCCAGAACTGGAACAAAATATCAATTCCGGCAACGATTAAAAGCAACTCAGGTTTGAAACCAAGAAATGCTAAAGGCAGAAACATGAAAAATGTCATTGTTGAAAAAAACCAGGGCTGACGCAAGGCAACAGTGAGATTATATTCTTCGCTGGAATGATGAACAATATGTCCACCCCAACCAATATTTATTTCGTGACCAAAACG
Source organism: Chitinophaga pinensis (assembly GCA_945861685.1). Lineage (GTDB taxonomy): Bacteria > Bacteroidota > Bacteroidia > SXHM01 > SXHM01 > SXHM01. The sequence goes on along the minus strand of CAMAVO010000136.1, from coordinate 2,131 downwards.
ATGTGCCCAGTAAAAAATAAAATCAAAAGCAAAGAGCAAAACCAAACCGGTAAAGAGATTGGAAGCCATTTCGTAAATACGGTATTTGTAAACAAATGCATATAGCATCAGCATAAACGCTCGCGTAAACACGCTAATCACCTGCTCACCAATTCCAATATTAAGATTAGCAATGGAATCATTTAAGCGAAATGCATTCCCTTTTTTCTTTTTATCTACCAGCACCTCAATGCCTATTAGGAGAAGAAAAAATGGAATAGCGAAAATGATGTAGTTGATATTCATCTTACTTTATTTTCACTTGAAGAAACACCGGTTGATGATCAGAAAATTTGAATTGCATGTCTATATTTTTAAGCTGCAATACTTCAAGGTTTGGAGAAACAAGATAGTAGTCAATAACTGTTCTATCTGTTTTTTCTAAGTCCAAAGGAAACAACAAGCTGCGGTTAGTTGGCACAGTGTTATCATAAGCCCATGTCCAGCCGGTAGGCATAAACGCTGCATCAATATTGGCGTTCTCTGCAATATCCACATCTGATTTCCAGAATGTTTTTGCATCAAATCCGGGAGCACATTGATTCCAGTCACCGCCAACAACTACGTAATTTCCTTTTTCAAATTCTTTCAGTACAAATTCTTTCAACATATTCATTTCGCTTCTTTTCAATTCACCAGTTTTGTCATATGCTGAATTATGTGTGTTGATGGCAATAAATTCTTTCCCATTTGTAAGCGCTATGCGGTGAACCAAAAAACATCTGTCTAAAAAATAAATGCTGGTAGGCCATGAGAAATTGGAGTCGTAGCCATAACGCGTTGCACTTGTTGGTTGGAATTTTGAAAATGATGCAAGTCCTGCAACTACTTTACCCATTGGGTTTGTATAAGGAACCGGAACGAATTTTACATCGTAATTTACAGCAAATGAGTAGGTATAATCCGGCAATTGTTGTGAAATTCCCCATAGCTCATTGATCCGGTAACTTCTACGCGCCAGCGTATCCACTTCCTGAAAAAAGAAAAAATCAACACTGTCGTTTGACTTAGCGAATTGGTAAATTCCGTTTAAATAGTTGTCCACATCTTCTTCGGCAGAAACTACCATTTTCCCGCCATCATAAAAGAAGTCAGCCTTCTCTCCTAGCCCACCGTAACCGATGTTCCAGTTAATGAAACTAAAAATACTGTCGGGCTGCGCTACTGCCTTTCCGCGCACAGCAAGTTTTATTTCTTTCTCAGGTTTAAAATCGGTGATGGTTCCGAAAAGCAGATTGCCGGCTATCCACATTACGCCCAGCACAACAAACATTAATACAAGCTTCAGAATTTTTTTCAGGATTTCCATACTAATTGTTTTTTAGATTCGTCATGCTGAACTTGTTTCAGCATCTTTTATTCAAGACCCTGAAACAAGTTCAGGTTGACAAGATGCGTTTCAAAGGTAGATATTTTTCATTCTGATTAATGTGCAGGAAAAACTACTTTTGTTCTTCCTCAAAAATACAAACTATGAAACATCAGGACTTAAAGTGGACAGCATCTGACGGTGTTGAAATTTACGCACAATGCTGGTTAAATGATTCAAAACCGAAAGCTGTTATTTGCATTGTGCACGGCATGGGCGAGCACAGCGGACGGTATGCACACGTTGCAGAATATCTTGTTGATGCCGGTTATTCGGTGATTGCTTATGACCACAGAGGACATGGAAAATCGGGTGGAAAGCGCGGACATACTCCTTCTTATGATTTGTTGCTGGATGGTGTTTCTGATTTATTAAAACAGGCAGAAAAAATTGCTCCAGGAAGTAAGAAATTTATTTACGGACACAGTATGGGCGGCAATGTAGTTTTGAATTATGTACTGCGCAGAAAACCTGAGATTGCAGGTGTTATTGCATCATCGCCCTGGTTGAAGTTAGCGTTTGAGCCACCAAAGTTTGAAGTTACTTTGGGAAGATTTGTGAATAATATTTTCCCGGGCTTTACACAAAGCACTAAACTGGATGCTACAGCAATTTCGCGTGATAAAAAGGAAGTGGAGAAATATGTGAATGATCCTTTGGTGCATGATAAAATATCTGCGCGCTTTTTTGTGGAAACTTATGCTGCAGGGAACTGGGCGCTGG
>CAMAVO010000135.1 GCA_945861685.1 Chitinophaga pinensis | reverse complement strand
GCTGTGGTGTTGAGGAATAGCATGTTGTTGGCCTGTAAGGTTGCTTCAAACCGGAAGTTTTTAAACTTGTTGTGCATCAGTTTTCCGTTCACAATTCCAATACCGTCATTGATGTCGCGCAAACGCAAAACAGAGTTGTCAGATACATAATCGTGCAACTGAAGATTGTTGATGATAAATGCATCTTTGACTACATCAACATCGCCTGTAAAGCTGTAATGTGTGTTGAGGTAAGCAATATCAAAATTCACTTTCTGTAAATTCAGTTTCCCCTTAATGTCAGGGTCTTTAGGTGTGCCTTTCAGTTTCACTTTCCCACTGGCATAGCCTTTAAGGTTGCCCATAACAGCGCTAACATATTTGCTAAAAATACTGAGCGGAGTTTTGTCAAGTGAAAGGTCGAAATCAAAACTGTCTTCCTTTTTAGCGGTGTAATATTTTCCGCTGAAATCAATGGCAGGAACTGCATCGCGCATCAGTTTTCCTTTTGCTTCAACCACTTTTGTAACATTGTCGTAAGTGCTGGACATGGAACCTGTTCCAATCAGTTCGTGGTTAACGGTAAGCTCCGTAAAGTTGAGGTCGGCTGTAAAAATCAAATCCTGACGAATGTTGTTGAGCGAAGCCTTTCCGTCAATATAGCCATCGAACACAAAACCATTTTTTTTAGTGAAGGAATTAAAGTTTGAAATATCAAACTGACTGAATTTTACATCCAACGGTTCGTTCATTTTTTTAGAAACTTTTCCGTCAACGGTTATACTCTGTTCACGACTGAAGAACGTCAGGCTCTTAAACGTTATATCCACACTGTCAATACTTATTTTATTGTCGGGGTTTACAGCCCACTGCTGATCCTGGATATAAATTTCTGAAGGCAGGATGCGTATCTCAACCGAGCGCGGTGCAAAAATTGCTGTGCCGCTTATGTCGGCAGAATTAAGCACTTTGCCATTGTTGTCCCAGCGTACGTTGTAGTCTAATTTGTCTAATGCAATTTGGGCTTTTATATCCAGCTTTTTCAGGTAAATGCTGTCGGTAATATTTACTTTTTCAGAAGTGATTGCCGCATGAAATTCATCGCCTACTGATTTTGCTGAAATGTTAATGTCATGAATTTTAACACTGTCAATAAACAATTCAGGAATATCTCCTTTAAGTACAAAACTGCTGATGTTGGAATTGAAGCTTCCGTTTAGTTTTGCAGGCTTGTTCAGGTGCAGTTTCGGGACAAATAAAAACTCAGGAAGTTCTGTATTTTTAAGTGTTATGGTGTATTCAAAAACTTCGGGTACTTTTTCTGCCTCTTTGGTTTTGAAATCGGCAGCATAAGCCGGAAGATAGTTTTGCATCAGCTTGTTGAAAGCTTCGGGCAACTGGCGGAATTTGAATTTTCCTGTAAACTCGGCATCTGCAATATCAGAGAGCAAGGTAAGTGTGCGTTGCTTATTATTGTCTTCGCGAATGTCCAGTTCAAAATCATTAAATGCAAATGTTCGTTCGCCTTCGGTGTAAACACTTTTGCTCAGGATAATATTTCCTATTCCATTGTCAATATCATCACCGGTGAAATTGAATTTAAGGTTAGACGAAACAATAACACTGTCTCTGTTTTTTAGAATGTTGAGCTTGCTGAGGTGGACATCTTTTAGTTCAGCCGTGAAATCCACAACGGGCAGTTCTCCTGCCAAATTCACGTTTCCGTTAAAGGCAAGTTTTATGTTTTCTTCGGCAATGTTCAGTTTACCATCAAAAATTTTGTTGGCATACAAACCTTCCACCGTTATGTTTTTGTAGTTGTAGCCATTCAGGTCAATGCTGTTGATGGTTCCGTTTAGTTTGGTGTTGATGGTGGACTTTTCAAAGCCGCTGCCGTTGATGGTTGCGTTCAGCGATACCTTGCCAAGATAGTCTTCCGATTCTAAAAACTTCCCGATGTTAAACTCGCTTGCCGAAAGTTTCCCCTCGTAAGCATATGTGTTTTTCTTTGGATCTTTTTTGAGTGAAATATCCGATGAAATGTTCCCGATGGCAGTGTTAAAATTTCCGTAAGCGGTAAAGCTGGTGAAGAACCCTGTAAAGCTTCCTTTGAAATTTATTTTACCCAGATAGCCAACGTTTTCGGGCATTCTAAGGTAGTTGCCTTTTTGAAAGGGTGGCAGCGGAATGCGGTTGAGGTCGGCACGGGTTGTAGTTAATTTTTTAATGTTCAGGTGCATAAAGGTTGCCTTGATGTCGGGCAAGCCCTCCAGTTCTACATTACCGATAAAGTGTGTGTTATCGCCAAAACGGATGTCTAATTTTTCGCCTTTGAGGTTACGAACGGGCCCTTTCACTTTTCCGGTAACATCAATGGTGGTGGTCATTCCGCGCAGGGCAGTGGCGAAGTAGGCAATGTCGAAAAAACTTACGCGGCTGTCGGTAAGGTCAAGGTTCATGTTCACCTTGTTTACATAATCCAGAAAATCGCCCCAGCGCGAATACGTGAATTCAAGTTGCGTAACAATCTTGCTCGAGGGTGTGGTAATGTGCAGGTCATCCACCTTCAGCAAAACGGGACTAACCGTAGCTTTTCCTGAAAACTCCTGCAAAATAAAACCGCTTTGTTCGGCACAGGTAAGGCTTAGCATGTTGCCTTTTATGGTATCGCCACGGATTATGATATCGTCAAGATCAACATTGATGTGTTTTACAAACAGGTGGCTGTAATCCATTCCCCATTCTTTGCGGGGCTTTAGCTGGTCGTCATACTGAAAGGAGGTTTGCCTTAAGCGCAATGCATTTACATCAAAGGTCCAGGGTGCTGAAACTTTTGTGGTATCTTTTTTACCCATGGCATCAATGATGAACTGAAGATTGAGTTTGCCCTTATCTTCGGGATATTTGCGCAGGTAAACTTTTGCTTCTTCGAGGGTAAGGCGGCTTACCTGCAAATGATTTTGCTGTATGCCCACACCGGTTATGTTTGCTTTTATTTTGTCGGCATAGATCAGCGTGTCGTGATGCAAATCTTCTACATACAAGCCTTCCAGAATAAGGCTGTTGAAAAAGCCGATGTCAACACCGCGCACCGAAACGGTGGCCCCTAATTGTTTGGAAATATAAGAGGCAATGTATTGTGTAAGTCTGGTTTGCACCCTGCTGCTGCGGAATCCAAAGTAGGCGCAAGTAACAAGCAGAATGATAACTGCCAGTGTAACCGAAGATATTTTAAGTGTTTTTTTCAATACTTTTGAAGACACTAATTACATGGATTGTTTGCCTCTAATTACACAGCTTTCCACTAATTATTTAACAACCGATTGTTTGACTTTTATTATTTGCAAAATTAGGTAAATGAACACGAAGCCTGTTATCATTCTTGCTATTGAATCATCCTGTGACGAAACGGCTGCCGCTGTGCTGTCGGATACCAACATCCTTGCCAACATCATAGCAGGGCAGGAGGTACATAAAAACTTTGGCGGTGTGGTACCCGAGCTGGCTTCACGGGCGCATCAGCAAAATATTATTCCGGTGGTAGATGAGGCAATGAAAAAGGCAGGTATAAAGCGCGAAGACATTAGTGCAGTTGCCTTTACCCAAGGTCCCGGTTTGCTGGGCTCGTTGCTGGTGGGCGGCTCGTTTGCAAAGGCATTTGCGCTGGCACTGAATATTCCACTGATACCGGTTAATCATATGCAGGCGCATATTCTTGCTCACTTTATTAGAGCCTCACCCCCCGGCCCCCTCTCCGAGGGAGAGGGGGAGCAGAGCAAGCCCTCGTTTCCGTTTTTGTGTCTTACTGTTTCGGGAGGGCACACACAGATTGTGATGGTGAAGGATTATTTAGAGATGGAGGTAATAGGCCAAACTACTGATGATGCCGCAGGTGAGGCGTTTGATAAAGCAGCAAAAATTATGGGACTGCCATACCCGGGCGGACCACTGATTGATAAATATGCCAAGCTGGGTAACCCCTTGCGCTACAAATTTCCGGAGGCAAAAATTCCGGGATATGATTTTAGTTTCAGCGGACTGAAAACGGCTTTTATGTATTTCATCCGCGACAACGGTATGGATAATACCTGCACCACGCCCGAAGAATTTATCAGCAAAAACCTGAACGACATCTGCGCTTCACTGCAACATACCATTGTGCAAACGCTGATGAATAAACTGAGGTTAGCCACAAAAGAGTTAGGGATTACTCAGGTAGCAATTGCTGGCGGGGTATCGGCAAATTCGGGTTTGCGCAACGCCTTGCTTGCCGAACAGGAAAAAGGCAACTGGAAAGTGTTTATTCCGCCTTTTGAGTACTGCACCGACAATGCGGCTATGATTGCCATTACAGGGTACTATAAATTTTTGCAGGGCGATATTGCCGGACAGGATACGGGTACAAAGGCACGATTATATTTTTAGAAAAATACATTGCCACAGATTCACAGATTTATCTTTAATCTATTCAGAACCGGATTAAAATCTGTGAATCTGTGGCATTTCTTTTTCCTCATTTTGTGCAGCAGCAGTGTATATGCACAAACCGATGCTCAGCAAAAGGCGCAGAAAGATTCACTTAAATCATTACTGAAAACACGCCACTCGCCCAAGGCGCTTACGGTGTATAAAACCAATCCGTTCAGCATTATGTGGGGACCAATACCCTACACTGCAGAGTATAAATTGATTCGCGAAACGGCTTTTTCTGCTCACAGTAGTTTTGTGGTGGGCATCTCGTTTTTGGGAAAAAGTCCGCTGCTTTCGCAGGCCGAAAAAAGTAATGCAGGCAGCTCACTTAATAATTCGCAGGGCAACACTAAACTGAAAGTAAGGGGCTGGCGTTTTCAGATGGCGTATCGTTATTATTTAGGTAAACGCAAGGCTCCGCGCGGGTTCTGGTGTGGTCCGCAGCTCTCTTGGTCCAATGCCATTATCAGCACCAAGAGCTGGAATGCCGCCAATAATTATTTAGAGGTTACCCACTTTAACCTGAATGCGCTGGCAGGTTATCAGGTTATTATCCGCGATAAAGTTTCGTTTGATTTCTTCTTTGGCCTGGGCTATAAAAAGAATACGTGGTGGGAGCATTATGCAGGCCGCACCTATGTTATCCACGACTTTGATGATATTACTCCACTATACGATAAACCGGTGAAGATTACGCTGGGGATTAACTTTGGGTTGGCGTTTTAGTTTTCTGACAAGAACTCTGTTATTGAAATGATACGGGTTGTGCCAATCTTTTTCAAAACAAGTAAGTCATTATCTCCAGTTATCAGATAATCGGCTTTGCCGTCTTTTGCAAGTGCAAGCAGAAAGTTGTCTTTAGGGTCGCGACATAATTTAACGGTTGAACTAACCTCAATCAAGTGCAAATTTTTTTCAAGAGAATGAAGAAGGATTTCTACATCTTTTTTACTGAAATATTTTTTCAGCTTAGGACGGTTTACTACGTCAATAAATTCGGCAAGTAATTCTTTACTGAAGAGCAGTTGTGCCTGATGGTTTACAATTATTTTATCGAGTTTATGATAATTACGGGTAATGAGAAAACTTACCCAAAGGTTGGTATCTATTACTAATCGCAGCGTTTTAGCGGGCATGGCGCTTTTTCCTTACGGCCTCCACCTCGCGGGTAATTTCAGCAAGCGTTGGTGCGCTCTTTTCTTTTGAGCGCAGGCGGTTTAAAAGGCTTATAAACTGATTGTCCTTTTTGGTGGTGATGGAAATAAGTTTCATGTCTGCCAAATCTCTCAGCAGTTTTGTTGCCTTGGGGTTTAGTATTTCAACTTGTAATGTCATGCCACAAAGATAAAGAGATTTTTTCTACTCCTTCACAAACTTCCTGCTCACTGTTTGCTCCCCGTTATCAAGTGTCAGAAAGTAGATGCCTGAAGAGAGGGAAGAAATATCGAATGTCGAATGCTGAACATCGAATGTTGAATGACTTACAAGCTGCCCCTGTGCGTTGTGGATTTGTAAGTCGGAATTTCTAGTTAGCCCTTCGACTGCGCTCAGGGTGACAAACGTGTTGGCTGGGTTGGGGTAGAGGGTGAATTGGTTTTGTGGTTCATTCATTTCAACGCCTGTAATAAGTATGCAGGATGATACATTTTCAGGATAAAGTGTTTGATCATTCTGACTGAAGCAAGTGATAACGTAATCAGGCATATCTGTAATACAAGGAATAATTTGCACAATCATTCCATAAGTATTTCCTATTCCTTCAATAATATCTATTGAATAACAATGATTTATTCTCCATCGTTTGCGATAAACATTTCCCACTATAACAGAATCGATTTCCTGAACAGTGACAGGCTCAAAGGATGTGAGATATCCCTGAACGGTGTCGCCAACCTCCATTGTAAAATCATACAGTAACTCTTCATCGGGTTGACCGGGTGGAACAAAATAAACTTTTCGTTCAGCAGTGTCTTCCCTTAATGCTCCCTGATAACCTGCCGAATAACCTGAACCAAAACAAACTCCTGATAGTGTGCTTTCAACATAAGGAATATATAGCTTATGATAGGTTTGTGTTTGCATTAAGGTATCCCCCTGCATTTTAAAAGAGTAATAATCTTCTGCTCCACCTGCTCCCAAGCAGGTAGCAAAATAATGAATATTCCACACTGCATTCGAATCAGGAAACGGATGATAAACATTTGTTTGTGCTTCACACAGATGCTGAAACAAGTTCAGCATGACGAGTAGCAATACAACCTTTTTCATACCTCAAATCTACACATTCCCTTAAAACAACAACCCCCGAAGTCTTTAAAACCTTCGGGGGTTGTTGTTATGTTTCAAACTTTAAATCTTCTCAATCACATAACTACCCGTAATGCCGGCAGGGTTGGTGATGTTGAGGTATTTTTTTACGCTGCTGTAGCCCAGTGCGCCTGCGGTGGTGCTGCCCAAAGCTCCCGGCTGGGCAATGGTGTCGGCTGCTGTGCAGGCTTCATCGGGGCTGGCTTTAAAGCCTATGTAAAGTTCGGTGGTGCCGTTGTTATTGCCTTTGAGTAGCAGTTCGGGTTTGGTAATGTTATCAAATACGTTTTGGGTTACTCCGGGGTCTATGTTGCTGTCTACCTTGCGCTCACTTTCTTTAAAAGCTGCGTTTAGTATGCTTTGGTCAAAGTATACATCGGCTTTGGTTTCGTCACCTAAGTACTGAAGTGATATGGTAAGCAGGTTTTTGGTCAGTTGCTGCGCTACTGCTGTGCGTGAGCTGCTAAGGTCGCTGCGCTCAGAATCTACGTTTGATTTGGCAGTAGTTTGTGCCGTGCGGTTAGTTACAAAGGTGCCTTGCAGGGTTGTGTATTCGGCTATAAAGACGGCAGTAAAATCGGCTGCGTGGCTGTTAAGTACGTTAAGGTAGCGTGTGCTGATGCTTTCAAGGGTGGGCAGGTCGCAGTCATAATATTCTTTTAAGCCCAGCGGATAAAATTCTTCATACACTGCAAGATTGTTGCGGTAGGTAAAGGCAATCAGTTTTTCGTTGTCGCTCAGGTTTTTTTCCAGTGCAAGGCGGCTTTCGTTCATGGCTATGGTTTTACCTTCCTGCACGGCTAAATTGGTAAGCTCGCTGCTCAGGTCGCCAAAAAAATTGGTGTAGGCATTGGTAATATCGGTTAAAATGGTGGTAAAAATACCGCCCGGATTATTGGCCGCTAAGCGGGCAATATGGCTTTCGGTAAAATCTTTGAGGCGTTCGCGACTGATTTTGGGATTCATAAAAAGAATTCCGAAGTACCTTACTAATTCTATCATGGTGTTTTTGGTTTTATTGGTTAGTATTTAATTAATAACCCTTCGACTAAGCTTGGGGCGACAATTCACTTTTTCGGAAATCTGCCTCCCCAACTTGGGAGATGTATTTCCTTTTTCGGAAACCTGTCTCCCCAACTTGGGAGATGTATTTCCTTTTTTGGAAACCTGTCTCCCCAACTTGGGAGATGTATTTCCTTTTTCGGAAACCTGCCTCCCCAACTTGGGAGATGCATTTCCTTTTTTGGAAACCTGCCTCCCAAACTTGGGAGATGCATTTCCTTTTCAGGATGCGTAGTTACAAAACGGGGGAGGGGGATGGCATAAACCGGTAGCTAACAACCTGTTTTTGGGAGTGAACCGGCATTATATGTTACCCAAAAGGGTAATGCATTTTTTACCATTCAGATATAAATCAATAAGCTGATGTACCTGTTCATTAAATGAACTACCAATTCTAATGGTCTTTTCAATGGGCGTGCGCAGCAAAACGGTATCGCCATCAACACCCTCAAAATAATGCAGGTTTATTATGCTCTGGCGCTGGGTTTGCACAAATCCAAAGGGAAATAACTGGCAGGCAATATCCTGAAGGCTGGCTTTTTTCAGCACCAGCGTGGTAACGGGTTTATCCTTTTCATCGCATTTCAGATACAGTGTCACATCGTTATCATTCTTTAGCAGCGCAATAATGCAGGTGGGGTAAACGGTTCTGAAATATTTTTTCGCAAACTGAATTTTAAGAATAGCGGGCAGGGGCAGCTGACCCGTCCTAAAAAAAGTTTACGGTTTAGTAATTAAATCCTGATATAAGTTTACAATAATAAGTTAATCCTGCAATAGGTTTACAGGGACCGCTTTTTTGTGATAGTAGTTTTTCCATTGTTTGTTTAGTTTTCCGGTTAATTGATG
>CAMAVO010000134.1 GCA_945861685.1 Chitinophaga pinensis | reverse complement strand
ATGTCTATTCGCATTTATCTTTTTACTTTTCCGCTTCCGGTCATGCTTAGTTCTGTTGCAAAAGTAATGGTTTGCGGCACTTTGAAGGGTGAAAGTTTTTTGCGGCAGTGAGCAAGCAATTCTTCATCGGTAACTTTTGTGTTGGTATTAAGAACAACTTCTGCACTTACTATTTCTCCTGTAAGCGCATGTTTTAATGAAAATACCCGTGCTTCTTTTACCGCAGCATGTTCTTTTAAAACAGCTTCCACTTCTTCAGGAAAGACTTTGTTACCCGATACATTAATCATTGATTTTTCACGACCTTCAATATTCAGTAAACTGTCAGCAGATTTGGAGGCAAGATCACCTGTAATAAACCATCCTTGTTGCAGAATTTCTTCGCGCAATTGTGGCGGAGATAAATAGGCATCAAACATCCCGGGACCTTTTATTGCAAGTTTTCCAACAGTTCCGGCAGGAAGAATATTCAGATCATTATCCATAATCGCAACTTCATAATCAGGTAAGGCGTGACCAATAGCTGAGGGTTGTTCCTCAGCACTTTTTGTATTTATAACAGGCAAACCAACTTCAATAATTCCGAATGCCTGTTGCACAGCAATCCCGTAGCGGCTTTTAAATGAATGAGCATACTGAATAGGAATGGCTGTAGAAGTGGAGATAACACGCTGCATGTTATTGAATTTTTCACCGCTTGTATCAGCTGCCAGCAAACGGATGTGCATGGGCGAAGCATATAACAGTGTGCCGTGGTATCTGTTTGCATAATTCAAAATAGAACTTGCCGTAAAATCATTACAGATAGCAATTGCTGCACCTGCCTTTACATAGAGCATAATGGAAACCACAAAATGATACGCCATGGGCAATACCCACACCACGCAATCATTCTCAGTTAGCAGCAAAGTTTTGTTGGCTGCTTGGCAGCGCTCCAACACGCTTTGGTGCGAGATGATTACGCCTTTTGATTTTCCTGTTGTGCCGGAGGTAAAGCGGACAAAGGCTGCGTTTGGAACATTAGGTGCAAAAGTATTGTTTAGATTTCTTTCTGTTAGTGAAATACTGAAACCTCCTGCTTTATCTTCTTCAATAACAGTGTGCAGGTTAGCTTCCAAAAAAAGTTTTTCGCGTTCTTCCTTTTGCAAATGATATGCTATGGGCATAACCGTTGCGCCACTTCCTAAACTTCCAAACAGCGCAATAATGAAGTTGCGGTCGTTTTTGCAAATCATTCCAATTCCGCAACCTTTTCCGATACCTTTTGTGAGTAGTTGGTGTTTTAGTTGTTCGGCTTGGGTAAAGAGTTGATGAAAGGTAAGCGTACCCTGCTCGTCATGCACTGCAGGTTTGTGGGGCCATTGGGTGGCTGCGTGTTGTAGGAATGAGTAGGTGTTCAGCGTATTCATTTAGCAATCACCGCCATGGTCAGCCTGCTTATGCAAGTCAGTTTCCCTGCTTCATCTGTCAGTTTTATTTCCCATACCTGTGTGGTTTTGCCAATATGCAAAGGACGAGCTTCGCCATAAACATAGCCTTCGCGCACACCACGAATGTGATTGGCGTTTATATCCAAGCCAACACAGTAAAATTTTGAAGGATCAACTATTAAGTTGGCGCCAATACTCCCGAGCGATTCAGCTAAAGCAACTGAAGCACCGCCATGCAATAATCCAATAGGTTGTCGAACTTTGTCCGTCATTTTTAGTTTGCCACGTACAAAATCTTCACCAAGTTCAGTGGTTTCCATTTCAAGGTATTCCATCATATTGCCCTTTTCCATGCTACGCACTTGCTCAAGCGTATAATTAGTAAACCAGATTGCCATGTTATAAAAATTTTACGAAGGTAATAACCCCTATTGACTTCATACCTATATTATTCTATCTTTGGCAGGAAATTTTAAAACCCCTGCTGCAAACCTGCATGAAACATATAAGTACCTTTTCACTTAAATTAACTCTTCTTTTATTTTTTATCATCAGTTACATAAGCCTTCATGCGCAGGAGTGCGGTGTTGTTTATGTTACTCCCACAGGTGTAAGTGCAGGCACAGCCGGAACAAAAGCAGCTCCTGCAAGTTTTGCTTATGGGCTTACACTTGCTTCACCTGCCAATCCAAGAATATGGATGGCTTTTGGCAATTACCCCATTTCAAATACTATACAAATCCCCAACGATATAACTATTGAAGGTGGTTTTGACCCCGGAAGCGCCTGGACAAAAAGTAATACCACGCCTACCGTAATTGACCGTGATCCTGCTAATCCCTTAATGCCATTCAATGCATTGCTAGGGTTGGGCGGGCTGAATGCAAGCAATTTTAGTTTGCAGGATCTGACTATAAACGTGGCTGCTGCTGTAACGCCTTCCACATCGGTTTATGGTATTTATTTAACAGGCTGCAGTAATTATAACATCGTGCGATGCATTGTAAATACAGGTTCCGGTGCTCCCGGAGCTGCCGGTGCGCCCGGAGTTACAGGCGTTGCCGGAGCAGCCGGAGCACCGGGAAACCCCGGAGCCAATGAGCAAAATGTTCCTCCCGGTGGATTAGGCGGAGTGGGTGTGCAAGGAAATAGTGGTGGCAATGGAGGAGTAGGCAGCAGATGGGCAAATAATACAGGTAACGGTCTTCCGGGTTTGCCTGCCGGTTGTGGTGGGGCAGCAGGAACAGGTGGAACAGGACCCGGATGTGGTTGTGGTCTTTTTGGAAATAGTAACAACAATAGTTGCGGAATGCAGCCCGGAACACCCGGCAGCGCAGGCGGCTCAGGAACAGCAGGAACGGCCGGAGTTACAGGATTACCCGGAGCCATTGCAGGCGGATATTATGTGCCGGGAACAGCCGGTGGAAACGGAACACAAGGAGGGCCGGGTTGTGGCGGTGGCGGTGGCGGTGGTGGCGGTGGCCGTCAGCAGAGCGGACCGGATGATGTAGGCGGAAGTGGTGGTGGTGGTGGTGCAGGAGGCGAAGGCGGCTATGGCGGAAACGGTGGCAGCGGTGGCGGAGGTTCATTCGCTGTATTTCTTTTTACAAACGGGGCAGGCGGAGCGATAACAGATTGTTTTCTTAATCCTGGAGCAGGCGGAGTGGGTGGAGCAGGCGGACCAGGTGGACCAGGTGGACCGGGTGGAGCCGGTGGGGCAGGCGGGCCCGGTTATGGTTGTGGTGGGAACAGTGCAGGCGGTGCAGGTGGTGCAGGCGGTGCAGGTGGAGCAGGTGGAGCAGGTGGCGATGGTGCAGCAGGACCAAGCGTTGCGCTGAGCGAAACCGGAGGAACTCCGGTAGCTCAAAGTGGTATTGTTGCAGTTCCGGGCGGACCGCCAGATATTTTTGTTCAGAACTCGGGTTGCACTAATTCAATTGTATCGTATTCATCACCTGTAGGTGGTGCATGGAATTTTGGAGCAGGCGCAGTTCCTGCAACTGGCAATGGTACAGGTCCTATCAGTGTTATTTACCCCAACACGGGAAGAAGAACCATTTCACTTAACGGAACCAACTTTACGGATTTTATGGAAATCTTTAATCCCGGATCAACATTGCCTTCCATTACTCCTGCAAACCCTACAATTGATGCAGGTTGCCCTAATGATTTCACAACTTCAATTGTCGGTACAAATTACGATTGGGCTTTTGGTCCGGCTGCGGTACCTCCCGTGCTTTCGGGTGCAGGATTTCAAACGGCAACAGGTGTTATTTTTATTGCTCCCGGAACATACACTATTTATGTAATTGTAACAACATCGTGCTGTGGTCAGGTATTGGATTCAACTACCGTTACTGTTACACAAAGTGTGCTGAATGTAAATCTTGTTGCATCTGATGATTCAATCTGTGCTGGCGACCCCTTAACATTTACAGCTGACGGAAATTTTGCTGCGTATGATTTTTACCTCAACGGAGCTTCTGTTCAGGCAGGGATAGGTAATACGTATTCCACTTCATCATTTCAGGCAGGAGATAGTCTTACTGTTATTGCATTTGCAGGAACCTGCTTTACTAATCCGAGTGATACGCTTTCGCCTGTGGTTACAGCAATTCCTGTGGTTACACTTGCTTCATCAGAATTGGATAATGAAATATGCGAAGGCGATTTGGTCACCTTCACAGCCACACCTCCTGGATTAGATAATTATGAGTTTTTTGATAACGGAGTTTCTGTTCAGAACGGAGCATCAAACACCTATCCGACAACAACGCTTGCCGTTGTGAACAGTGTAACCGTTATAGCAACAGATAACGGCTGTCCGAGCGCTGAAAGCAACGCAATAGTTACGGTTGTAAATCCTATGCCGGTAACTACACTTACCAGCAGCGACAGTGATGATAAGATCTGTACAGGTGATAATATTACGTTTACGGCAACGCCCAATACCTACGCTAATTATGAGTTTTTTGACGGAGTAACTTCTATTCAAAACGGTGCTTCCAATACGTATTCAAGCACTACACTTACTTCTCCCAATTCCATTACTGTTGTTGCTACAAGCGCTGCAGGATGTCTTGGACAGCCAAGCACAGCAATCGTTACGCTTGTAAATGATTATCCTGTTGTAACACTTTCCAGTTCCGATCCTGATGATATTATTTGCTCACAGGACCAGATTGTTTTTACGGCTGCTCCCGCAGGTTTTGAGATATATGAATTTTTTAACGGTGTTACTTTGTTGCAAAGTGGAGCATCTAATACATATACTACAAGTAGCTTGCCTGCGGTAAATGATATCACCGTAATTGCCACAAACTTCACCTGTGTTGGTCTGGCAAGTAATAATATTGTAACCCAAGTTATACCTGCCGATGCAATTAATGCCGGAAATGATTTTGCGGTTTGTGCTGATGATGCAGTATATACGCCTGCCGGCTTTACTCCCGCAGGTGGTATTTGGACAGGAACAGGAGTAACCAATCCGGCAACAGGGGATTTTAATCCTGCAACAGCAGGTGTTGGTGTTCATGATATGATATATCTGTACACCAATGCTTCGGGCTGTGTTTCAAGAGATACGCTGAAAGCAACTGTTAATGTTATTCCCGATGCAGCAGCAGGCAGTGATGTAAATGTTTGTCTTGGAAGTTCGGTTACCTTGGATGCAAGTGGAGGAGGAACTGTTTTTCTGTGGTCACCTGCTACTGACTTAAGCAATGCAACGATTGCAAATCCTTTTGCAACACCAACTGCAACTATAACTTACACAGTTACAGTTACCAACAGTTTTGGCTGCGATGATGCTGATGATGTTACTATTACAGTTGATCCTGTTCCAACTGCTTCTTTCACTGCCGGAAATGAATGTGATGGTGATGCAGTTTCTTTCACCAACACATCAACACCTGCCGGAGGAGTTACTTATAGCTGGACTTTTGGTGATGCAGCTACATCAACAGCTTCAGATCCTTCGCATCTTTTCGGAAGCGAAGGTGATTATGTAACATGGTTGTATGTAACACTTGGAAATTGCACTGATTCCACTTCAACAACCGTTATAGTTTATCCGCGACCCGATGCTTCGTTTTTTGCTATTCCTGCGGTAAGTAATTTCATGGAACCTGAAATTCAGTTTGATGATAATTCTTTAGGTGCAACCGTATGGAACTGGTCGTTTGATGATGGCACTTTTTCATCTGATGAAAATCCATCACACTTTTATACCGATACCGGCATACATCCTGTTATTCTTATTGTTTCTAATGATTTTGGTTGCAGTGACACAACAGATAGTTCAATTCGAATTGATCCTTATCTCACATTTTACGTTCCCAATGCCTTTACTCCGGATGGTGATGGAATAAACGATGTTTTTCTTGGATATGGCGAGGATGTATTCGGTTGTGAGATGCGTATTTTTAGTCGTTGGGGACCACAGATTTTTAATTCGTATGATAAAAATGTGGGCTGGGATGGAACTAATCAATTAACTGGCGGTCCAGTTCCTGCAGGTGTTTACGTATATAGCTTCCGCATAAAAGATATTTATGGAAGAAGCTATGATGTGAGAGGAAGAGTAAGCTTAGTCAGATAAAATCAAGACTACTTTTTTCTGTATTCCAGAAAAGTAAAAGCGTATTGATTTTTTTCGTCAGGATGATGGACTTGCTCTGAAACTAATTCCCATTTTGTTACATCAATTTCAGGGAAATGTGCATCCCCTTCAAATATATGGTGTATGCGGGTGAGGTAGATTTTGTCAGCTACTGACAGGCTTTGCTTGTAAATGTCGGCACCGCCAATTATAAAAGCTTCATTATCGTTTTTGACTTTGCTGATAGCATCTTCTATTGAAGTAGCAAGCAAACAATTTTCAGGAACAGTTAAATCATTGTTGCGGGAAATAATAATTGTAGTTCGTTTTGGTAAAACACCTGTGGATTCAAATGTTTTACGCCCCATAATGATATGATGCCCCAGCGTTTTTGTTTTGAAGAAATTCATGTCGGCAGGTAGTTTCCAGATAAGCTTGTTATCCTTTCCGATTACGTTATTTTCTGATGCGGCTGCTATGAGGGAGATAGTCATAACTATACCGCTACTGCGGCCTTAATGTGTGGATGCGGATCGTAATTCTCAAGCGTAAAATCTTCAATATTAAATCCGAAAATATCTTTCACAGCCGGATTGATTTTCATTATTGGCAGTGCACGAAAATCGCGGCTCAGTTGCAGTCTGGTTTGTTCCAGATGATTGGAATATAAATGCGCATCACCAAAGGTGTGAACAAAATCTCCGGGCTTTAAATCGCAAACCTGCGCCACCATCATCGTAAGCAAAGCATATGAAGCAATGTTAAACGGAACACCCAGAAAAATATCGGCACTGCGCTGATACAACTGGCAACTCAATCTTCCATCGGCAACATAAAACTGAAACATAGTGTGGCAAGGCGGCAACGCCATCTTGTCCACATCGGCAGGGTTCCATGCGCTTACAATCAATCTGCGTGAGTCAGGGTTCTTTTTTATCATCGCAATCAGGTTGCTGATCTGGTCAATTACTCTGCCGTCAGGTGCCTGCCAGCTGCGCCACTGGTAGCCGTAAACAGGTCCAAGGTTTCCCTTTTCATCCGCCCACTCATCCCAAATGGAAACGTTGTTATCTTTCAGGTATTTGATATTGGTATCGCCTTGCAGAAACCACAACAACTCGTGAATGATAGAACGTATGTGCATTTTTTTGGTAGTTAATAATGGAAAACCTTCTTCTAAATTAAAACGCATCTGGTAGCCAAACACACTTTGTGTTCCGGTGCCGGTGCGGTCTTCTTTTTTTGTGCCGGTTTCCAGCACATGGCGCATGAGGTCGTGGTATTGTTTCATTCTTTTATTTGTTTGCCCTTCGACAAGCTCAGGGTGACACCGCTTTTGTCAGGCTGAGCCTGTCGAAGCCTTAGTATGATATTATTCTTTTGATTTCTTATTTGTAGTGCGGATGGCTTGTTCCAGCATATCCCACATTTCTTTAGGTATGTGACTGAACATGTTGAATTCTCCGCCACCGTATAGCCATTCGCCACCATCAATGGTTACTACATCTCCATTCACGTAAGAAGAGAAATCAGAAACTAAATAAGCAGCAAGATTTGCCAGTTCAGGTAACTCACCGTAGCGGCCCAATGGAATTTTTGTTTTAGGGTCCATCATCTTTGATACTTCTTCAGGAAACAAACGGCTGAATGCGCCTTCGGTTGGAAATGGTCCGGGAGCAATGGCGTTCAGGCGAATTCCGTTGCGGCCCCATTCTGCGGCTAAGGAGCGGGTCATTGCCAATACTCCGGCTTTTGCCATTGCAGAAGGAACTACATAGCCCGAGCCTGTCCACGCATACGTTGTTACAATGCTCAGTACAGCGGCTTTTTGTTTTTCGGCAATCCAGATTTTTCCTAAGGCAAGCGTGCAGTTATAAGAACCGCGCAACACAATATCCACTACGGTATCAATGGCGCGGTGGCTCAAACGCTCGGTAGGACTAACAAAGTTACCAGCTGCATTATTTACCAGCACATCAATTCTTCCGAATTTTGCAATGCCGGCAGCTACCATTTTTTCCACTTCCTCGTAGTTGCGTACATCGCACGAAAGTCCGAGTACACTGCCTCCCGTTTCGTCCTGCAATTCTTTTGCTGCCTTTTCTATTACGGGCAGTTTGCGACTGGCAATAATTACGTTCGCGCCCAGCTCTAAAAAGTATTTACTCATGGCGCGGCCAAGTCCTGTGCCGCCTCCGGTTACTAAAATGGTTTTTCCTTTCAGCGCATCATCGCGCAACATGCCTTGATTATACATATATGGTGTTTTTAGAGTTTAAGAAGTGACAAAGCTAAAAATTTATACTTTTGAAAATGTAGATTGGAAGATGGAGGTTGGAAGTTAGATGTTTTAGATTTTTATGAAAAAGATAATCCTGTTTTTTGTGCTTGCGCTGTTTGCGTTTGAAAATACTTCAGCGCAAAACAAACTGGCGTTTGACACTTACAACACGCGCAACAAAAAAACGCAGCGGGCCATGCACATTACGCTGGCAAGCTGGAGCGTTGCTAATTTTGCCACTTCGTTTGCGCTGATGGACAACCCCAGCACACCCTACAACAAATATTTTTACCACATGAACATCTACTGGAATGTGGTAAACGCCACCATTGCCGGCTTTGGACTGGCCAGTGTTTACCGCAAAGACTTCAATAATTACGACCT
>CAMAVO010000133.1 GCA_945861685.1 Chitinophaga pinensis | reverse complement strand
CATCAAATGGAAGCATTGAATTTCCATAAGCAACAGTTTTTTAAAACGATTTTACAACCTGAAAAAAATGCAAATCTTCGTTTGTTGCTGATTTTCAATAGTAACTACGCGCCTGTAATCAGCCCGCCCGAAGCACGAAACAAATATAATACTTTGTTGGAACATACAATTTTTGGTATATAAATTTGCTGCGTTTTTAAAAATCAGTATTAACTAACTAAAAAAAAAGGAGGAAATAAAATGCCTGTAGATGTAAATTTAAATTTTAATTTTTCTGCCGCTGAGCAGGGAGCCGTTAACGCGGGATTTGATGCCATACTTGCCGCCCTTAACATGCCCGGGGTGCCGTATGTAAACCTTACCGCTGAGGAACGCAAAATACCCTCAATAGGTAATGCGCGTTTGCCTTATGTGCATGAGGCGGTTGACAACATTTTGCCATTGTTTCCGGCACTGGCAAGCCCTAGCGTGGGGTTGCCGCGCACAACAACATTGTTGCAATTGGTTGGGTTTATAAGCAGTGTTGCTCCTAAAATGATGGAGATTAACGACCGCCTTACCGACCTGGGTATTAATGCCGAAAACATTGTGTACAAAAGTATGCGCCACAGTTACGGTACGGCACAGGCACAAGAAGGTCAAATGCCGGGGGCTGATGTATTAATTGCGGCTTTGGCTCCGCTGTTTGCAGAGCAGGGGTCAAACAATGATACGCCCGGGCCGGGTCCGGTAACGCCTACCCCACCACTGCCAATTCCTTGATATGAGGGGTGAGAAAAAAACGTTCTGCCTGGGGCAGAACGTTTTTTTTTGCTTAAAGTATCCTGAACGGGTGCTGAATGCATCTTAAACAATCGCTGAACGCTCACTAACTGACAGTAAACGCTCAAAATAACACACTGAACGCTCACCAACTTTTACTGAACGCTCACTAACTGACAGTAAACGCATATAATACTAAGCTGAATGCTGACTAAGTTATTCTAAACGCTAACAAAAGCTTCTTAAAAGCAAGCTGAACGGATGCTGAATGCATCTTTTAAATCAAATTACTATGAAAATGTTAAGTATAGAAGAAGCCTCAGAACTTCACCCGATGAGAAAGGGAAAGTATAACTGGCTATATAAAAAACTGATGCTGTTGAAAACCGGTGAAGGCATAGTTATTCTCTTTACCGACTGGAAAACCAAAACCACACCTTACCTTACCCTACCATACGCAGGGCAGCCAAAAACCTGAACAGGCAGTTTGAATATGGCGAGCATCCGGATGAAAGCGGGTGGCTGGTGAAGAGGGTGAGCTGAATCAAAACAAAATGTGCCCGGCAGCAGCGAAATTTATAATGATTTGAAACAGCATTTTCCACGCACGGGGAAGAGGAAGAAGAAGGTGGAGGAGGAGTAATAACAGGAGTTGCGACAATCCGCAAACGAGTTGTGGAATATTTTTACATTTGCTTAACCTAAAATTAAAATCATGAAAAAAATATTCACTACCATCACTTGCACTTTCTGCCTGCTGTTTGGAGCAATTGCCCAGCCCGGTTCAATTGACACTGGCTTTAATCCTGGCAGCGGGGCAGATAAAAATGTGTATGATATTGCACTTCAGCAAGACGGAAAAATAATTATAGCAGGAGACTTTGCCAACTATAACAGCACCAACCGCAATGGCATTGCCCGCCTTAATGCTGACGGAAGCCTTGATGCAACGTTTTATCCCGGAAAAGGAGTAGAGGAATATCAATCTGTCAACACTCTTGCTATTCAGCCCGATGGCAAAATAATTATAGGCGGGTATTTCACCAGTTACAATGAAATCCCCTGCAACTTTATTGCCCGCCTTAATGCAGACGGCAGTCTGGATAACTCATTCAAACCCGGAACAGGTGCCGACAATACTATTGATATTGTTTACTTCTTGCCCGATGGCAAGATAATTATCGGAGGTGTTTTTACAACTTTTAATGGCACTACCTGCAACCATATTGCCCGCCTTAATGCCGATGGCAGCCTTGATGCAGGTTTTAAGCCCGGAACAGGAGCAGACGTAAGGGTTCAAGCTATTGCTTTGCTGCCCGACAAAAAAATTATTATTGGCGGAATGTTTAAGTCCTTTAACGGCAATGCTTGCGGCCGCATAGCCCGCCTCAATGCTGATGGCAGTCTGGATAAAACTTTCAACAGTAGTGGAGTTGGAGCCGATTCAGAGGTGTCAGCAATTGAAATACTACCTGATGGAAAAATTATTATTGGTGGTAGCTTCAAAGTTTATAACAGTGTATCGCGTATATGCCTTGCGCGCTTAAATGCTAACGGAAGCCTTGATGCAGGATTTAACCCTGCTACCAATACAAAAGCCATTTCTATTAATGACCTTATAATTCAATCTGACGGTAAGATAGTTATTCAAACATCGGCAAGTTCTGACGCAAGTTATTTTGGCATCACCACAGTTACCCGACTTAATAGCGATGGTAGCCTTGACAGCAATTTCAATACCGGCAAAGGACCCGACACAGATATATATACCCTTACCCTGCAACCCGATGGGAAAATACTTGCCGGGGGTATGTTCAGCAATTTTAACAACACAGCAGCAAAAGGGATTGTTCGTATTAACGCTAAATAAAAATAGTTCACCTTTTCCTTCCTGACAGCCTGAAGAAGATAAGAGCTACCCATAACACGGGTAGCCGCAAACGTTAACTCAAACCACAACCACCATGAGCCAATCAGCAAAAAGCGTTTATTATTTTGGATTTTACTTAGTATTTCTTGGTCTGACACTACTGCTGCAACCCAACCTGTTGCTGGGTATGTTTGGCCTGCCGCTAACAAATGAAGTATGGATACGTGTGGTGGGCATGCTGGCTCTGGCGCTTTCGGTATATTACATTGTAGTTGGCAAAAGCGACCTTACCTTGTTTTTAAAAGTAACGGTATTTGTGCGCTCGTCTATAATTATTTTCTTTGCAATCTTTACCCTAGCCGGCTGGGTGCAGCCGGTTATTATTCTGTTTGGTGTAGTTGATTTGCTGGGTGCGGCATGGACTTATCTGTTACTTAAAAAAGAAGGTAAACTCTGAAATAGTTGAAACATGGATGATAACACAAGTTGGACACCTTCGCCTAACGATAATAAGTTAGAACTTACTGACAAAAACCTTATCAACGAGTATGAGGCAAAAGGCATTGCTGCTGCTGAACTTTTCGTCTTCTCACTTGACAGCGACACTCCATTTTCAACTCAGCTGCTTTTAGAAATTCACAGCATTGCGTTTTCAGAACTTTACAATTGGGCTGGTAAGTGGCGGACAACACATGTTGTAGTCGGACAACTTACACCGCCTGAACCAACACAAGTTTTGCAACTCATGTATCAGTTCATTGACAACTTGAATTTTAAAATCCACAGTTCAACAACTTCAGAAGAGCATCTTGAAACCTTGACATTTGCTCACTACGAGTTTGTTCGTATTCACCCGTTCAATAATGGCAACGGCAGGACAGGACGAATTGTAATGAACCTTGTTGCTTTGAAGTTTGGTTACAAACCACTTGAACTTTATCACCGCGAAGGTGACAGTAGAAAAATTTATATTGATGCTATGAAGTCGGCTGACAAAGGAAACTTTGAACCCTTAACGACTTTGATTAGAAAAGAAATGACCGCCTTTTAATTCTTGTTCCTTCAACAATGACAAAACAATCTCTTCAACTTTCGGCATCGGCACTTGTTGGTTCTCTAACGACATCGTTGAGAATACAGTTTTCGTCAGCACTTGAGCCAGGAAACCTTTTTCTTTTAGTTGCGGATATTTATCGTAGAATTTCATTTAGCCTGTACCGAATTTATTTCGGCATGACGACAAAGTTAAGAAGATTCTTTCTCTCAGCACTCTAAACCAAAAACCAACAACAACATGGAAACAAACATTTTCCGCCCCATCAGCTTTGGCAAAGAAGTATTTTATCCAAAGTCGTATGACGAAAATTCATTTATTATGGACTGGACCATGGAAGCAGGAGGAATGGTTCCCCCGCATTTGCACAAATACAGTGACGAACATTTTACCGTTACCAAAGGCGAAGTATTGTTTACCGTTAACGGTGAAAAGATTACAAAACAAGTAGGCGACACCTTATTAGTACCCAAAGGCACACCGCATTCCATTAAAAATCCTGGAAAAGGACAAATAGGGCTGACCGTAAAATACTCGCCCTGTGCCGATGTACACCGCATGTTTCAGATTGTTGCAGCCCTTGACGAAACCAATCCCGGAAAAGTGATGAATATGGTAAAATACTTTTACCTCAGTCCCCGCCTTGGGCTAAAAGATTTTTCTACCCCGCAGCCGGCATTTGCAATGACTATTATAAGCGGCATTGTTACCCTAATCGGTAAACTCTCGGGCTGGGATAAACTGATAGCTCAATTCAAATGAAAGCTGTTATACATACCGTTTACGGTCCCCCCGAAGTGCTTCAGCTAAAAGAAGTACCCAAGCCAACACCCCTAGACAATGAGGTTTTAATAAAAGTACATGCCACCACGGTAAACCGCACCGACTGCGGTTTCCGCAGTGCCGAGTATTTTATCTCGCGCTTTTTCAGCGGACTGTTTAAACCCAAACATCAGATACAGGGAAATGAGTTTGCAGGTGTTATAGAAGCCACAGGCAAAGCCGAAACCCAATTTGCTGTTGGCGACAAGGTATTTGGCTATAACGACCTAACCTTTGGTGCTCATGCCGAATACATGACCTTAGCCGAAACCGAAGCCATAGCCACCATGCCGGCAGGTTTTACCTTTCAGGAAGCCGCGCCATTGGTTGAAGGCAGCCATTATGCCTTGTGTGATATACGTGCGGCAAAAGTTGAAAGCGGACAAAATGTTTTGGTTTATGGTGCAACGGGCGCTATTGGTTCGGCAGCGGTGCAGTTGTTAAAACATTTTGGCGCAAGGGTTACGGCCGTTTGCAACACAAAAAACGTTGAGTTGGTAAAATCATTGGGCGCTGACGAAGTGATAGATTATACCACACAGGATTTTACCAAAACCAACCAGGAATTTGATTTCATATTTGATGCAGTAGGTAAAAGTTCATTCGGACAATGCAAACCGTTGCTCACCAAAAAGGGGATATACATATCAACCGAGCTTGGCAAAAATGGTGAAAACATCTGGCTGGCATTAATAACTCCTTTAGTTGGCGGAAAGAGATTATTGTTTCCCATACCAACCATCCGCAAAGAAGATGTTCTGTTTCTTAAAAACTTAGCCGAAACCGGAGAGTATAAACCCGTTATTGACCGTCACTATAAATTAGACCAGATTGTAGAAGCAACAAAGTATGTTGAGAGTGGGCAGAAGACGGGGAATGTGGTGATTACCCTGGAATAGGAATAAATTAAGCAATTACAGGATATTAGTATTCAATTACTTAATTAATGTTTTATCTTATAATAAACATTATGTTAAGTAACTTAACAAATGAAAAGGGAGAAATGTTTTTCCCTTTCTCCCTTTTCTGTTTTTATTGAAACTACTACTTACCGATTAATGCTTTTATCTCAGCATACTTCGCTTCGTTTCCATTACGGAAATACAATTCTTTTAAAGAGATAAGCGTGTTTTTATCTTTCTCATCCAGTTGGTGAGCTTTCTCTAAATACGGCAATGCTTTTTGTAAAAGCGCCTCTGCTCTTTTAGTTTCCTGGTCATAAAGTTTATCGTCTTTTATATCGCCTGCGGTTTTCAGAATATCACCTCCTTCGTTAAAGTGCAATGCTCCAAGGTTATAAATCGCATTAAAATACTCCGGGCTTAACTCAATAGCTTTTAAATAAGCTGTCTCCGCCTTTTTTCTTAGCGCCTGGTATTCTTCCTTTGATGGCTTTTTTGCCACATCGTCCGGTGACGAAAGTTTGTCGTAAATACTTCCCAGCGCAAAATGCAACTGGTGGTTATTAGGGTCTTTTGAAATAGCCAGTTGAAGATTCGCCTCTGCTTCTTTGTCCTTACCTGTGGATAAATAATAGTTCAACTCTTCAATAATCAAAGCAGCATCATCAGGGTATTTTGCTCTTCCTTTTTTTATTACTTCCATCATGGCTTCATCATTCTTCTCTGTTTTAAGTATCTGCGCCATGTTTGTATACGGGCGTCCTGCACGGTAACCTTTATCAATCATTACCTGAAAATACTTTTTTGCCTTCTCATAGTCTTTCATCTCAAAAGCAGCTCCCGCAGCCAAACTTGTTGCGTTGGTATCCAGAAATCCGTAATAAGGCATTGCTGCTTTGTCCGCTTCAACAATTGCAGGCAAAGCGTTTATCTGCAATACTTTTTCAAAATACTCTACAGCTTTCAGGTTGTTCTTATTCTCGTTGTATTCTTTGATACCCATATTATAAAATTGGTTATCAGCTACGTACAACCTTGCCACTATCTCTTTAAAGTACTCCTTTTTAGCATCCAGTTCCAGTGTTTTGATATAGGATTCTGTGGCTAAAGTCAGGGGCTCAACAACAATAGATTTAGCTTTTGCGCTGCTATCCTGATAAATGGCATGGTAAATCAAACCTCTGTAATAAAAGGTCTTGGCGCTCAACATTGTTTTCTCGTTGGTGGTTGCCGGCTCTATATAGTCAACAGCTTCACGCAGATCATTTGCATCTTTGTATTGATTATATGAAGTAAAATAATTGTATGCGCTGGTTACCTTTCCGGCTTGTGCCATTGCAGCTGAGCCACCTATCAGTATAGCCGCTGATGTTGTTAATAATGATTTCATTCTTTAATAATTGATTTATAATTAGTTATTATTCTTCACCTGGAGTTTCAGTTGATGCATCTTCAGCACCTTCATCCGCGCCTTCATCTGTATCATTTTCGTCTGTTTCATCCACTTCATCAGGTGTTTCATCAGGAGGCAATTCAGTTCCTTCAATAGCTGTGCGTTCTTCTTCTTTGTCAGCATTAACCTTTGCAACCGCAGCTATTTTGTCTCCTTCTTTCAGGTTAATCAATCGAACACCTTGTGTTGCTCTTCCCATTACCCTCAAATCTTCAACTGCAATTCTAATCGTTAACCCCGATTTATTGATAATCATCAAATCGTTTTCGTTGGTAACATCTTTAATCGCAATCAGCTTTCCTGTTTTGTCAGTTACTTTCAATGCTCTTACACCTTTTCCTCCTCGGTTTGTAATTCTGTATTCATCAATATCCGAGCGTTTTCCGTAGCCTTTTTCACTCACTGTTAAAATGGTTGTCTGCGGGTCGTCTACACAAACCATTCCAATCACACTATCCTTCTTCTCGGTCATGCGGATACCTCTTACTCCTGAAGCATTTCTGCCCATTGGTCTTACTTTGGCTTCAGGGAAGTGAATAGCACGACCTGATTTAATAGCCAAAACTATGTGTGATTTTCCGCTGGTCATTTTCACTTCCAGCAATTCATCACCTTCACGGATGGTAATTGCATTTATACCGTTTGTGCGCGGACGGGAATAAGCCTCAAGCGTTGTTTTCTTAATCACACCATTCTTAGTACACATGATGATGTAATTATTGTTGATATACTCCTCGTCTTTAAGGTCTTTTACGTTAATGAAAGCTACCACCTTATCATCAGCCGGAATATTGATTACGTTTTGAATAGCTCTTCCTTTGCTTTGCTTGGTTCCTTCCGGAATTTCGTAAACACGCATCCAGAAGCAACGACCCTGTTGGGTAAAGAACAGCATATAATTGTGCATTGAAGCCACAAACATGTGCTCTAAAAAGTCCTCATCACGTGTGGTGCTGCCTTTTGAACCTTTTCCGCCTCTGCCTTGTGTTTTAAATTCACTTAGCACGGTGCGTTTGATATAACCCATATGTGAAATGGTGATTACCACATCCTCGTCAGCAATCATATCTTCAATTCTCAGGTCTTCACCTGAATAAACGATTTGGCTTCTGCGCTCGTCACCATATTTAGCTTTCATCTCCAACAACTCGTCTTTGATGATTTGCATCCTCAATGTTTCGCTGGCAAGAATTTCTTTGCAGTAATTAATGAATTTCATCAACTCATCGTATTCAGCTTTCAGTTTGTCTCTTTCCAATCCTGTTAATGCACGTAAACGCATTTCAAGAATTGCACGAGCCTGAATTTCAGATAATCCGAAGCTCGTCATCAGTCCTTCTCTCGCTTCATCAGGTGTTGCAGAATCCCGGATTAATTTGATAACGGCATCTAAATGGTCAAGGGCAATCAGCAAACCTTCAAGAATGTGTGCTCTTTTCTCAGCTTGCGCCAATTCAAATTTTGTTCTGCGCACAACCACTTCATGACGATGTTCCACAAAATGGTGGATCATATCTTTCAGGTTAAGCACCATCGGACGACCACCAACCAAAGCTATGTTATTTACTGAAAATGAGCTTTGTAAACCTGTATACTTAAATAGATTATTTAAAACTACATTTGGAATAGCATCTCTCTTTAATTCGTAAACAACACGCATACCGTTACGGTCGCTTTCATCACGGATATCAGAAATACCTTCCAGTTTTTTATCATTGATAAGGTCAGCAGTTTGCTTAATCATCAGCGCCTTATTGGTCTGATAAGGAATTTCGTGGGCAATGATTACTTCTTTCCCATTAGGCAATTGTTCAAACGAAGTTTGTGCACGCATCACAATTTTACCTTTTCCGGTTTCCAAAGCATTCTTCACACCTTCGTAACCGTAAATAATTCCGCCTGTTGGAAAGTCAGGAGCTTTTACATGTTTCAGTAATTCCT
>CAMAVO010000132.1 GCA_945861685.1 Chitinophaga pinensis | reverse complement strand
AAATTCCACTCATTCAGTTCATCATTTATATACTCGTGCTGATATTTTACGCCCCACAAAATTCTGCTTTTGGGCAAAGTAAGCCAGCCTTTATGTTCAGCATTTACAACCAATGCACTCAGGTAATTGCGTGCGTGGTTAAGGTACGCTCCTACCCCACGGTTGAATTTTACTTCGCCCAGATTATCGGAACCAAAATTATTTTCCAGCTGGTCAAGCCAGTATTCACCGCTTACATCAAAGGTTTCGCTCTCATTTGAATTAAATGCAGAAGTAATAAACTTCATTTTTAGGTTTGTTTTTGGCCGCCAGGTAGCCGCCAACGCACCCATTGCGGTTTCAAAACTGTTTACCTCTTGCCCGTCAAAATAAACGGTAAGGCGCAACGCCTCATTGATGGTACCGAAATCGGTTTCTCTGTCCTGTGGAACAAACGTGTATTTGTTTCGGTTGTAATTAGCCAGTACTTCAAAAGTCAGTTTAGTGCTTGCATCAAAAGTCAGCAAGGTTTGAATATCCGTGAAACGCGGCTGGTAGGCACCTTTTGTATCTAAACTGGTAAGCACATATTTATTAGTGCGCTGCCTTACACCAAACAAAAATGAGAAGCGTTTGTCTTTGGTAACACCCTCCAGATGCGCAGCTACACCCAGCAAACTTGCTGTTGCCGAGCCCGCAAACTCTCGTGGTCTTTTATACGTGATGTCAAGCACCGAAGACATTTTATCGCCATACTTTGCATCAAAACCACCGGCTGAAAAAAGGATGGATGAAACCAAGTCTGAATTCACAAAACTCAAACCTTCCTGCTGTCCTGCGCGCACAAGAAACGGGCGATAGATTTCAATATCGTTTACATAAATAAGGTTCTCGTCATAATTCCCTCCACGCACATTGTATTGCGAACTTGTTTCGTTGTTAGAAGAAACACCTGGCAATGTTTTGAGCAAAGCAAACACACCTTCACCCGATGTAGGAATTACCGAAGCTGCTTTCGGGTCAATGCGATTAAGTGTTGTCTGGCGTGTTTCTTTGTCTTCAATAGTAGCAGTTCCCAATTCAGTGGAAGCACCTGAAAGCGTTGTATTCAGCTCATAACGCTCGCCCGGTTTCAGCCTCACCGTATAGACTTTTGTTTCATAACCAAGGTGAGAAACAGCTACTGTCAGTCGTTCACCTGCACGAACTTTCAACTCAAATTTCCCCGCATTGTCAGTAGAAATACCAACCGAAAGTCCGTTCACAGAAATATTAACAAGCTCCAGCGTTTTACCCGTTGTGTCTTTTACCTGACCAAACACAACAGCTTCATTCTGACTAAAAGCCAGTGAAGAATACACGAACGAAATAAAAAATAAAAAAAACCTTTTCATAAGCCTCACCCCCTGCCCCTCTCAAAGGGAGAGGGGAGCAGAGTGTTAAAAAAATTAAAAATCTAAAGTAAAGGTTTCTTCGATAGTATTGGCTTATTGTTTTTTCTTGAAATCTCCGTTTTTCCAGGCCTGAATAAACTTAGCCCATGCAATAGGATTCAAAATGTTTTGAGGAGGCAATTGTCCTGCATAATACAACTGATCGGTTTGGCCTTTGATGTAGTTTTTGTAATTCATGCTTTCATCCATACCTACGGCATAATACAAACGCATCATTTCTTCCTTAGAAAGATTTTTATTAGCAATAGCCAAATCATCATCAGGAATTTTCAGGTTCAGAAAAGCATTTTTGAATTGCTCACGTGAAGGCCAGGGAAAAATGATGGCTTCATCCAACTCATAAATTTCTGCCTCCATAATTTTTATGAGCGAGTATTTATTACTTGTTAATGAATCAGGAATTACAAAATATGCTTTTCTGAAACCCAATGCTGAAAACTGAATGGTATCACCTTTCTGAGCCACAAATGAGAAATAGCCAAAGTAATCACTGATAGTTCCGTGGCGCGAATTTTTGGCAATAATATTTGCAAACGATACATGCTGAAGACTGTCGCTTGTTAAAACAACACCCGAAATCTGAACAAGATTGTTATCCACGCCTTGCGCCAAAGTAACTATAGAAAATAGAAGATAGAAGATAGGAAATAGAAAATAGCGTTTCATTAGCGGTAGATAAAAAATAGTTTATGTGGTTCTGTTTTGTTTAGCAGTAACTAATGACTTACTTATTATCTTAATCAGTTCAAGATTTTCGGGAAGAAGCAACTTCAAATCATCATCATCTTTAGATAATAATTGCGATTTAAGGATTAATCGCAACCAATAATATGCTTCTCTTAATTCTTTTAAAACAACTTGTGATTTATGTATGAAATCTGCTTTGGATTCCGCACCAATAGATTCTTCATAGTTAGCACCTGCTGATGAACCCGAACGAAACAATTGCCCGTAAATGTGTTTCCCTGTATATGTTGAACAAAGTTTAGAGTCAAGTTTAATAATACGTGCAGCAAATTCCAACAGCCGTTCAACCATTTGTTCTCTGAAATTACTCCTGCTTTCTTCCATTTTAGTTTCTCAACAATTTTCTATCACCTATCTTCTATTTGCTATTTTCTATCAAACTTCCTGTTTGTAACAACTAATTATAAATGTAATTATTGTGCATGCCCGAATTTGCGAATCCTTTCAGCACTTCCAACAAACTGTTTACTATTCCTTCATTCTCGCCTCCGGGTCCGTCCAACCAGCTGTAAACTGTGTCTAAACATTGCTGCACATCTTCGTTTACAAAGGGCCCGGGCATATTTTCAATTACAGTGAATGCTTCTATGCTTATCAGGTAATCTTCTTCTAAAACAAGGTCAACAAAAAAAGGAATGTGAACACTGAAATTTAAACCATTTTCCCAACATGCTGCCACCAAAACCTGCTTGGTGTCTTTATCATTTGTTTCGTCAATAATACTTTTCAGCACCTCAACCGATTCGGGATTTTTTAAATCAAAGAAAATAGTTCGCGCTGCGGAAAGCACTTCACGGTTTCGGTTTTTAGTAATCAGGCGGGCAAGCTCAGGTAAGATTTCAGGACTACCATTGCGACCAATCTCATCAATAGCTTCCAGCACCTGACCATCGTGCCCTGAGCGCAACTTTGCAACCAACTTATTAAACGTTTCCTCTTTCAATTTTCAATTTTGGGATGGCGAAAATAAACATTTAGGCTCGTTCACCGAAAATAGCGCTGCCAATTCTGACTAACGTGCTGCCTTCTTCAATCGCAATTTTGTAGTCGCCAGACATACCCATTGATAGTTCTTTGAAGTCTTTTGAATTGCGAAAATCCTGTTCTTTCAATGTTGTAAAAATTCCTTGCAGTTCACTAAACTCTTTCCTGACAATGCTTTCATCGTCTGTCAGAGTTGCCATTCCCATTACTCCGCAAATTTTCACGTTCTTCATTTCCCGGTATTTTTCTGAATGAATCAATGCAACTGCTTCTTCAAAACTTAACCCGAATTTTGTTTCTTCTTTGGCAATGTGAAATTGCAGCAAACACGAAATTCTCCGGCCGCATTTTGCTGCTTCTTTATTTATTGTCTCTAATAATTCAAAGCTGTCAACCGAGTGAATTAAACTGATAAACTGGGCTATGTATTTTACTTTATTTTTTTGCAGATGCCCGATGAGATGCCACTCAATATCATTAGGCAGCAGAGGTTGCTTTTGCGTTAATTCCTGCACACGATTTTCGCCAAAGACGCGCTGTCCTGCATCGTATGCTTCCTGAATTGATTTTACAGGTTTTGTTTTGGAAACGGCAACAAGACGAACGTTTGCAGGAATTGCAGAACGCAGTGCATTCAGATTTTCAGCAACACTCATTAAAAATTAAAACAAGCCATTGATCTCTGCATCAATCTTGCGGACTATCTCGCCAAGATGTTCAGGATTTTCAGAAAATTTATTGTTGTCAACATCAATAATTAACATCTTACCTTGTTCATAGGTTGATATCCATGCTTCGTAGCGTTCGTTCAGTCTTTTCAGGTAATCGATACGAATTGATTCTTCATAAACTCTTCCGCGCTTTTGAATCTGCGTTACTAAAGTTGGCACCGAAGCACGCAGGTAAATCATCAAATCTGGAGCTTTCACAAACGTGTTCATTAATTTGAACAGCGAAAAATAATTATCAAAATCACGAGTGGTCATCAGACCCATTGAGTGAAGATTGGGAGCAAAAATATATGCGTCTTCAAAAATTGTTCTGTCCTGAATAACTGTCTTTTTCCCTTTACGAAATTCCAAAACCTGACTGAAACGTTTGTTCAGGAAATACACTTGCAGGTTGAATGACCAACGCTGCATCTCTTCATAAAAATCATTCAGATAAGGATTGTCATCTGCATCTTCAAAGTGCGCATCCCATTTATAATGCTTGGCAAGCAAAGTGGTTAGTGTTGTTTTTCCTGAGCCGATGTTTCCTGCTACTGCTATATGCATATTTCAGATGTGTGATAGTGATGTTTGGTTTGAGATAGTGTGCGAAAGTAAAAAAATCAATCAACGTGAAACGAAAAAATGATTTTCATTTCACTTGATAAACTTTCAAACTTTCTTTTGTAAGAATCATCAGCTTTTCTTTTTCTACCCGCAGCATTTGAATTTCATCAGGCGGGATTTGCACTTCTGCTTGCTGCAATGTTTTAAGATTATAGCTCTGTAATTTACCATCGTTGAAATACAAAAGATTGTCGCCTGCAATCTGAAAATCTTTCAAGCCTTTCAGTGGAATAGTTTTAAAATAGGTGCCGAAAATATCAAACACCAACACTCCTGTTTCAGGATTATTCAGGTAAACCCAATCGCCTGATTCGTGCAGAAAATTAGGCTGTGGCTCGTAACCGATATTCTGATTGATGTTGCGGACTTCCTGCGTTTTATCAAAGGCCTGATTAAAACGAATTAGCGAAAAACTGATTTGGTCATAAACCCAAAAACCATTATCGAATGAAGTGCAGGCATGCGTTGATTGTTCCAGACCTAAATCCTGCAATGAAATTACACGGTTCTCCGAAAGCTGGTTGTCCAGGAATTGAATTTTTGAAAAATCGCGGTAAAACAAAAGTAATTTCAAAGGGTTGGTGGCATCAACTGAGGTAATGTTTCCCAACATGAGATTGCTGTAACGGTTGAATAATTTTCCGTTGGGCAAATACTTAAAAATCTCGTTGCCTTTTATAATATAAGCGTTACCGAGATTGTCGGAGGTAAAATAATCGGCCTTCACCGCAACCTCTGTGGCAAGAGAGTATTGCGCAAAAAGTTTTACCGAAAATAAAAAGAAAAAAATTAGAAGTTGAACCGATTTCATAAGATATTTGCCCGGATGAAAGTAGAAAAATTTTACTTTCGTGAACTAACACTTCAAAACCATGCCATCATTTGACATCGTAAGCAAAGTTGATTTGCAAAGCTTAGACAACGCAATTAATACCGTGCGAAAAGAAATACTCACTCGCTGGGATTTTCGTGATTCAAAAACCGAAATTGATCTGGATAAAAAAGCCATGAACATACATGTGCTTACCGAAGACGAAATGAAAATAAGCCAAATTGGTGATATCATTATTTCACGTTGCATGAAACAAGGAATCAGTGGTGATAGTCTTGACTTCGGCAAGGAGCAGTACGCTTCAGGAAACATGGTAAAAAAAGACATAAAAATAAAACAGGGAATTGATAAAGAAACTTCCAAAAAGGTTGCGAAATCAATCAAAGAAACCGGTTTGAAAGTGCAGACTTCTATTATGGAAGACCAGGTGCGTGTTACCGGCAAAAAGCTTGACGATTTGCAAGCCGTGATGGCACATTGCAGAGCAGGCGAGTTTGGAATTCCGCTTCAGTTTAACAATATGAAAAGCTGATACTTTGCGGCTTCTCTCATTCATTTTCATTTTTCTATTTCTCTGCAAACAAGCATCGGCTCAGCGAAACCGATTTCCTGAGTTGCGCGACACAGCAAAAAAATCAGAATTCTTCTGGTTTCCTTTAATTATATATGCGCCCGAAACACGTCTTGCATTTGGACTGGGCGAAGCATTCACGTTCAAAACTTCAAGAAAAGATTCACTCACGCGCCCTTCAAAAATTACAGGCACACAGCTTTACACACTGAATAAACAGTTGCTGGCAAATCTGCTAAGTGATATTTACACCAATGGTAATAAATACCACATCGTTTCTTATGTCAGTTTTCAACGCTTTCCTAACCGTTTTTATGGAATAGGAAACAACACCGACAAAACCTACGAAAAGTATGATGCCATGTTTGTAGATTTTAAAAACACGTTTGAAAGAAGATTTACAAAAAACTTTTTTGCAGGCATAACACAGAACTACCGCTACTGCGATATAATAAGCTATTTGTCTTACGGTGAGTTTGCCAGAAAAAGTATTCCCGGTGAAAATGGCGGGCATATTTCCGGTTTCGGACTTAACGCAAGTTTTGATAATCGTGACAATGTTTTTTATCCTTCAAAAGGTAATTACTTTAAATTTACATGGATGCTTTATGACAAAGCGTTCGGAAGTAATTATAGTTTTAGAAATTACACCCTTGATTTGCGGAAGTTCATCAGTGTTTACAAAGAAAATATTCTTGCGCTTCAACTATATGCAGAGCATGGAAACGGAACTATTCCTTTCCACATGCTCAGTTTAATGGGTGGCCCGCAACTAATGCGGGGATTTTTTCAGGGACGTTTTCGCGATAAAAACGTAGTAGCTTTTCAAGCAGAAGCACGCATCCCGGTTTGGAAAAGATTTTCATTGGCTGTCTTTGGAAGTGTGGGGGAAGTCAGCCCAAGCATAAATCAATTTGCGCTGAATAAAATAAAATTAACAGGTGGCGCAGGAATTAGAATGCGCCTGCTGAAAACACAAAAAGTGAATATACGCCTTGATGCCGGTTTCGGGAAAGACAGCTACGGAATTTATCTGGATTTTTCGGAGGCGTTTTAAAGCCTCACCCTTCCCTCTCCAAGGGAGAGGGTTATACATTTCAGATTTTCTTATGTTTGCACCCCCTTTTAATTTTTACAATTATTTAAATCTTTTTAAAATGTCACTGAATAAAATAGTTGAAATTCTTGGCAACGATGCCGACAGCCTGCTGAAACACGAATGTAAAACCGTTGACAATAACACACTCACTTTACCGGGTGGTGATTTTGTTGACCGTGTTTTCCGTGACAGCAATCGCAGCAATCAGGTGTTGCGCAGCATCAATGCACTTTATAACCATGGGCGTTTGGCAGGAACGGGTTATGTTTCTATTCTACCTGTTGACCAGGGAATTGAGCACAGCGCAGGAGCTTCCTTTGCTCCAAACCCGGCATTTTTTGACCCTGAAAACATTGTAAAACTGGCGATTGAAGGTGGCTGCAATGCTGTTGCATCTACTTTTGGCGGGCTTGCATCGTGTTCCAGAAAATATGCACACAAAATTCCTTTTATTGTAAAAATTAATCATAACGAGTTTCTCACTTACCCGAATAAATTTGACCAAATCATGTTTGGCTCGGTTGAAGAAGCTTGGAATTTAGGCGCAGTCGCAGTTGGAGCAACTATTTATTTTGGTTCTGAAGAATCAGGTCGTCAGATTGTGGAAGTTGCGGAAGCGTTTGAAAGAGCTCACGAATTAGGAATGGCAACCATTCTCTGGTGCTACATGAGAAATAATGGCTTCAAAAAAGATGGTGTTGATTATCACACAGCAGCAGATTTGACAGGACAAGCCAATCACTTGGGCGTTACCATTCAGGCAGATATTATCAAACAAAAATTGCCAACGAATAATGGCGGTTATAATGCTTTAAATTTTGGCAAAACCCATAAAAAAGTTTACAGCGATTTAAGCAGCGATCATCCGATTGACCTTACCCGTTATCAGGTATTGAATTGCTACAGCGGAAAAATCGGATTGATTAATTCAGGCGGAGCATCAACAGGAGCTGCTCAAAGCGATTTGTCAGAAGCCGTAGCAACTGCAGTTATCAATAAAAGAGCAGGCGGACACGGTTTAATTTCAGGACGCAAAGCTTTCCAGAAACCCTTTAAAGACGGCATCAGTCTGCTGAACTCAATTCAGGATGTATATCTTGAAAAAGAAATTACGATTGCGTAAATAAATAATGTCTGAAAAAGTAAGTTGGTTTAAACGTATTCGCGGAGGCATTACTACCTCAACAAGGGAGAAGAAAGAAACTCCCGAGGGATTGTGGTATAAATGTCCTTCGTGTAAACACATAGTTGATACCAATGATAATGCTATACATTTATGGGTTTGCCAGAAGTGTAATCACCATCAACGCATTGGTTCTGCAGAATATTTTGGAATTTTATTTGACGAAGGAAAATTCAAAGAAGTAAATGCTAATCTTGTTTCTGCTGACCCGCTTAATTTTTCAGATACCCAAAAATATACCGAGCGTTTAGCCGCTTCTGAAAAGAAAACGGGTTTAAAAGACGCCATTTCCACCGCAACCGGAAAAATTGAAGGTGTTGAAACAATGGTTGCCTGCATGGATTTTACCTTTATAGGTGGTTCAATGGGTGCCGTGGTAGGCGAAAAAATTTCACGCGCCATTGATTGCTGCATAAAAAAGAAAACGCCTTTGATCATTATCTCAAAATCAGGAGGTGCACGAATGATGGAGGCTGCTCACTCGCTGATGCAGATGGCTAAAACTTCGGTCAAACTTGCTCAACTTGGCAAGGCGAAAATTCCTTATATATCCTTAATTACCGACCCTACAACGGGCGGAGTTACAGCTTCTTTTGCCATGTTGGGAGATCTGAATATAGCAG
>CAMAVO010000131.1 GCA_945861685.1 Chitinophaga pinensis | reverse complement strand
GTATTACTTTTCCGGCCTTGTCTTGGGTTCTGCCATTGAATTGTTTGCAGAATTCCATGATGTTAACACCTTTCGCACCCAGTGCAGGTCCGATTGGTGGCGAAGGGTTAGCCGCCCCTCCTTTTATTTGGAGCTTTATAAGTGCTCCTATTTCTTTTGCCATTTGTTTGTTTGTTTAAATGTTTGTTTGTTTTTCATTTGGGTTTTTTATGGAAGCTAAAAAACTGCAAACTATAAACTGCAAACGGGTTTGTTTATATTACTCCTTCTCCACTTGCATGAAACTCAATTCAACAGGTTGTTTTCTGCCAAAAATTTTCACGCTTACCTTTAATTTTTTCTTTTCTTCATTCATTTCTTCAATTATTCCGCTGAAACTGTTGAAAGGGCCGTCAATAATTTTAACGCTTTCACCAACAATGTATGGAATATTGATTTCCTCATTACTCTCTGCCAATTCATCAACCTTACCTAAAATCCTGTTCACCTCGCTTTGACGCATTGCAACAGGCTCTCCGCCTTTTGTTTCTCCTAAAAATCCGATTACGTTTGAAATGTTTTTCAGGATATGTGGAATTTCACCCACCAGAACTGCTTCAACCATTACATAACCGGGATAAAAGTTGCGCTCTTTGCTCACTTTTTTTCCGTTGCGGATCTGGTAAATTTTTTCAGTAGGAATAAGCACCTGCGAAACAAAATCAGTCAGTTTAAGACGACCGATTTCCATTTCAATCTGCTCCTTTACTTTCTTTTCCTTACCGCTGATGGCACGTACTACATACCATTTTTTTACCTGTTCGGTTATTGCTGTTGCCATTTCTAATTATTTTACCATGTCATAAAAAAATCCGAGAATACCTCTCCATGCAGAGTCGGCTGTTCCCGTAATTCCCACTGTAACATCCATTACCCAAACCAATAACGAAAAAATGATAGCGGCAACTGCAACTATAATAGCACTTCCCTGCAATTCACTCCAGCTTGGCCAGGTTACTTTGTTCACCAACTCGTTGTATGATTCTTCTAAGTATGTTTTCAGTTGTGACATGTTAATTTTCTTTTTTTGCACGGGTGGAGAGACTCGAACTCCCAGCCAACGGTTTTGGAGACCGCTACTCTACCAATTGAGCTACACCCGTTTCTCTATCTCTTTTTCTCTTCCGGATGCGCCCTTACCGTGTTTATTTTTGCATTAATTATGCTACTTTATTAGGGCAATCAAGGTGTTCCGGGTTTCCCGAAACACCTTGACAACATCCACTTTATTTATTGTATTACTTAATGATTTCAGTAACCTGTCCTGCTCCAACTGTTCTTCCACCTTCACGGATAGCGAAACGCAATCCTTTGTCCATCGCTACAGGGAAAATTAGTTTTACAGTGATGGTAACGTTATCACCTGGCATAACCATTTCCTGTCCTGTTGGCAATTCAATTTCGCCTGTTACGTCTGTTGTGCGCAGATAGAACTGAGGACGGTATTTGTTATGGAATGGAGTGTGACGTCCACCTTCTTCTTTTTTCAATACATAAATCTCAGCTTTGAAATCTGTGTGAGGAGTGATAGAACCTGGCTTAGCAATTACCATACCTCTGCGGATATCTTTTTTATCGATACCACGAAGCAATAAACCTGCGTTGTCACCTGCTTCACCTCTGTTCAGATTTTTGCGGAACATCTCAACACCAGTGATAACTGATTTTAATTTTTCAAGTTGCATTCCAACGATTTCAACCTCATCACCTGTGTTGATGATTCCTTTTTCAATTCTTCCGGTTGCAACAGTTCCACGACCTGTGATTGAGAACACGTCCTCAACAGGCATCAAAAATGGTTTTTCAATTTCACGCAAAGGAATTGGAATAAAGGTATCAACCGCATCCATCAGTTCCATAATTTTATCAACCCATTTAGGCTCGTTGTTCAAACCTCCAAGTGCTGAACCTGCAATGATAGGTGTGTTAGCTCCGTCAAATTGGTAGAACGTAAGCAAATCACGGATTTCCATTTCAACAAGCTCCAACAATTCAGGATCGTCAACCATGTCCACTTTATTCATGAAGACAACAATTTTAGGAACACCTACCTGACGGGCAAGCAGGATATGCTCGCGGGTCTGAGGCATTGGACCATCTGTAGCAGCAACCACAAGAATTGCTCCGTCCATTTGCGCAGCACCTGTTACCATGTTTTTTACATAGTCAGCGTGGCCCGGACAGTCAACGTGAGCATAGTGACGGTTTGCCGTAGAATATTCAACGTGTGATGTGTTGATAGTAATACCCCTTTCTTTTTCTTCAGGAGCATTATCAATTGAGTCGAACGAACGTAGTTCAGAAAGACCTTTAGAAGCCAACACCGTAGTGATAGCTGCAGTTAAGGTAGTTTTACCGTGGTCAACGTGACCAATAGTGCCGATGTTTACGTGTGGTTTGGAACGGTCGAAATCTTGTTTTGCCATGTTAAATAATTGTTATTGTTTGTTAGTTTTAGTGTTCTTGTTTTTATTATTAAATAATCTTTTAATCTTTCTTCTTTTTAAAACAGTTAATCGTTTACTCTATCATCATCCTTGCGCTCTTCCTAATTTGAAGAGCCGTTGCCGGGAATTGAACCCGGGACCTCTTCCTTACCAAGGAAGTGCTCTACCCCTGAGCTACAACGGCTTTTGGGGTATTTTTAATCGGGGATGGTTCTATTTAAAGGAACCATCCCCTTTTGGAGCGGAAGACCGGGCTCGAACCGGCCACCCTCAGCTTGGAAGGCTGACGCTCTACCAAATGAGCTACTTCCGCTTTTATTATTCAGGATTTCGGATTTAAACCCTCAATCCCCTAATTCCTTTGTGGGGAGAATAGGATTTGAACCTATGAACTCCGAAGAGGACAGATTTACAGTCTGTTGCCGTTGGCCACTTGGCTATCTCCCCTACGATACCC
This sequence comes from Chitinophaga pinensis, assembly GCA_945861685.1. Taxonomy (GTDB): domain Bacteria; phylum Bacteroidota; class Bacteroidia; order SXHM01; family SXHM01; genus SXHM01. The sequence continues at coordinate 5,872 of CAMAVO010000131.1, read as the reverse complement.
TGTTTTAATTCAATCTTTTAAAGAACGAGAGCCGATGGAGGGATTCGAACCCCCGACCAGCTGATTACAAATCAGCTGCTCTGGCCAACTGAGCTACATCGGCATTTTTTCCTCTTTTTCAAGCCGTCAACCATTGTTTTGCCGTTTTTCAGTCCGGTCAATCTCCAACGTTTTGGTGATTTTCCGTTTGGCTTTAATCTTCTGCAACGCCTGTTAATCCTACGTTTTCAGCAATTTATTTTATTGATAAAAACGCAGTCCTCCGTAAAAAAAGGACTGCAAATGTAGAAAACATTTGTTTGCTGCCAAAAATTATTTCATAAATTTTTTCTGCACCGGTTGTATTTATGCAGTAAGGCAAAGATTATCAGCCTGTTTGAAAGCAATTTATTTTTAGTTGCTCAGATACATATTCATCCACACCTTCACCTCATCATAAATCTGCTGCTTGTTTACCTGCCCTGGACCAAATACATCGTGCCCTGCATTATTGAAAACAGTGGTATCAGTCGATATTCCATGCACAGTAAGGCTATCAAACATGCTGATACTTTGCTGAGCAGGCACTAAATCGTCTAATCCACCTGCAATAAAAAAGGTAGGAACATTGCTGTAATTATAGATGGGGCTTCCGTCTGCATACAACTGCGGATTATTTTGAAACGTTGTTCCGAAAAACTGTTCAAAAACAAAGTAAATACCGTAATTAGTTGCATACTGATGAAAAACAGGGTCGGTCATATCGGTTGGACCAACAATAGAAACAACTGTTTTCACTGCATTTGTGCTGTTAAAGGCATGCGCATAAAGTAAGGAGAGATGTGCGCCAGCACTGCCGCCAATAAGCGCAAATTTGTTGTTGTTTATTTTCCACCCATCGGCTTTTGATTGCATAAAATCGATGGCATTGGCAATGTCTTCCATCTGATTATGAAAATCACCATTGGCATAGCGATAATTCATAGAAGAAACAGCATAACCGGAATTTAGAAACTCGTTTATTATTTCCTGCGACCAATCGCCTTTATCTCCGGCTACCCATGCTCCACCATGAATAAGCAGAACCATTGCGGTGCTTGTATCGCGATTTTGCGGGAGGTAAATATCTATTTTGTTGTGAAAATCGCTTCCGTAGCTTAGATTTTTGAAAGTAACCCCGGTATCCTGTTTTTTGCAGGAACTGAAAAGCAGCAGAAGAATGCTAAGCTTAATAATAAGTTGTTGCATGCAGAATGTTTTGGTCAAATGTAAAAACATTATCCTTTAACTTTCCAGTGTTTTTATATTCATAAATTCGCGCTAAAACCAGATCCTAGCTAAAAGGTTTATTCGATAACATGTTCATCAGCTTTTTTAAAACAAACCAGCCCGCTTCTTTCATAGCATTGCCTTTATTTGCAGCATTGTTATGGTTGATGTCCTGGTTAAATCCGCTAACTCCTGCAGGCGTTTTTGTTATGCCGTTTTATGCAGGATTTGATTTTATTAATGGTATCCCTTTTTTATCAGAAGTCATTGCATTTCTGATGGTGCTTGCTCAAGGTTTTTATCTGAACTATCTGATTAATAAATATGATTTACGCGAATCGCGTGAACGGAGTAATTTTCTTGCAGCGTTGTTCGGTATAGTGTTATTGTCTGTTTTCCCTGCTTTCAGAACATTGCTGCCGCAACATTTTTCCGGAATTTTTTTATTGCTGATGTTAGACAGAGTGTTTGATTCGTATCGAAAAGATTCTGCCTTTTCACATTGTTTTGATGCAGGTCTTTTTGCAAGTGTGGCTTCACTTTTTTATTTTCCAACTGTTATTTTCTTCTTTCTGGTGTGGACAGGATTCGTTTTGCTGCGCGCATTTAACTGGCGCGAGTGGTTAATCTCGTTTTTAGGATTTATAATTCCCTGGTTGATGGTGCTTACTTATTATTTCTGGTTCGACAGGCTTGATGATTTTTTTATAAACCAAATTGGTTCCGGTTTTTCCGCTTCCTATTTTGATTTTGGCAAGTCTGATAATGCTGTGCTTCTTTATGTTTTCATCGGATTACTTCTCTTTCCAGCCATGGTGAATTTTGTGAAAATGATGTCATCCGGAAAAATAAAAGTCAATAAATTTCTGTTGATGTTTCTGTGGTTTTTATTTTTTGCGGTTGTATCAGGATTGGTTTTCCCGGTTGCATCGCACACTCATTTTACATTGGCGGCTATTCCACTGGCAGTGATATTTTCCAACTGGTTTTTGTCGCTTAAAAAAGCGTGGATAGCAGAATCTCTTTTTCTGATTTTGCTGGGTGCTTTTATTTGTGTGGAAATTATGGGACGAGGCTAGGCTTGATATAAATATACCTACTTTATGGAATCCTCCCCTTTTCCGCATCTTTGTCATGTAATACCGAAAATCCTACCCGATGAAAACCTTAAAATACTCCATCCTCCCTGCAATTCTTCTCCTTGCACTGGTAACCATTTCCTCCTCCCTCGTCCCCAGTCCCTCACCCCTCGCGCCTTATCTTTTAAAAGGTGAGAACTACGAAAAGCAATGGGCGCAAATAGATTCCCTCACCAGAAAAGGACTTACCAAATCTGCGCTGGAAGTAGTGGATGTTATTTTCAAAGACTCGAAAAAGAATAACAACGCCCCGCAGTTCATCAAAGCCGTGATACATAAAATGAAGTTCAGCTCCTACCTCGAAGAAGATGCCCTGAAGAAAAGCATCCTTGAACTGGAAGCCGAACTGAAGGATGCGCAGTATCCCGTAAAGTCTGTGCTGCATTCCATTCTTGCACAATCGTATTGGAGTTATTACGAGCAAAACCGCTGGATATTTATGGACCGCACCGAAACGGTTGACTTTGTGCCCGAAGATTTAAGCACTTGGGATTTAAAAAAGATTGTTACACAGGTAGATTTTCACTACCGCAAAAGTCTGGAAGAAGCAGATAAACTGAAAGAACTCCCCATCTCCACCTTTGATGCCGTGCTGATGGAAAGCCGCAACGCACGCGAGCTGCGTCCTACCGTGTATGATTTTCTTGCGCACCGCGCCATTGATTTTTACATGAACGAAGAAACAGGTTTAACCCAACCTGCTTTTAAATATGAGATAGAAGGAGCGAAGTATTTTTCTGCTCCGAAAGATTTTGCCGCACTCAACATTACCACCCCCGACAGCACCTCTTTAGAATATCGTGCGGTATTATTACTGTGCGATGTTATAAAATTCCACAGCGAAGATAAAAACCCTGATGCCCTGGTAGATGCAGATTTAAAACGTTTGCGTTTTATGCGCAGCCATTCCATAGATGCAAACAAGGACAGCCTCTTTCTTGCCGCACTTGAACGCTCAGAAAAACAACACCTCGCTTTCCCGGTCTCCACCGAAATTTCATACGAGATAGCTAACTACTTTTTTACACAAGGCGGCAGCTACAATAAAGGTGCTGACGATGAACTGAAATGGAAAAAGAAAGCAGCGTTTGATAAATGCAATGAGGCCATCAGCCGCTTCTCTTCTTCTTTCGGGGCAAGCAATTGCCGCACCCTGCTCACCAGCATCACACAAAAAAGTATGTCGTTCAATGTGGAACGCGTTAACCTTCCCAACCAACCTTTTCTGGCGTTAATCAATTACGCCAACCTTGCAAAAGCAGGCGAAAAGAATGCAAAGGTTTATTTCCGCATTGCAACACTCGACTATGAGAAATATAAAAAATTCCGCAGAAAATATTACGGTGAAGAGCAGATAAAAGAACTGTTCAGCACTTCAAAAGTAGTCAGTGAAACTGACTTTATGTTACCCGATGAAGGAGACTTCAACACCCACTCAGCAGAGTTGAAACTCCCCCCGATGAAAACAGGATTGTATGTGGTGTTTGCATCTACTTCCGCTGACTTTTCTACAGACGGGAATGCAGTGGCTTACACGATAACATCGTTTTCAGATATTGCCTTCTCCAGCCGCCAGGAAGAAAAAGGAAACCGTGGCTTTGTAGTGGTTTCGCGCAGCTCGGGAACACCCTTGCAAGGTGTGAAAGCACAGTTATGGGAAGAATACTACAACTACACCTCACGTGAATACGACCTGCGTAAGAGCGGTGTTTACACAAGCGATGCCAACGGACAATTTACAGTGAAAGGAAAATTAGAACGCGAGAATTACATCGTGCAGATGAATTACAACGGTGATGAACTCTTTACCGACAATTCGTTTTACTCCTATTACTACGGTGACCCGCAAAGGCAGAAGGTGCAGGCCACACACTTCTTCACTGACCGTGCTATCTACCGTCCCGGTCAAACCATTTACTTCAAAGGTATCCTGATTGAAAAAGATGGTAACAACCAAAACATTGTTACAAATGCCAAAACAACAGTTACTCTTTTTGATGTTAACTATGAGAAGGTAGCTTCACTGGATTTAACCACCAATGAATACGGCACCTTCAGCGGTACATTTACAGCCCCAGTTGGAGTGCTCACCGGCAGCATGACAATACAAAACGAAACAGGTTCACATGCTGTTTCAGTAGAAGAATACAAGCGCCCTAAGTTTGAAGTAACGTTCAAACCTTTTTCAGGAACATTTAAATTAAGCGAAACAGTAAAAGCAAAAGGAAGCGCAAAAGCCTATGCAGGCTCTAATATTGACGGTGCGGAAGTAAAATACCGTGTGGTGCGCTCTGCATATTTTCCTTATCCCTGGTATTGTAAAAGCGGATGGTTCCCACCCACTGAAAGCATGGAGATATTGAACGGAACTGCCACCACCGATGCAAACGGTGAGTTTGAAATTTCGTTTGAAGCCATCCCCGACCGCAGTATTAAAAAGGAATATAAACCTTCGTTCACCTACACCATTTATGCCGATGTAGTGGACATCACTGGCGAAACACGCAGCTCTGAAACATCTGTAACGATAGGCTATACAGCGCTCAACCTCTCGCTGGATATTCCTGAAACCGTTAACCGTGAAGCGAAAAAAGATTTCACGATTTACACCACCAACCCTGCCGGAGAGTTTGAAGCAGCCAAAGGAACGCTCACCATTTACAAATTGAAAACCCCGAATGATATTCTGCGCAAACGCAAGTGGGCAGCACCTGATTTATTCATTTACACCAGAGAACAGTTTAAAGTAGATTTCCCGGATGCGGTTTATAAAGATGAAAACGACAGAGAGAATTTCGCACGTGAAAAAGAAGTATTGAAACTGAATTTCGATACAGAGAAAGACAAACTGTTCAAATCAAATAAGCTCTCGTCACTTGCACAAGGCTTATATTTAGCAGAAACCATTTCAAAAGATAAATACGGTGAAGAAGTAAAAACGCTGAATTATTTCACCTTGTTTTCGGAGAAAGAAACTTCAATGCCAACTACGACTGCTGATTGGTTTGCTCCTCTGAAGACAACCGGAGAGCCGGGAGAAGAAGCGAAGATGCTGATTGGTTCTTCTTACAAAGACGTTAAAGTATTGTATGAAGTGGAACAGTTTGATGCTGTTGCCAACAAAAGTTTTATCTCACAGAAACAATGGATCACACTCAATAACGAACAACGTTTGCTTACCATTCCTGTGAAGGGAGAACACAGAGGAAACTTCACAGTGCATCTTACTTATTTCAAAAACAATGAAGTGTTTATTCACTCGCAGCTAATCACAGTTCCTTACACCAACAAGGAGTTAGATATTGAATTTGAGACTTTCCGTAACAAGCTGCAACCGGGTGAAAAAGAAGAATGGAAGCTGAAGATAAAAGGAAAGAAAGGCGAGAAGGTGGCAGCAGAAATGGTGGCTGCTTTGTACGATGCTTCTTTAGATGCATTTGCTCCCAACGCCTGGTATTTTGATATCTACAATTACTTCTACTCCA
>CAMAVO010000130.1 GCA_945861685.1 Chitinophaga pinensis | reverse complement strand
GGATGCGAACGCAAGTATTTAGCCAAATATTCAACCGATGGCTTTACCCAGTATTTTCGCGCATCAGGAATAAACAGGTTGCCTCGAATCCATACTGCAATTTTTTCTGCCAAGCCAGGCTTTTTTTTCTCAGTGAGAAAACCTGCGTTTATTTTTTCATCCTTTTTCAACCCAAGAAATTTCTTGTAAAAAGAATACGGTTCCCATATAGGTTGCTTCAAAACCTTTACTCCTTCGGGAATGTCTTTCAGTAAAGAATTATCAATTGCAGGTGCTTCCGGATTTTCGGGCGTGTAAACAATCGGTTCCCAACCATACTCACGCAAATACTTCACCGTTTTCAACCAACGCTGAACACCTGCACCACCGCTGGGCGGCCAGTAGTAGGTGATGATGAGAACCGTTTTTCTATTTTGATTCACCATCTTTCAGTGAAACAAAAGCTGCACCCCCAACTATCAGAAATAATAATATTGAACCCGCTAATGCAATCTTCTCACCTGTATAGTACGTTGAAGGCTCAAATTTGAATTCCACTTTATGCTCACCTGCCGGAACCCGAATAGCACGCAAAACAAAGTTTGCACGGAAGTGAGGTGTCAGCTTCCCATCTACATAAGCATTCCATCCTTTGTCATAATAAATCTCAGAGAAAACTGCCAGTTGTTCAGCAGCAGCTTTTGATTGATAGGACAGGTGGTTGGGTTTGTAATCCGTCAGTTTTATTTGTGCCGTAGAATCTGCCTGCGAAGTAAAACCTTGTAAATCCTTTTCAAATTGCTTATCAATAACAGCGGTGAATTTAGGTTCAAAATTGTTGAGTGCTATAATTTCAGAATCCGGATTTGCAGCCCAATTTATTTCGTAAACAAACCACGCATTACCCAGCGCACCCGGGTTTTGCTGCGGCATTGGCGGCTGATTGCCTTCACCCGGCATAATCACGTATTTTGTATTCAGCATGTTCAACACCTTGATATTATTCTTGCTGATATGCTGGTCAATCAATTCCTGATAACGCTTCAGTTTAGCACCGTGGTAACCACCAATTGATTTGTGAAAATAAGAGGTGCTGGCATCGTTAAATGTGTTAGCCGCTAAATTCAAAACACGAAAATCAGGGTCTTTATCTTCCATGATAATTTTATCGGCAGATGTTGCAGTGAAAGGCTTTTCAGATTTATTTTTATTTACAAAATTGCTTTTGTTCAAGTAGCGCAAATCAACAGGCAGCATGTCGGCAAGAACCAAGACTGCAAACAATGCCATCGCAATTTCTTTCTTCAATTTATTCAACATAACCAACCAAAGAATTGCACCTGAAAGCAAAATAAAAACAAGGGAACGCAGTGCATCACTGCTTAATAAACCTTTGCGGTCGTCACGGATTGCGTCAATCAGCCACTCAGGATAACCTGATCCTTTAAGCCTTTCATCAGCTGCTGCCGTAAAGTCGAAAAACATTCCGGGCATCAGCACATACAACAGACAAATACCACCAACTATTGAAAGTGAATAAATCAGTTTCTTTTTCAATTCTGTTACAGGAATTTCACCCGAAAAAACATTTTTCAACGCAAGCAAAGCCATAACCGGAAAGACAAACTGCGCAATTACCAAGGTCATGGAAACCGCCCTAAACTTATTATAGCCCGGGAAATACGAGAAGAAAAAATCAGTAACCGCAGGAAAATTGCGTCCCCAAGAAAGCACGATGGAAAGAATAGCTGCAGCCAATAACCACCATTTGTCATTTCCTTTTATGGTAAATAATCCCAGTATAAACAGGAAACAAATTATTGCTCCGAGGTAAACCGGACCTGATGTAAAAGGCTGGTCGCCCCAATAAAGCGGAAGGTTTTTGATAATTCCAACAGCCTGGCTTTTCGGAATTTTATTATCAATCAAAGCCTGATACGTTTCTGATTTTGTATCAAGCTCACCGTTAGAACCACCACCTTTAAAATTTGGAATTAACAAGGTCATCGATTCGCCAATTCCATAACTCCAGTCCGTTGCATATTTCTGCGAAAGCCCTTCTTTACCCGCTGCCAAATCTGAACTCAAATCCGATTTTCCGCGCATGGTATATTGACCGTATTCATAGGTTGCCCATAAGTTGGTGATGTTAGGAAGAAGGGCAATTACAGCGGCAATCACCAGCACACCTGTTGCTTTCAAAAAAGCGGGAAGTGTTTTTTCTATCACAGCATAAACCAATTTCACCGCGCCCAACAACAAAACTGTAAGCAGCAAATAATAGGTAATCTGCAGGTGATTGGTAGAAATCTGCAAAGCAAGAAACAAGGCCGTAAGTGCAGCACCCAACAATATCCTTCCGCGATAAGCTAGTAAAATAGAGCCAACCACAGGAGCCATATATGCCATGGCATGAACTTTTGAGTTATGTCCTGCCTCAATAATTATAACGGAATACGAAGCGAGCGCAAAAGCAAATGCTCCTGCAATGGCGAGTCGCCAATCCACATTCAGCATAATGAGCAGAAAATAAAAACCAAGCATCAAAAGGAAAAGATAATTGGCGGGACGCGGTAAGCCCAATTCCAAAGCACTATCCACATATTTCACCAGATTATTAGGATACAAAACCGAAATCTGATACGCAGGCATTCCACCAAACATAGAATTGGTCCACAAAGCTTCTTCACCAGTCTTTTCACGAAAATCTTTCAGCTCTTTAGACATCCCGGTGAAGTTGGTAATATCACCCTGATAAACCACTTTGCCTTCGAGCAGCGGATGCAGATAAGCTAACGTTACCACAATAAAAGCAACCACAGCAATCAGGTGCGGAAGCAAGGACTTGAAATTGATATTTTTCATTTTTCTGGTTTTATTTCACTTCTTCATAATCCACATACTCACCATCATTCGCTTTACCTTTCTTTGAAATATTTATTTCGCCTTCAGGTTTTCGCTGCTGATCCTGCATCTGACGCATGCGTTCCTGCATGTCTTGCTGTGCTTTGTTTACAAACGAACGTGCAGCAAGAGGAACTATGACTTTAAATACAAAGTTGTAAACGGCATAAATTAAAACAAGAACAAGAACGAGTCTTATCATCTTGAAATTTTAGCGACTGAGGTAAAGATTCCGTTCAGAATAAATTTTCTGAAAAAACTCATCGTGCAAATCATCAATAAACTGAATGGCCTCGCCTGTTGATTTCATTTCAGGTCCAAGCTCTTTATTCACATTCGGAAACTTATCAAACGAGAACACCGGAATTTTTATGGCATAACCCTTTAGTATCGGATTAAAGGTAAAGTCTTTCACTTTCTTTTCTCTCAGCATCACTTTTGTAGCATAGTTCACATACGGCTCGTCATATGCTTTTGCAATGAAAGGAACCGTGCGCGAAGCGCGTGGGTTTGCTTCAATCACATATACCACTTCATCTTTTATCGCGAATTGAATATTGAGAAGCCCAACAGTTTTTAAAGCCACCGCAATTTTTCTGGTGTGGTCTTCAATCTGCTTCATCACATTCGGACTAAGGTCAAAAGCAGGAAGCACCGCAAATGAATCACCGCTGTGAATACCGGCAGGCTCAATGTGTTCCATGATTCCGATGATGTAAACATCTTTACCATCGCAGATAGAATCTGATTCTGCTTCAATGGCTTTCTCAAGAAAATGGTCTAACAAAACTTTATTTCCGGGAATATCTTTCAGCAAATTAACAACGTGCTCTTCCAATTCCTGCTCGTTGATTACAATCTTCATGCTTTGTCCGCCCAAAACGTAGGATGGACGTACCAACAGGGGGAAGCCCAATTCACGTGAAAGTTTAATTGCATTCTCTGCATCTTCAATAACACCAAATTTAGGATACGGAATATTATTCTCTTTCAATAAGGTTGAAAAACTTCCGCGGTCTTCAGCCAAATCCAATGATTTGTAATCCGTTCCTATGATTTTTATTCCGTAACGCTCCAGCTTCTCTGCCAATTTCAAAGCTGTTTGTCCGCCTAACTGAACAATAACACCTTCAGGCTTTTCATGCAGAATGATGTCGTAAATATGTTCCCAGAAAACAGGTTCAAAATAAAGTTTGTCGGCAATATCAAAGTCAGTAGAAACCGTTTCAGGATTGCAGTTAATCATGATGGTTTCGTAGCCACATTCTTTTGCTGCCAGAACCCCGTGAACACAGGAATAATCAAACTCTATCCCCTGCCCTATTCTGTTCGGTCCTGAACCCAACACCACAATTTTCTTTTTATCCGAAACAATTGATTCGTTTTCGTCTTCAAACGTTGAATAGTAATAAGGTGTTTTTGCTTCAAACTCAGCAGCGCAAGTGTCAACTAATTTGTAAACACGCTTTATTCCCATGTCGTTGCGTTTATTGAAAACCTCACTTTCAAGACAACGCAGCAAATGTGCAATTTGTCTGTCGGCATAGCCTTTCTGCTTTGATTCTTTCAACAAATCAAAAGGAATGGTGTCAATGGTGTATTTTGAAATTTCTTTTTCAACGAAAACCAATTCTTCAATCTGATGCAAAAACCAGGGATCAATGCGGGTAAGTGCCTGAATGGATTTGAACGGGATGCCCATTTGCATTGCATCTTTGATGTGGAACAAACGATTCCAGCTTGGTCGTTTCAGACTCTCAACAAGTTGTTCCTGATTACGCAATTCTTTTCCGTCAGCTCCCAACCCATTGCGTTTTATCTCCAAAGATTGACAAGCTTTTTGCAATGCTTCCTGAAAATTTCTTCCGATTGCCATCACCTCTCCCACCGATTTCATCTGCAAACCCAGTTGCCTGTCAGAACCTTTGAACTTGTCAAAGTTCCAGCGCGGAATTTTCACAATTACATAATCCAATGTAGGTTCGAAAAATGCGGAAGTGCTTTTGGTAATTTGGTTTTGCAATTCATCCAAGTGATAACCAATTGCCAGTTTAGAGGCAATCTTTGCAATCGGATAACCCGTTGCTTTTGAAGCCAGCGCTGAAGAGCGTGACACACGGGGATTAATTTCAATCGCAATAATATCTTCCGCTTCATCGGGACTAACCGCAAACTGCACGTTGCAACCTCCCGCAAAATTTCCGATGGAACGCATCATCAGGATTGCCATGTCGCGCATACGCTGATAAGTTGCATCAGACAACGTCATGGCAGGTGCAACCGTAATTGAGTCGCCTGTATGAATTCCCATGGGGTCAAAGTTCTCGATGGAGCAAATGATAATCACATTGTCGTTGGCATCGCGCAGCAATTCCAACTCGTATTCTTTCCAGCCAAGAACGGCTTTATCAATCAATACTTCGTGTGTTGGTGAAGCATGCAAACCGCGTGTTAACGCTGCATCAAATTCTTCGCGGGTGTGAACAAAAGAAGCGCCTGTTCCACCAAGGGTATAAGAAGGTCGGATAACTAATGGAAATCCTATCCATTGTGCTATCTCTTTCCCTTCCAGAAATGAGTTGGCAATTTTTGAAGGGGCACAACCCACTCCTATTTTTTCCATCAGTTGACGAAAAGCTTCACGGTTTTCAGTGGTTTCAATAGCCTGAATATCTACGCCAATCATTTTAACGCCATACTTTTTCCAAAGACCCATTTCTTCGCAACGGATGGCAAGATTCAAGGCCGTTTGTCCGCCCATGGTAGGAAGTACCGCATCAATTTTTCGCTCTTCCAGAATTTGTTTAATGGAAGCAGGCGTAAGCGGCAACAGATAAACATGCTCAGCAGTTACCTTGTCGGTCATAATAGTTGCCGGATTGGAATTGATAAGCGAAACTTCAATTCCTTCTTCCTTCAACGAACGCGCAGCCTGCGAACCGGCATAATCAAATTCGCAAGCCTGTCCGATTACGATTGGTCCACTGCCTATGATGAGAACGGATTTTATTGAATTATCTTTGGGCATTATTCAGATATGAGATTTGAGATGTTAGACATGAGACACATGAACCAAAAAAACTTTGCGAATTTAGGGGAATTTGGATGAAAGAAGCGTTTAATTTGTCAACACATTTTCCATACTATTGAACCCGTCACCCTTAACTTATTTCAGGGTCTCACAAACAAAGATGCTGAAACAAGTTCAGCATGACGAAAAATGAAAGAAAACCATATACAAACAGCCAAATCAAAACATACTTATTACACCTTCGGCATAGGAGCGGAACCGCTTTTAGCCTTTCATGGTTTCGGGCAAGGCGGCAAGGAGTTCCAAGTGTTTGAGAAATATCTAGGCGATAAATTCACCATTTATGCGTTTGATGTTTTGCATCATGGAAACAGTGAACACACGGGTGAACCGATAACTGAAAATGACCTTAAAGAATTAATTAATACGTTCACCCAACAACACAGCATTGAAAAATTCTCATTGATGGGTTTTAGCCTTGGCGGAAAAATTGTGTTGAAACTGATTGCGCTTTTTCATGAATGGCTGAACAACGTAATCCTGCTTTCGCCTGACGGGTTGAAAGTAAACCCGCTTTACCGTTTCTCAACCGTTACCTCACCGGGAAGATTTCTCTTCCGTGGTTTTATAAAAAATCCTGCGCCTGTTTCTAAGACAGCGCTGCTGTTAAAGAACATGAAGATACTTGACCCGAAGATTTACAATTTCCTGTATTCGCAGATACGCACCAAAGAACTGCGTGAAAAGATTTACAAAGTCTGGATTACTTACCAGAACATCAATCCTGATTTAGTTAAAATTGCTACGCTGATTAATAAAAACACCTTCCACTTTCTGCTTGTTTTTGGTAAGCACGACCGTGTTATTCACCCTAAATACGGTGAGCGTTTTATTGAAAAGCTAAACAATAAAGATGTATTTGTATTGCTGAATACAGGACATCAGTTGATTAGTGAAAAGGTGGGGGAATATTTGAAAGAAAAACTCTAAAACAAAAAAGTCCCGCAGTATTGCGGGACTTTTTTATTGCAATCAATTTCTGTTAATCGTGTGCCACCGTCATAAACCCGGCTTTCTCAATTCCGTTAATATCCAGTAAGTAGAAATAAGTTCCCGAGTCAACCAGGTTTCCTGCTTTCGTTCTTCCGTCCCAACAATCACCTTGTGCAATTGATTCAAAGATTAAAGCACCCCAACGGTTAAATATTTTCAAGGTAAAACATTCGTTGAACTCACCTTCAAAACCGGGTTGGAAACAATCATTCAAACCATCAAAATTCGGAGTAATGATATTCGGCACAAGCAAATCAAATTCAATGTTGGAATAATTGGTTCCGCTGAAATCAACAAAAGCAGTATCCACACAACCTTCACCGTTGTAAACCACAAGTGTTACAATAGTTCCCGGACCAACATTGAAATTCTGTTCAGGATTTTCAAGAGTTGAGGTATCACCGTTTGCAAAAATCCACAGGAAACTTTCCGCGCCATCGCTGCTATTAGTAAATTGTCCAACAATTCCTTCGCACGAAGGAATATAATGCGCAGTGAAACCGGCAGTTGGTGCTGCCAATACCTCCACCGTTAATTCTGCTGCTGCTTCGCAACCGTTTGCATCACTTGCAACAACGGTATACGTGGTAGTTACCTCCGGTGAAGCCAATGGATTTCCGATAGTCGGGTCACTTAATCCGTCAACAGGTGTCCACACAAAACTTGTTCCCCCTGAAACTGATAACTGCAAACTATCACCATTACAAATTGCCTGATTTGGCGCAGCTGTAATAGAAAAAATGCTGATGTCAAGTGCATCTGTATCCACACAACCATTTGCATCCGTTACAGTAACGGTATAAGTAATCGGTTGCAACGGAAAAGCCAACGGATTAGCAATATTAGTATTGCTCAAACCTGTTCCCGGATCCCATACATAAGAAACCCCGCCTGTTGCATTGAATTGAACGGTATCGCCCAGACAAAGCGGAACATCAGCTCCTGCATCTGCCACCGGCAAAGGATTAACGGTTATTGTTAACTGATCGGTATCAGAACATTGGTTCTGATCGCCAACAGTTAAAGTATACGTTGTAGTTTGAGTTGGATTGGCAACCGGGTTAGCAATATCATCAGCACTCAAGCCTGTTGAAGGCGACCATGAATAAGTAGTTCCGCCAGTAGCATTAAGTTGAACAGAATTACCTGCGCAGAATTCTGCATCAACGCCTGCAAAAGCAGTTGGTAACGGATTTACAGTTACCACCACATCACCATCACCTTCGCAACCTGCAGTAGTTACAACATGTACATTGTAAGTGGTAGTAACTACAGGCGTTGCAACAGGATTAGCAATGCTGTCATCGCTCAATGTTGCAGCAGGTGTCCAGCTGTAAATATCGCCACCGCTTGCCTGCAACTGTGCATCCTCACCGATGCAAATGGAGACATCTGCTCCGGCATTTACAATTGGAAGAGGGTTAACTGTAACCGTTACCTGCGCTGTGTTTTCGCAGAAAGGCGCGAAAGTAATATCGTCCAACCCAAGTGCTGTAGGTCCGGTTGTGGTAGTAATATTTTCAATACAAAGCGTGATGGATGTATTGTTACCTGAGTTCCAGATATACCAGAACTCGCTCCATGTTGCTACACCAAAAGGTGGCGAAGTAAATGGTGTACCAACCGGTGTTCCGTTAACAGTTAATTGTAACAACGCAGGGTCGTCAAGAACAAGTGTGCTCAACCATGCCGAGAAATAATAATCATTATTAGGAGCAACATCAAAAGTCTGACACCAAACATCTGTTCCGTAAGTCATGTTGGCATTCACAACCATGAAATCACCACTGCCACCATGACCTAATCCTGAGAAAGAAGGATCAGCCAATGAAGCATCATTAGTAACAGTATATAAACCTGAAGTTGGTGTTGTTGCACCATACGTATACCCCGAAGAAAAACCGGTATCGCCTCCGCTGAAATCAGGATTTACAACCTGTTGTCCACTTGGCCCCTGAACCAACACTGAATAC
>CAMAVO010000129.1 GCA_945861685.1 Chitinophaga pinensis | reverse complement strand
AGTTCTTTTAAAATACGCTCTTCCCATTGCGCTCGTGTATGGGGCGGAAAATCAGAGAAGAGTTTTTCGGATGACATGGGTGGCAAAGATAGAAGTTTGATGTTGGAAATTTGAAACACTTCGACAAGCTCAGTGTGACCAGATTTTTGTCAGTCTGAGCCTGTCGAAGACTTTTTATTCAACAGCCAACAACTGCTTGCGCAACATATTGAGAGCAGTGATTGCGGTAACAGCAATATTGCGTTCGCGGTCGCCACCAAATTGAAATTTCTTTGCTTTCACTCCGTTGGGGCCGGCAACTGCAATCCAGACTGTACCAACAGGTTTGCCCTCCATACCGCCATCAGGACCGGCAATGCCGGAAGCAGAAACAGCCCAGTCGGTTTTGAATTCTCTTCTTGCGCCCTCGGCCATTTGTGTAACCACTTCTTCGCTAACCGCACCAAACTTTTCCAATGTTTCTGTTGTTACTCCCAGCATTTTTGTTTTGCTTTCATACGAATAAGAAACAACACCACCCATAAAGTAACCCGATGAACCGGGAACAGAAGTAACAAGGTGAGCAATCAAGCCACCGGAACAGCTTTCGGCCAAAGAAAGAGTTTGCTTCTTTTCTTTTAACAACCTACCTACAATTTGTTCAAGCGTATCTTTCTCATAGCCGTAAATGTGCTGAGGAATAAGTTTATTCAGTTCTTCAACCTTATCTTCTACGGATTTTCGCAGAGCTATTTCATCATTCCCTGAAGCGGAAAGACGCAGCCGCACCATTCCGGGAGAAGGAAGATAAGCCAGTTTAATTTTCTCTGCTTCAAGACTGGTTTCCCATTCTGCAATAATTTCGGAAAGGAATGATTCGCCAACTCCCTGCGTTAGAATTGTGCGGTGAACAATAGTTGGAAGACTATATTTCTTTTTGAGGCGCGGTAGAATTTCAGCACCCATCATCTTCTTCATTTCATAAGGCACACCGGGCATGGAAACAAATACTTTTTCGTTTTGCTCAAACCACATTCCCGGTGCTGTGCCGTTAGCGTTATGAATAACGGTGCAGATTTCGGGAACCTCTGCCTGTTTCAGATTTACACCTGTTACCTCTCTTCCAAATCGTGCAAACAATGATTTCACATGCTGATGAACTTCCTCATCAAAACGTAATGAGGTATTGAAATACTTTACAAGCGTATGCTTGGTAATGTCATCTTTTGTTGGACCAAGTCCTCCTGTGATAAGAATAATATCAGCACGACTTTGTGCTTCATCCAATGCTTTTACAATGTGTTCGGCATTATCAGAAACAGAGGTAATCTGATGAACTTTTATTCCAACCAAATTCAACTGCTCACCCATCCAGGCAGAGTTAGTATCAACTATTTGCCCGATAAGGATTTCGTCTCCGATGGTGATTATTTCTGCAAGCATATTATTTCAATTCGTCAGAATAAATCGCTTTCGCTTTCTCTCTGAGATTATAATTTGAAGCCATTACTTCTCCGTAAGCTCCGGTTGTGCGAATGGCAAATAAATCTCCTCGCATTGTTTCAGGAAGCATTACCGCTTTGCCAAAACAATCCGAGGATTCGCAGATGGGACCGACAACATCGTATTTTAGATGTGAGATATCAGATGTGAGATGTGAGATATTTTCAATCTTATGATAGCTCTGATATAATGCCGGGCGAATCAATTCAGTCATACCTGCATCAAGAATTACGAAGCTAGTGTTCACACCTTTCTTTACATACAGCACTTTTGAAATCAGGCTGCCGCATTGGGCAACAATGGCACGACCTAATTCAAAATGCAACTGTTGTCCTTTACGCAGTTCAAGAAATTTTTCGAACACCTGAAAATAGCCTTTATAATCGGGAACAGAATTTTCATCAGGGTGATGATAGTCAACACCTAACCCACCACCTACATTGATATGTTCCAATTTGTAGTTGCGTTCTTCAAACCAATGCTGTATCTCGTTTACCTTGGTGCAAAGATTTTTGAAATTGCTCAAATCATTAATCTGAGAACCGATGTGAAAATGGATTCCAAGCAGTTTTATGTTATTGCAGGTCTTCAGTAATTCCATCACCGAATCTAGTTCCCACAAATTAATTCCGAATTTGTTTTCTTCCAAACCTGTAGTGATGTATTTGTGCGTATTTGCATGAACATTTGGATTGATACGCAATGCAATGCGTGCTGTCTTGCCTGATTTTGCAGCCAGATCATTAATGACTTTTATCTCTTCACCCGATTCGGAATTGAAACAGAAAATATCGTTCTGAAGTGCAACCAGAATTTCTTCGTCTGATTTACCAACTCCGGCAAATGCAATTTCAGAAGATTTAAAACCTACTAAAACAGCTTTTTTAACTTCGTTACCACTTACACAGTCTGCACCAATTCCATTGTTTTTGATGACATCAAGAATGCGATTATTGGCATTTGCTTTTAAAGCATAATGCACGACATACTCAGGATTGACAGCTTGTTTAAGGGCAACAAGATTTGCTTCCAGCAACGACAAATCGTAGTAATAGAAAGGCGTTGCGAGGTTTGAGAATTTATTCAGAGGAAATTTCATCATTTGTTTCCGCTGTTAAAAAGTCCGTCATTCAAGGCAGTTAATGCTTCGTTTTTATATTTGGTTTCAACCAAAACAGAAACATTGTTCGGGCTACCACCATAAGAAATCATGCGAATAGGAATGTTTCTCAATGCTTCAAATATTTTCACGGCATAACCTTTATGTTCACCCAGAAAATCGCCTACCACACAAACAATGCTTTGGTCTTTATCCACTTCAACCGTTGCAAAACTTTTTAACTCAGCAACAATTGCTTCCAAGTTTTTAGGCTCATCAATGGTCAATGAAACTGCAACTTCCGAAGTAGTTATCATATCAATAGGCGTTTTGTATCGTTCAAAAATTTCAAAAACAGAACGCAGAAAACCATAAGCCATGAGCATTCGCCCTGAGCGGATCTTGATCGCATAAATTCCGTCTTTGGCAGCAACTGCTTTTATATTACCTCCTGAAGATTTCTGAGAAATCAAGGTTCCTTTTGCTTCGGGTTGCATGGTGTTCAATAAACGCACGGGAATGTTTTTCAAACGCGCTGGCAATACACTGGAAGGGTGCAAAATTTTTGCTCCGAAGTAAGCCAACTCAGCAGCTTCATCAAAGGAAAGCTCTTCAATCGGAAAAGTTTTTTTCACGATACGCGGATCGTTGTTATGCATGCCGTCTATGTCAGTCCAGATCTGTATCTCTTCTGCTTCAATCGCTGCTCCAACAAGCGAAGCAGTGTAGTCGCTTCCACCACGTTTCAGGTTATCAATTTCGCCAAAAGCATTGCGGCAGATATAGCCTTGCGTGATAAATAATTTATCATTCGGATAATTCTTCAATTCTCTTTTCAGATTATCTGAAATATAATTCAAATCAGGCTCACCCTCCTCATCAGTCCGCATGAAATTAAGCGCTGGAAGCAACACTGATTTTTCACCGTTTTCTTCCAGGTAATAATGAAACAACGCAGTTGAAATCAACTCGCCTTGCGCTAAAATCGCCTTCTCTTCGTGAATAGTGAAAAGGTCTTTCGTGAAATTGCGGATGTATTCAAAATGCTCATCAATAAGTTCGTTTCCTTTCTTGATGCCATCAGCGGTTTTGAGCAATTCTTTTACCAATACTTTGTATTTATTGTGCAAAGCATCAATAAGTTTGTTCGCTCCGTCTTTATCACCTTTGTAAAGAGCGGAACTGATTTCAACCAAACTATTGGTAGTTCCCGAAACTGCAGACAACACTACAATGCGCGGTTCACTGCTCTTAATCAACTTTGCAACCGAGAACATGCGCTCCGCTGAGCCTACCGATGTTCCACCGAATTTTACAACTTTCATATTCCTTTAAAAATTTGAGGCGCTAAAGTATGAAAATAAGAATGTTGTAATTTTATGAATCACAACAAATCTTAAATTTTACTTACAGGTATTTTTAAATTTTATATTTGTCGTCCCATTCGGAAAAAATGAGTGAATTTGTAGTATCAGCACGTAAATATCGTCCATCCACTTTTAACACGGTGGTTGGACAAAAAGCGATTACCTCTACGCTGAAAAATGCGATAAAGAATAATCATCTTGCACAGGCATTTTTGTTCTGTGGTCCGCGCGGAGTGGGCAAAACAACCTGTGCCCGTATTCTTGAAAAAACAATTAACTGTTTCAATATTACCGAAAACACTGAAGCTTGTGACCAATGTGAATCATGTGTTTCGTTTAACGAAAATGCATCATTCAACATTCATGAGCTGGATGCGGCTTCCAACAATTCTGTTGATGATATCCGCAACCTTGTAGATCAAGTTCGATTTGCTCCTCAGGTTGGAAAATACAGCATCTATATCATTGACGAGGTTCACATGCTGAGCACAGCAGCTTTCAACGCTTTTCTGAAAACGCTGGAAGAGCCGCCTAAACACGCGATTTTTATTCTTGCAACAACAGAAAGACACAAAATAATTCCGACTATTCTTTCTCGCTGCCAGATTTTTGATTTCAAGCGCATACAGATTGAAGATATGGTAGAACATCTTCTTTATGTTGCAAAAAGTGAGAACATAGAAGCAGAGCACGATGCGCTTCATATTATTGCACAGAAGGCTGATGGTGCTATGCGTGATGCATTATCCATGTTCGACCAGATTGTAAGTTTTGCAGGAAATAAACTTACTTACAAAGCAGTAATTGAAAACCTGAATATTCTTGATTACGATTATTATTTCAAAATTTCAGCTGCTTCACTGGATAGCAATATTCCTGAAGCATTGGTGATTTTTAATGAAATATTAGACAACGGTTTTGACGGACATAATTTCATCAACGGCTTGGGTTCGCACTTCAGAAATCTGCTGGTGTGCAAGGATATTTCAACGATACAATTGCTGGAAGTAGGACAAAACATCAAAGACAAATACATGGATCAGTCGCAGCGATACAGCATGGAAACGCTGCTGCGCGCCATTAACATCACCAACCGCTGCGACATAAATTATAAGACGAGCAAGAACCAGCGACTGCAGGTAGAACTTGCATTGATGCAAATCTGCTCACTTACAGGAAGCCCGCAACAAGGCGAACCTGAAAAAAAAAACTTAATTAATAGTCCGGGGACTGTTTCTGCAACTGTAAAACCTATAGAAATAACGCCAGCTGTTGCTTCAACTATTGAGAAATCAGAACCTGTTGCTGTCGAAACACCTGTTACAATAGAACCCGCAGCACAGATTTACACCAAACGAATTATATCGGGAACAACCTCTATTAACGCAGCTTCAGCTCCAAAACAGGAACAAAAAATAACCGAGGCTGAATCAGAAACTGTAATTGCAGAGCGAAAAGCAGCGCAGAAAAATTTCTCGCAAGAAGAGTTAGAAGTTGCCTGGACAAAATCAGTTCAACAACTTCAGCAACAAAATAAATTAAGCAGTTTTGCTCATACCGCTTTGACAAAAAGCAACCCGGTTTTGAAAGAAAATTTTCTAATTGAATTGGAAATTGATAATGAGGCTGCTGAAAAAGCATTAGATGTTGAAAAACTTGATTTTCTTGAACTTCTGCGCAAAAAACTTTTGAACACCGAAATACAACTGAAAACCAAAATTAATTTCGTTGTCGACATAAAAAAGCTTTACACCCAACGCGAAAAATTTATGCACATGGCGGAGAAAAATCCGAGCATTAACAAGCTTCGCCAACAACTGGATTTAGAAATAGACTGATAATTAAACACAACAACAAAATGAAACAATTCAAATTAATTTTCTTAAGCTTTACTATTATTTCTTTGGTTTTAACGTCATGCACCTGCAATGATAAAAAGCCCACTGCAGAATATGAAAGTGTTGCCAACGACCCACTGAACACACGTATTTACAGCCTTGATAACGGACTAAAAGTGTATATGTCGGTTTACAAGGATGCACCACGCATTCAGACTTATATAGCAGTTGGTGCGGGAAGTAAAAACGACCCGCATGATGCAACAGGCTTGGCACACTACCTTGAACACATGTTGTTCAAAGGCACAGACAAATTCGGGACAAAAGATTTTGCGAAAGAAGAGCCTTTGGTAAACGCAATTGACAGTCTGTTTGAAGTTTACCGCAAAACAACCGACACCGAGCAACGCAAGAAATTATATCACATTATTGATAGTGTTTCTGGTGTTGCTGCACAATTCGCTATTGCCAATGAGTACGACAAACTGATGTCTGCTATTGGCGCAAAAGGAACAAACGCTTACACATGGGTTGAACAAACGGTTTATGTAAATGATATTCCTTCCAACCAAATGAAAAAATGGTTAGAAATTGAATCCGAAAGATTCCGCAAACCGGTAATGCGTTTATTCCATACTGAATTGGAAGCTGTATATGAAGAGAAAAATATTTCGTTAGACAGTGATGACAGCAAGCTGTGGGATGCCATGCTGGAAGGACTTTTCCAGAAACACACTTACGGAACACAAACTACAATAGGAACAGTTGAGCATTTGAAAAACCCTTCACTGACTGAAATAAAAAAATACTTTGACAATAATTATATTCCAAATAATATGGCAATTTGTTTGTCGGGAGATTTCAATCCTGATTCAGCAATTGTATGGATTAAAAACATGTTTGGCTCTTATCAGCAAAAACCAAAACAGGAATTTGTTGTAGCGGTTGAAGATGAAATAAAAGAACCGATCGTAAAAGAAGTAATTGGTCCTGATGCAGCGGTGATGGCTTTGGGTTTCCGCTTTGGCGGTTTCAATTCTCACGATGCAGAAATGATTACTATTATTGACAAATTGCTTTACAATTCAAGAGCCGGATTAATTGACCTTAATCTTAATCAGCAACAAAAAGTACTGGAAGGCTGGACCTATCCTCTTATTATGAAAGATTACTCAGCACATATTATGGGTGCTGAAGTAAAACAGGGTCAAACTCTGGAAGAAGCAAAAGAACTTTTGCTCTCGCAATTAGAGTTGATTAAAAAAGGTGATTTCCCTGACTGGTTGCTGGAAGCAGTAATTAACGACATGAAATTACAGGAGCTGAAATCTTATGAAAGTAACAGAAGCCGTGCAGATAAATTTGTTGAATCATTTGTATTGGGAGTTCCATGGAAGGATTACATTGCACGCACTGAAAAACTAGCAAAAATCACGAAGAAAGAACTAGTTGATTTCGCTAACGCACACTACAAAAACAATTATGTAGTGGTTTACAAACGCACGGGCGAAGACAAAAATCAGCAAAAAGTTGAGAAGCCTTTAATCACTCCGGTTGAAGTAAACCGCGAATCGCAAAGTGAGTTTGTGAAAAATATTCTGGACCAAACCGTTCCTGATATTGAGCCTGTTTTTGTGAATTATAAAGAGGATATAAAAACAGTAAATCTCAATCACAACATTCCGATGCTTTACAAAAAGAATGATGAGAATAAGACTTTCAATCTCTATTATATTCTTGACATGGGCAGCAATAACAACAAGAAATTGTCAGTCGCCATTCAGTATCTTCCTTTCCTTGGAACTTCAAAACTAAAGCCCGCAGAGGTAAAACAAGAGTTGTATAAACTCGGTTGCTCTTTTGATGTTTACAACTCAGACGATCAGGTTTGGGTTAGCCTGAGCGGTCTCACTGAAAATTTTGAAAAAGGGCTTGCGTTATTTGAAGAGTTGCTTGCCGATGCACAACCTAATCCCGAAGCATTGACAAACCTAAGTGCAGACATTCTGAAAAGACGAGCTGATGCAAAACTTTCAAAAGATGAGATACTCTGGAGCGCGATGTATAGCTATGGGGTTCATGGAAGTAAATCGCCTTTCACGAATATTCTTTCTGCAAAGGAATTACAGGAATTGAAACCTGAAGAAGCTGTTCAACTGATTAAAGAACTTACTTCTTATGAGCACCGCGTGTTATATTATGGCTCAGAGGATTCAGATAAACTTGCAGAGCAACTGAACAAATTACATAAAACACCTGAAGCACTGAAACCTGTTCCTGCTGAAGCTCCGTTCGCAGAACTCGGAGTTGAGAAGACACAAGTATATGTTGTTAATTACGATATGCAACAGGCGGAAGTCTTGATGCTTTCAAAAAGTGAGAACTACAATAAAAACATTATGCCGCAAGCTTCTATGTTTAATGAATATTTCGGTGGCGGAATGTCGTCTGTAGTTTTTCAGGATATGCGCGAATCCAAAGCATTGGCATATTCGGTGTTTGCATCATTCCGTAGTCCCGGCAAAAAAGAAAAAGCAAATTATGTACTTGCATACATAGGAACACAGGCTGATAAATTACCTGAAGCTATGAAAGGCATGAATGATTTGTTGAATGAAATGCCAGAGTCTGAACACCTCTTTAATGCTGCCAAAAATGCGGTAATCCAGAAAATAAGAACTGAGCGCATTACCAAATCAAGTGTGTTATTCAGTTACGAGCGTGCAAACAGATTAGGATTGGATTACGACCTGCGCAAGGATATTTTCGAGAAAGTTCAGCCGATGAAACTGGAAGAAGTGAAAGCGTTTCACAACAATTATTTCAAAGGCAAAAATTTTAACATTCTTGTGCTGGGCGATAAGAAGAAACTGGATATTCCAACTTTGCAGAAATACGGTGAAGTGAAATATCTGACACTGGAAGATGTGTTTGGGTATTGATTGTTCTTTCCCACAAAGACACAGAGAACAGAAAGAATAAACCTTTGTGAACTTAGTGCCTTTTTGGGATTATTACTTAATCCTTCTTCACCACATACGCGTTAGCCTGCGCAAGCGGAGTAAGCACCATATCATTTACACAAAAATGCGCAGGGCGCGAAGCGGCATACCAGATTGCATCTGCAATATCATCAGCTGTTAAGGGCTGATAACCTTTGTAAACATTATGCGCTCTTTCTTTATCGCCATGAAAGCGAACAACGGAGAACTCTG
>CAMAVO010000128.1 GCA_945861685.1 Chitinophaga pinensis | reverse complement strand
AGTGGGTGATGGAGAGCTTACTTTTCAGCATATACACCAACTGAAATATACTAAGG
Organism: Chitinophaga pinensis; assembly: GCA_945861685.1. Taxonomy (GTDB): domain Bacteria; phylum Bacteroidota; class Bacteroidia; order SXHM01; family SXHM01; genus SXHM01. The sequence continues at coordinate 9,018 of CAMAVO010000128.1, read as the reverse complement.
CTTGCCTGAATGAATCCATGCGATTGTATCCGCCCGTTTGGGTAATAGGGCGCAGAGCAACGGAGGACAACATGGTGGGCGACTATCTTATTAAGAAAGACACATCAGTGCTTATATCACCTTACATAGTTCATCGCAACCCTGATTACTGGAAAAACCCGGATGTATTTGACCCCGAACGCTGGGAAACAGAAGAAGTAAAAAAGATAGATAAGTTTGCTTATTTCCCTTTTGCAGCAGGACCCAGAATGTGTATCGGAAATAATTTTGCCTTATTGGAAGCAGACATTATTCTCACTAAAGTAATTCAGCATTTCGACTTTAACTACGTTGGCGAATCAGAACCCGTAATGGAACCTACCTTAACCCTGAGGGTTAAAGAGGGTATGGCTATGCAGATTAAAAGTATAATTTGACCTGATAAGCGAAACACCGGTCTACAAAGAACACCCCAGGGTGTGTTTATGGCACCTACATAGAACCAAAGCTAAGAAACGGGTTGATAGCGTATTCTCTTGATATTTAGTCATTACTATCATTTATCTGAGAACTAATTGGCTATGAATCGACACAAACAATTGATTTTTCTGCACTGATAATTATAAATCCTGCGCAGGTAATTACGTTTTCTGCGCAGGTAATTACAAATCCTGCACGGGTAATTACCTTTTCTGCACAGGTAATTGTAAATCCTGCATGGGTAATTACCTATTCTGCACAGGTAATTACTTTTTCTGGACAGATAATTAAAAATCCTGAACGGGTAATTACTTTTTATACACAGGTAATTACAAATCCTGAACGGGTAATTACTTTTTATGCACAGGTAATTACAAATCCTGAACGAGTAATTACTTTTTATGCACAGGTAATTACAAATCCTGAACGAGTAATTACTTTTTCTACATCCGTAATTACCTGTGCAGAAAACATCATTACTTTTACTCTTCATACAATTAGCTACCAACCAATGAAACCCCGCCCTACCTCATTTCTTTTACTCCTACTGTTAATGAGTTTTACAACCCTGAATGCTCAAAACATAGAAGTAAAAATTGCAGGTATGCGCAGCACCAGCGGACAAATACACATCAAAATATTCAAAGACGACCAGAGTTTTAAAGACGATAAGGAATACCGCAAACCCTAATCAGGAGCAGAAGGTTTTGATGAAAGTGAGGTATTTGTAGTATCTGAATTTCTTTGCGCCCTTTGCGGGCTGCTACTTTGCGTACTTTGCGGTTAAAGGCTGTTGGATTTTTTACCGCTACTGTTATTTTTTTTACCGCAAAGGGCGCAAAGAAAAGAAAACGCAAAGTGCGCAAAGAATTACCAAATACTGTAAGATTTATTTACCCACTATTACCTTCTCCGTTTTTACCACCTCCCCCTTTTCATCAAACACTTGCAGCACATATAAACCTTGTGGTAAATTACCTACATACAGTTTATTGCTTTTGTTTGCTTCTGCTACTGTTTGACCAAGGGTGTTGCAAAGTTTTAGGTAAGCAGTGGTATAACCGGTGATGGTTATTTCGGTGGTGGCGGGGTTGGGATAGATACCTACTTCATTTTCATTAACGCTTTCCAATATACCTATTCCTAAAGGATTCCATTTGGCAATATGATTTGCAGGATTATCGCCTGCATGGGTAAATAAACCTCCTGCATAAAGTGCTGAATCATGAATGCCTAATGCACCAACTGTAGAATCCATACCGCCACCTATTGCCGACCAATTTGTCCCATCCCATTTGGCAATATTATTAGCTGAAATACCACCTGCAACGGTAAAACCACCACCCGCATAAAGTTCATTATTAAATATACATAGTTTGCTAATAGAATTATTCATTCCACTTCCCACAGGAGACCAACTTATACCATCCCATTTTGCTATATAGTTTGCCGGATTATCGCCAGCTGTAGTAAAATTGCCACCCGCATAAAGTTCGCCATTATAAACGCACAATGCAAATGCTGGACTATTTAAACCCGTACCTACAACTGACCAACTTGTTCCGTTCCATTTTGCAATATTGTTAGCAGGCGCTCCACCGGCAGTAGCAAAATAACCGCTAGCATATAACTCATCATTATATGATGCTAATGAATGAACAGTGCTAAGGTTACCAGAATATATCCCTGAACCCAAGGCAGACCAGGTTGTTCCATCCCATTTTGCCACTCGACTTGCACTATTACCTCCTGCTAAACCAAAGGAGCCACCAACATACAATGAGCCATTATGAACAGCTAGTGCTCTTACAATACTGCTTAAACCGCCTATACTAGAAAAATTTGTTCCATTCCATTTTGCTATGTTATCGACTGAAACACCACCCGCAAGATAAAAGCCTCCTCCTACATACATATCTCCGTTGTAAACTGTTAATGAAGAGACATAACCGCCATTACCTGTTCCTGTGCTTAAAGCAGACCATGATGTTCCATTCCATTCTGCAATATTATTGGCTGTATCTTCACCAGCTAAATAAAATTGACCACCTGCATAAAGGCTACCATTATAGCTAGCTAATGCCAATACTAAATTATTTATTCCTGTTCCAACAGAATCCCAAGATTGCGCATAGACTGAAAAAGCAAAAAGGTAAAGAGTAATAGATAGTATTAGCTTTTTCATTTTTAAAATTTCCACTACTATATTAAATCCATCACCAACATTTTCCGCATACACAAACTTACAACATTTTCTCCGTTCTCTTTATTACAACCCAAGTTGTAAATTGCACCTCCAAACAAATGCACAGCCTAATGAAAAAGCTCACCACTACCCTACTGCTCTTCCTTGCAGGTATTGCGGTGTTTGCACAAACGGGTTTGGTTAACCATGTAAACACCCTTATCGGTACCAAGGGCCTTTTTCTTTACGGGCGCACCACGCCTTTTGTAACGCCCCCCTTTGGCATGACGCACTGGACAGCCTGCACCCGCAACAGCCGCATACGCATACCCAACTACCAGTATTTAGATCGTAAGCTGCGCGGCTTCCGCGCCTCACACAAGCCCGCCATGTGGATGGGCGATTACGGTTACGTAACACTAAAGCCCGTAACCGGCAACATAAATAACACCTTAATGGAAAAGCGCAACCGCTTTTCGCATAGCAGCGAAACAGCTGGTCCGCACTACTATGCCGTAAAAATGAGCACCGCAAAAGCAAAAAAGATACGCGTGGAAATGACCGCCACCGAACGCTGCGGGGTAATGCTTTATCATTTCCCGAAAAATGCTGAACCATCGGTATTGATAGAGGCCAGTCAGCTTCCCGATTTCAATGGCTATATTAAAATTGACAGCGCTAACCGCGAAATCATTGGCTGGAACAGTGATAGACATTCTTCTGAATTGGGTCCTCCCCTGCCTAACTTTAAAGGGTACTTTGTTATTCAGTTCAGTGAAGCATTTACTTCCACCGGCACCTGGAAAAGTGATACACTCTATTCCAACACCACCGAGCAGTTTGCCAATGCCTGCGGTGCATGGGTTTCGTTTGCCAAAGGAACAAAAGCAGTGGAAGTAAAAATTGCCACTTCTTTCATCAGCACAGATCAGGCGCGTGATAATCTGCAACGTGAAGCAGCAGGCAAAACCTTTGAGCAGGTAAAAGACGAAACCGCGCAACAATGGAATACCTATTTAAGCCGCATTGAAATAGAGGGCGGAACAAAAAAGCAGCAGAAGATATTTTATTCAGCAATGTATCATACTCTTTTATTTCCGCGACAGTTCAGTGAATACGGGCGCTACTACAGCGCCTTTGACGATACCATTCATAGCGGCATCAGCTACAACGATTACTCGCTTTGGGACACCTACCGTGCGCAGCATCCCCTGCTTATTCTTACTGCACCCGAGCATGTGGCAGGCATGGTAAACGCCTTAACGCAGATGTATGAACAGGGCGGCTACATGCCCAAGTGGCCCAACCCCACCTACACCGGAATTATGATTGGCACCCATGCCGATGCCGTGGTAGCCGATGCCATCATAAAAGGCGTGAAAGGAATAGATTTACAAAAGGCATACAATGCCTGCATGAAAGATGCCATGGTGCCTTCGGGCAACGACAGCATCAACCGCTGGGCCGACCGTGCCCCCTTTACTTTTATTGAAGCACGTGCCGGTCTTCATTGGTACAAAAAGCTGGGTTATGTGCCCGTTGATAAAACCAATGAATCGGTAGCAAATACATTGGAAGGTGCTTTTGATGATTTTTGTGTGGCGCAGGTAGCAAAGGCTGCCGGCAAACAAAGCGATTTTGAAATGCTGATGAAGCGCAGCAAAAACTACGTGAATGTTTACAACCCCGCAACAGGCATGATGGCACCCCGCAATGCAGACGGAACCTGGCATACAGACACCAAGGCAGGCTTTACCGAAGGCAGTCCCTGGACGTATTTATTTGCCGTGCAGCACGATATTCCGGGATTAATTGAACTGATGGGCAAAGAGAATTTTATTAAAAAATTAGACAAAAATTTCAAAGGCTTCCGCTACATCCATCCTAATGAGCCGGGGCATCATTTCACGTATTTGTACGATTACGTTGGTCAGGCATGGAAAACGCAACGCGAGGTAAAACGGGCACGTGCGCTCAACTATCAGAACAATCCCCACGGCATGTGGGGCGATGATGATTGCGGACAAATGAGTGCGTGGTATGTATTCAGCGCACTGGGCTTTTATCCCGTAACACCCGGTACAGATGTGTATGCCATCGGCACACCGCTGTTTCCTAAAGCCACTATTTATCCTAACCCCGCAAACAGAGCAACCAAATTAGAGATAATAGCTAACAATGTATCGGCACGCAATTACTATGTGCAGTCCGTAAGCCTCAACGGAAAGAAACTGGAAGAACCTTTTCTTCACCATTCCGATATAATAAATGGCGGCACCTTGCTATTTGAGATGGCAGCACGACCGAATAAGGCTTGGTAAATTTGTTAGCCCCGTTTGAAGTGGAATAACAAATAACAAAACAGGCTTTACCACTATCTTTACAATTCTAATACATTTGGCATAAATAAACTGTTACAAATAGTATGTCAGCACTTGAAGCAAAAAGCAAGTATAGTTTCTTAAAAAATGATTTAGTATTTATAGTAATTTTTGCTGCGTTTGCTGCATTCTATTACGATTCAGTCTTAGACCGCGGGCCGCTTAATGCGCATCTGTGGCGACAAACCGATTGCCTTTCACTCAGTCATAATTACGCTGCCGGTGCCAACTTCTTCAGTCCCGAAATGAATGTTTTATTGGGTGATGAAAAAACAACAGGTAAAACAGCCGGTGAGTTTCCTATACTGTATTACACCGTAGGTAAAATATGGAACTTATTTGGCGAATCATATCTGTCGTATCGCCTGTTTTATCTCATGATACTGTTTGCAGGAATGTTTGCGTTCTACAAAGCACTCAGGCTATTATTAAATGATAATTACTGGGCAATCGGCATTTCCTTGCTGCTCTTCACCTCCCCTACCTATGTTATTTACGGAGTTAGTTTTTTAACCGATGCACCTGCATTTTCATTTGTACTGGTTGCGCTGTATTTCTTTTTGCAATACATTTTAAAAAACAAGGCAGGCTTCTTCTATCTGTCAATGGCATTTTTTGCCTTGGGCGGATTATTAAAAGTATCAAGTCTCATTGCGTTTGTTTTTCTGCTATCGGTATTTATTCTGGAAGCAGTATTCCGGATAAAATCACTCGGCACCCGAAAGTTGTATGCCGGCACTCTGCATGAATGGATTGGTTTTGCCGCTGCAATACTCTCCGTTTTTTCGTGGTATTGGTATGCAAGTCATTACAACAGTTTACATAGCTTCAAATATACCTTCAATGATATTTATCCGTTGTGGGTAATGAAGGAAGAAGAAACCGATGCCTTAATAAAAACAATGAAGAATTTTGCAATTAATGTATACTTCAGTAAGCCCATTTTGTATTCATTGTTATTTGTTGGCGTTGCCAACCTTTTCCTCAATAAAAAATTAACCGTGTTTGCCTATCTGGCCAATATATTAATACCGGTAGGCGGAGTTGTCTATTTCATTTTATGGGCTCCTCTTATGGGTGTGCATGATTATTATTACATCGCACTGCTGATTGTATTTTTAGGTGTGCTGCTTCCGTTTACCGTGTTTATTAAAACCGAATTCCCAGAAACGTTTAAAGGCATCAGATTAAAACTGTTCTTTTCCTTTTTTCTGTTGTTTAATTTCCTGTATTGCCTCAGTATTGTAAAATTAAAAACGCTGGCACAGGAAGGCAACTTTATAATGGTCAGCAATCATGCTTTTGTTACTGAAGCAAAATGGACAAACTGGGATATAGAAAACAACTGGTATCGTTTTGCAAAGATGAAACCCTACCTGAAAGAAATAGGCATCAATGAAGATGATAAAGTAATTTCATTACCTGATAATTCTTTCAACACATCATTATACCTGTGCGGCCACAGAGGCTGGTCTAATTACATGGTTTTTTACGAACCAAAAGATGTTGATTACCTGATAAAGAAAGGCGCACGTTATCTGTTTATTTCAAATAACGAAACTTTGAATCAGGAATTCATAAAGCCCTTTTTAAAAGAACAGATTGGCGAATTTAAAGGCATATTGATTTATAAACTTTCTGATAATATGTTAGAGCCTGCTCAGCAGAACTAATACACTCAAAAATTACGGATTAAAAATAATTTTCTTACAAACTGTTACTTTTAAAAAATACTGCATTCTATAGTTTGTAACCGGCAATCCGGAAAAACTAAAAAAACAAAAACACCATGTCAGAAATCATTTTAGATGCAGGCGAAAAAACACCTGCACAAAACATCACTAACAACACCGAAAAAGCAGTAATAGGCATTGCTTTAGTAGGCACACTGTTTAAACTACAGCACTGGCCGGGAGCCAGCATACTGCTTGTAATTGGCTTATCAGGTTTGGCAATACACTATTTCCCTATGGGTTTTTATTTCCTTACCAACAAAGCTGAAAAAGCAGTAGCTGCTGCATCTGGTTTCTTTCTGTCTTTTGCTCCGCTGGGTATTTTGTTTAAAGTGCAGCACTGGCCCGGAGCTTCTGTAATGCTTACTGTTGCTATGGTCACAGTACCACTGGTTTACCTTGCTCTGTTTTTTCTGCGCAAAAAAGCCCAACACGATTCGCTGCCGTTTTATAACAGCATGTTATTACGTACAACTTTCCTCATCATTATTCTGTTTACTCTGGCAATGGTAAGAATGCACTGAAAAATTCAGGGTGATAAATATCATTGCTGTTACAACGATATTATTTGTTTATTTGTAGAATAATTGTTGTTTATAACCTGATATTTATCACCATGAAAAAACTGACACTACTTCTTTTCGCCCTGTTTGCCATTTCAATCGCACAAGCTCAATCTGTGGTTCTTTGCGGTGATTACGATAAAATAACCGGAATTGCTTCCGAAGTTTTTGAAGCATGGGAAATTGATGCAACAGGCAGTAATGTGTATACCGTTTACTCACAGGAGAAAAAAATAAAAGATGCACTAACCCTCAGATTAGAAAAGCAAAACGAAAGCGGATTATATGAAGTCTTCGGAACGTATGCATTTAACAACGATGTAAAAAGTGCACAAACCTGGGCAATGTTTGATTTGTTTTTTACAGAAGAAGGTAAATACAGAGTTAATATATTAGGCAAAGGGGATGCTGTACTTGCTTCTACTAACACCAGTATTGCTTTAGCTGAAGCTGCAGTATCAGATACAGGCTATGTAGATACTTATTACTACGAAAATTCAGTTCTCGCTTTTGGCGAAAGCGTTGACAAAGAAATATTAATAGGTGAGAGTACCGTGTTTACCCTTGAAAACGGTACCCGTAAAATATCAGCCAAGCTTGAGCAGGATGAAGACCTCTTGCTGACTAAACTATATGTAACAGTAACTCTTGGTGAAGAAGTTATATCAGATGATGCGTATGATATCCCCAGCAAAGACTGGAATTATGTAACCGTTCCCATTACAGTTGACAAAGCGGGATCATATTAAGTTGAGTTTTACACACAGGATGATGTGTTCATGAATAGCGGTTCATTTGAGGTGGAGTAAAAAAAATACTCACATAACTAAAACTGCGCTAATACCCACTCCGCAATTTTAAAGAAAACTATAAAGGTTATTATACCTGAAACTATCAGTTTTACAGCCATTCCAGCCAAGGTTCCTATAAATGTTCCCAGCCCTGAACCGATTGCATCTGAAAGTTTTTTGCCGGCATACATATCTCCGAGAATTGCACCTATCAACAATCCCGCGATCATGCCAACAGGCGTAAGAAATGTTCCTGCAAGCATACCTATGATACTTCCGTAAATTCCTTGTTTTGTAGCACCAAAAATCTTGGCTCCCCATACAGGAATTACATAGTCTAAAACAGTAACCACAAGAGTGATAACTGCAAAAACAATCAGTGTGGTAGTTCCAAATGGTTTCCATGCCCACTGCACCAACAGCAGAGCTATATAACTAAGTGGAGGTCCAGGGATAGCAGGTAAAACGCAACCAAGCAAACCGGCAAATAATAATAGGATGGCAAGAATGATTAAGACAGTTTCCATAATTCATATTTTAATCAAAAGTCGTTTAAAACAAGATGTTTTCAAAATGATTTAGTTCATTAATACTATTTTTGGCAGCCCTCTGCATGCAAAAGAAATTTCTTTCCAATCTTATTCTCCTTGTTTTCCTGAACCTGCTGGTAAAGCCGTTCTGGATTTTTGTGGAAATAAATGTCCAGAACGCAACTGGTACGGAGCAGTACGGAATGTATTTCGCTTTACTAAACTTATCGTTGATTATCAATTTTCTGCTTGACCTTGGTATTACAAATTACAACAACCGCAACATAGCGCAGAATCATCACCTGCTTCAAAAACATTTGTCAGGAATTATTTTGCTGCGATTTGTTTTAGCTGCTGCTTATTTTGTGATTATAAT
>CAMAVO010000127.1 GCA_945861685.1 Chitinophaga pinensis | reverse complement strand
ATTTCGGCATTGATTGGATGGTTCACCAACTGGATTGCCATTATTATGTTGTTCCGCCCGAAGAAGGAAGTGAAGTTTCTATTCATTAAAATTCAAGGTGTTTTTCCAAAAAATCAGAAGAGGGTTGCTGAGCGAATCGGCAGTATGGTTTCTAACGAATTATTCTCGGCTAAAGATATTCGCGCACACATAGAACATCCCGACAACCTTGACACCATACGCAATGAAGTGGAACTAAAAATTGATGAATACCTCAACGTTACCTTCCCAAAAAACTATCCGATCACTTCCATTTTTGTTGGCAAAAACAGAAAGAACAAAATAAAGGACGACCTTATTCTGGAGGTAGAAAAAGTAGCTCCTGAAATAATTGAACGGTATGTTCAGAACATTGAGGCTTCGCTGAACATTGAAGAGATTGTGAGAACAAAAGTAGCTGCACTGCCGCCAGACAGATTAGAACAAATGCTGAACAGCATTCTGAAAAAAGAGTTTAAGTTTATAGAATATATCGGTGGCCTAATCGGGATTATTATCGGGATTTTGCAGGTGGTGTTGGTGTATCTGCTGTAGAGCCTTCACCACTGCCATCTCGAGCAGAGGGCTATTTATACGTCCTTGTTCGCAGCACCGAGTAAAACAGCATCAGTCCCAGCACAGCTGCACAAATTAAACCGTAAAGACTTATTACAGGAATGCCATATTCGCGAGGCATATCAGTGCCCCAATCTGCTGTCATTGATATGGCTGAACCGATGATGAATGCAAAGATGAGCATCGTAATTACAATGCGGTTGGTAAGGCTGTCCCACTTTTTAAGCAGATAACCGTAGCCCTGGTGCTCTATCTCAAAATGGATTTTTCCTTTTTTGAGTTTGGTTATCAGCTCCTTCATATCGCGCGGAAGTCCACTTGCAAAATCAGTCATCTGCTCGGCACGATACGCTACTTCATTCAGAATATTTTTGGGCGAGAACTGTTCTTCAATTATCTTTTTTCCGTAAGGACGGATAAACTCGTAGGTATTGAAGTGCGGATGAATCTGTTTTCCTATTCCTTCGAGAATGGCGAAGGCACGGAAGACCAAAAACACACTTCCGGGAACAACAATCTTGTAATCGAACATTACCTTTTGCAGGCGTGTTACCATGTCGGTTATGCTGCTTTCACTCACATCAAGGCCTATAAAATCTTCAATGATCTCGTTCAGGTCGTACTGAAAGGCACGCATGTCGTCAATATTATCGGAGATGGAAAGCTTTTTCAGCGCATTAGCCATTCGCTTTGCATCTTGCTGCGACATGCTGACGAAAATTCCCGCAAAGGCTTGTTTATCTTTCGGCATCAATTGCCCTGTCATTCCAAAATCAATCAAACAGATAACGCCATCTCTACGTACCATCACGTTTCCGGGATGCGGATCGGCATGAAAAAGCCCGAACTCAAATATCTGAGTAAGGTATATGTCCATTCCGTTTTCGGCTACTTTGCGCGGGTCTAATCCCCAGGATTTGAGCTGCACCATGTCGTTTATTTTGCAACCGTCAGCATATTCAATGATTAGGATTTTGCCGGTTGAATATTCGCGGTAAGCGCGGGGGATGTAGAAGTTTTTGTAGCTTTTATAGAAATTGCGGAAGCGTTCAATGTTTCGTGCTTCGTTGTTATAGTCGAGTTCTTTGGTTATGCTGCGGTCAAAGGCGCGGACCACATCAGGGGCATTTAAAACGCCTTGCTTTTTAAGGTAACGGTCGGCACGCTGCACCACATCTTTGATAATGGCAAGGTCACGCTCTACTATTTCGGCTACTTCGGGGCGCTGCACTTTTACTACTACTTCCTGCCCGGTTTTCAGTCGGGCTTTGTGTACCTGACCTATGGAAGCGGATGCCAACGGCTTTTCGTTAAACTCTGAAAACACTTCGCTGATGGAGCAGCCCAACTCTTTTTCAATAATTTTTTTGGCTTGTTCAAAAGGAAAAGGAGAAACTCTATCCTGCAGTTTTTCAAATTCCTTGATAAGCGGCTCTGGCATTATATCGGGACGAATGCTGAGCACCTGCGCCAACTTTATAAACGTTGGACCCAGTTCTTCGGCTGCCATGCGTATGCGCTCATAGCGGGTGTATTCAAACACGGGTTTTTCCTGCCTCAGCCACGAGTGTCTGCGGGTTTCCGAAACAAAATTGCGCAGCGTTGAATTGGTTACAATGTCTTCAAACCCATACTTTACCAAGATGGCAAGTATCTCGCGCATGCGGCCTAAGTTGCGGAAGGTTTGGTTAAACATTGTTGGTTTTTTTGGAGTGGCGAATGTAGTAAAAAAGCTAGTGCATCAGGACTAAAATCAGGATTTACCGCTCCAGCAGCGTAACCGAGCCTATGTACTCATGCACTTCGCCATTCAAATCAAACAGGCTTATGTTGTAAACATACACACCCTGTGGCAGCATTTTTCCGGTGGCGGCATCGGTACCATCCCATTGCAGCAAGGGAGTATAGGAATAGAATAACTGTCTTCCCCAGCGGTCGAAAATGCGCATGTTAAAATTGTTCTCGGCTATGCCCTCGCCCGTTGGTCCAAAGGTATCGTTGAGCAAACCTCTGCCGGGCGTAAAAGCATTGGGAATGTAAATGGTAGAAAGAAACGTAACCGTTACCATAATAGTGGTATCAGCTGTGCAACCTTCAGCATTGGTGATGTTAAGCGTTACGGGAAAATCACCCGTTCCCGGAAAAGTATGCACGGGGTTTTGAATAGTTTCGGTTGCACTGCCATCACCAAAATCCCAAAGCCAGGTTATGGAACCGTTTGAATTCTCAGTAAACTCACAATACGGGTCAAGGTAAGACATCTTCAGCGGGTTTGCCCTGAATGAGGCCACAGGTGAAGGTGTTGCAGGAACAATAATCTCAATATTCTGTGGACAACCACCACCAATATCGCTCACGGTAACTGTGTAAGTACCTGCGGGAAGATTGGTTGCTACATCAGTATTTGAAACATTTGGGCTCCACGAATAACTGAATGGTCCGCCACCAATGGGAGTAATAACAGTTGCCGTTCCAACGCCTGCGCCACAGAGGTCGGGAGTTACCAGCGAATCAAGAGGTATGGCGGTAATATCAAAATCAAGTCCCGAACCTATTGGCGCTTCATTTCCGCAAAGGTCGGTTACACTGCCTGCAATCTGCAAAGTATAGGTTCCGCCCGAAGAAATTGCGGGATTGAAAGTGATTGAAAAATCGCGTTCAAAGTTGGCACCCAAATCACAGGCACCACCTGTAAAACCAGTTATGGTATAAGGTCCGCCCGGACCAACCAATGCAAAATCACTCTGACTTACAGTGGAACACAACATGTTTTCAGAAAACTCAAACGACACCGAATTATCAGTGCAAAAAACAGGTGCAGTAACGGATTTCAAAGTTGGAGTAACATTATCAAAAATAGTTGCTGTGCTGGCTGTCATATCCAACGTATAACCCGATTGCGAGGCATTAAAATTTCCTACAATGATGTAATACGTTTCTCCCGCAATAACAGGAATTGGATCTTCGTTTTGCGATGAACCAATACCTGTGGTTTGCCCGTTTGCACCGGTAATTCCGCTGTTTCCGGTATTACCTGAAAAATTACAGCTTGCCTCAAGCGTTGCATCAGTTGCAATGTCAGCGCATCCTGCGTTGGTAAGGTTAAACACAGCCCAATCGTAATCATCATTCGCATTATTTGGCGTAATGGTAAAATTGAGTAACCCATCTTGCTGAATAGTCATGGTATACCAGACGCAGTTGCGCTCCCCTACTCCAAGGCATGAATTAATCGGGTTTATTTCACCTAAAATATTTCCCTCACCGCTGTATGAATTTGCCTGATTATAGACTTCCTGACAAACGGGAATAGCGCCTCCACAGTCCTGTTCAGTAGGAGTTTGCGCAAAAATTCGCAATGCTGAATTTAGAATTATTAAAGAAAAAAATAAGTATCGAATTGCGAACATCAAAATCTTAATGAACTATGTGGTTTAATAAGCAACCGACATTATACACAAAGATAGAAGAAAAGTTCCGTAGCAAGCATCCGCATTAAAGCTTCTGATTGTTGATCCTATTCTTTAGCCTTCACTTTCTCCTTAGGATTTCGAAAAACAAACTGTCCTTCAAAAGCATCCAACAATATATCACTGTCGGGCTGCACTTTTCCGGCAAGTATTTGTTTTGATAATTCATTGAGAATGTTTTTCTGAATCACTCGTTTGATTGGTCGTGCACCAAACTGCGGGTCGTAACCCATATCGGCAATAGAATCCAATGCATAATCCGTTGCCGTTAAATTGATATTGCGTTCTGCCAGTTTTTTGCGGATAAAATCCAACTGAAGATTTACAATATGTCGCACATTCTTTTTTGTCAGTGGAGTGAACATGATGATATCGTCAATTCTGTTCAGAAACTCAGGACGCATGCTTGTTTTAAGCAGTTCAAATACTTCTGCTTTTGTTGCTTCCTGCACTTCTTCTGCATTCTTTTCTGTCATCTTCTCAAAACGTTCCTGTATGATGTGAGAACCGATGTTGGAAGTCATAACTATAATGGTGTTTTTAAAATTTACCACACGGCCTTTGTTGTCGGTTAATCTTCCGTCATCCAGAACCTGTAACAGAATATTGAATACATCAGGATGCGCTTTTTCAATTTCATCCAATAACACAATTGAATAAGGTTTTCTCCGCACGGCTTCGGTCAACTGGCCGCCTTCATCATAACCTACATAGCCGGGAGGTGCGCCAACCAAACGTGAAACAGAATGACGTTCCTGATATTCACTCATGTCAATACGTGTCATCGCATTTTCGTTGTTGAACAACATTTCAGCCAATGCTTTTGCCAATTCAGTTTTACCAACCCCGGTTGTTCCAAGAAAAATGAAAGAACCAATCGGACGTTTCTCATCTTGCATACCCGCACGACTTCTTCGGATGGCATCTGAAACGGCTGTAATAGCCTCTTCTTGTCCAACCACACGTTTGTGTAATTCTTCTTCTAAATGAAGCAGTTTTTCCTTTTCACTTTGCAACATGCGCGTAACAGGAATTCCTGTCCAGCGTGAAATAACACCTGCAATATCTTCGGCATCCACTTCCTCTTTTATCATGGCAGAGTCGCTTTGCATCTCTACAAGTTTCTCCATGCTCGTTTTCAGTTTTTCTTCTTCTTCCTTTATTCTGCCATATCGAATTTCAGCAACTTTTCCATAATCACCGGCACGTTCAGCCTGTTCAGCCTGCAACTTGAAATTTTCAATGTTTTCTTTTGCTTTTTGAACGGCTTCAACAATGTCCTTTTCTCCTTGCCATTTGGCTTTCAAACGATTTCGTTCTTCCGTAAGATTCGCCAATTCCTCACCCAATCCTTTCAGTTTGCTTGCATCATTCTCACGTTTGATAGCTTCGCGTTCAATTTCCAATTGACGAATTTTGCGCTCAATGTTTTCCAATTCTTCAGGTGAAGAATTAATTTCTATGCGAAGTTTCGCAGCAGCTTCATCCATCAGGTCAATCGCTTTATCGGGAAGAAAACGGTCATTGATATAGCGCTGCGATAATTCAACAGCAGCAATAATTGCTTCATCTTTTATACGCACTTTGTGATGCGTCTCGTAACGCTCTTTTAACCCCCGCAAAATGGAGATGGCATCAGCAGAATCCGGTTCGTCAACGAGCACTTTTTGAAAACGTCTTTCCAATGCTTTGTCTTTTTCAAAATACTTCTGGTATTCGTTTAGAGTTGTTGCACCAATTGCTCTCAACTCACCGCGTGCCAAAGCTGGTTTCAGAATGTTAGCAGCATCCATTGCGCCATCACCGCCACCGGCACCAACAAGCGTGTGAATTTCGTCAATAAATAAAATGATTTCACCTTCAGCACCGATAACTTCTTTTACTACCGATTTCAAACGCTCTTCAAACTCGCCTTTGTATTTTGCACCGGCAATCAATGCGCCCATGTCAAGCGAATAAATCTGTTTTGATTTCAAATTTTCAGGAACATCACCATTGATGATACGATGCGCCAAACCCTCTGCTATTGCGGTTTTTCCGACACCGGGTTCGCCAATCAAAATAGGATTATTCTTGGTTCTGCGCGAAAGAATTTGCAGCACTCTGCGTATTTCATCATCTCTCCCGATTACTGGATCAAGCTTGCCATTCTGGGCTTGCTTATTAAGATTGATAGCGTATTTGTTCAGTGCATTATAGGTTTCTTCTGCGCCCTGACTAGTAACTTTTGACCCTTTGCGCAAATCTGTAATAGCAGCTTTCAAACCTTTTTCAGTTGCGCCATTGTCTTTCAGTAATTGAGAAATGGTATCACCTGCGGATAGAATTCCAAGCAATAAATGCTCTATAGAAACAAACTCATCACCAAATTCTTTCAGGTAAGTTGATGCTTTTGTTAAAGCTTTGTTTGCATTTTGTGATAAATACTGTTCACCACCCGAAACCTTGGCGTAGCTCTGCACAATACGGTCGAGCGCTTTAGTGAATGACGCAATGTTTACGTTCAGTTTTTTTAGCAGGAATGGTGTTACGTTTTCATCTACATTAAGAATGCCTTTTAAAATATGGCCATTCTCAATGCTTTGATGACCGTCAGTCATCGCAATCTGTTGCGCCTGCTGCACAGATTCCTGCGATTTTGTTGTAAAATTATTTAAGTTCATTTTTTATTGGTTTAGCCTTACCACCGATTTTGTTTAACCGATTAGGCAAAGCTGGGATAAGAATTTTATCCTGCAAGTATCAACAATATAACCAACGCAAAAAATGATAGAAATCAGGAAGAATTGGCAGGAGTAAAGCTAAAACGAATGACTATTTGGCTGAATTGAGCGTGTCCGTTTTTATTTCCTGAGTAGGAGCAGGTGGAATTTCGCTGACTTTAAAACGTAGTTTTTTGAGATAACCAATTCCTTCCAGTGAAATATCTTCTGAATAAAGAGTTCCGTCAACCATAAAGGAAATGTGCTGACATTTATTTTGAACTGAAAAGTTAACTTCCGTAGTGTCTTTTCCTTTCAGAATTATTTTGCCATCGTAGCCGCATTTGTATTGCGGAACATCATCACCTGTGAAGTATTTATTCAGCATATTTATTTCACCAGAAAAATTGCTTTTATAAATGCCTGTTAAATAGCCAGTGCTATCGGTAAAGCGAATTTCCATTGCTGATGTGTGGTCAATAATATCTGCCAGTTTTGATTGAGAGCAGCTACTAACAAGTAAAGCAAGAAGAGCAAAAATTGAAATTCTCATAGGTGATTTTTGATTTCGGCAGCTAAGATAAATTAAATTCTGTCTATTGATTTTGGAGAGCCTTTAACTTCTCCGGATAATTGGTAATAATTCCGTCAACGCCCCAACGCAGGAGTTTCTTCATCAGTTTTTCATCATTCACAGTCCACACATACATCTTTTGTCCACGCTGCTGAAGTTTTTTTAAAATTCGTTTCCGTGCAAAACGATAATTAGGGTTTATTCCTGCTACTTCCTTAAACTGGTAAGCGCTGCCACCATGCATTTCTCCATCATGGTAAAGAGGCAAAGCGGGAACATTGCCAACAACTAATTTGTAAACCGGAACTGTTTTAGTCAGTTTCAACAAATTATTTACTGCAATATCTTTAAACGATTGTAATTCGCACCAGCTTTCAGCTCCATTACGTTTTATGCATTCCAGTGTTTTTTTTTCAATTCCGGTGTACACATCATTTCCTTCTTTTAGTTCAATCATAACTTTTGCTCTGCCGTTTACGGTGAACAATACTTCATCTAAAGTGGGAACACGTTCGTTTTTAAATTCAGGTTTAAACCAACTGCCGGCATCGGCTTTTTTTATTTCTTTCAATGTGTGATTTTTTATTTCACCCTTTAGGTCTGTAGTGCGGTCCAGCGTGTGGTCGTGAATAATAATCAGTTCGCCATCACTGCTAAGGTGGACATCCAGTTCCACCACATCAGCGCCAAATTCAATTGCTTTGTTGAAAGAAGCAAGCGTGTTTTCAGGGGCAACCCCGGAAGCCCCGCGGTGTGCGATATTGAGTGTTTTGGTTGTTTGAGCAAGGAGTTGATTTGACATTATTGCAGCAGATAAAATAATTAGCCAACACTTCATCTTTGTAATTCTTAATACTTCATACATAATACTCTTTTCTTTTCCCTTAATATTGCAGCGAATGAGCGTGAACAATAATAGGAAGAAATTTTTAAAGCTGTTGGCTTTGCTGATAAAACTGGCAATTATTGCCGTTTCGTTCTGGTTTATTTACAAACAGATTTTTGTAAAGGAAGAGAATGTAGGCATAAGGCGGGGGCTCCTTGATTTTATTAATCTTCCCATTGATTACAGATTTTTTGCATTGGCCGTTTTACTCATGCCCTTAAACTGGGGACTTGAAGCGCTGAAATGGAAATTGCTTATTCAGCGGCTGGAAAAAATTTCTTATTTCAAATCATTGAAGGCTATTTTTTCGGGTGTAACAGTCAGCGTTTTTACACCTAACAGAATTGGCGAATACGGTGGAAGAGTCTTTCACCTTGAGAATGCAAATATTATTAAAGCTACTTTGCTAACTGTTGTTGGAAGCTATGCGCAATTGCTTGTTACCATTGTTACAGGAATAATTGCGCTTGCATTCTTTCTTCCAAATTATGGAACTACGCCCGGATATTTTGGTCCTGCACAATACATTATTTTATACTCATTAGGTTTGTTGTTATTGGTAGCATTTAACTATCTTTTTCTCAATACATCGGTGATTTCATCACTTGTAGCACGAATGAAGTTTCTCGGAAAATATCGTGCTTATGGTAAAGTGTTCAGTTTTCATCAAAGTAAAGATCTCTTAAAAATTCTTTTACTCAGCTATGTCAGATATACAGTTTTTGCTTTGCAGTTTTTTCTATTGCTTCGCGTTTTTGATGTAAGCGTTTCGTTTTTTTCTGCATTGATGATGATTTCTATGAGTTACCTTGTTATGACTATGATTCCCACTATTGCCATTACCGACTTTGCGGTGCGCGGTTCAGTGTCGTTATATTTTATTGGTTTGCTTTCTGCCAATGAGCCGGGCATACTTTCAGC
>CAMAVO010000126.1 GCA_945861685.1 Chitinophaga pinensis | reverse complement strand
ACTGCGTTACCGGTAATATCAACAATAACAGTAACACCAACTGCTAATGGTTGTTCAGGAGTTCCTGTTTCATATAGTATTACAGTTAATCCAATTCCAATTGCAGTTGTTTCTGCTGATATTGTTGTTTGCAATGGAGCAAATGTGGCAGTAGGTGTGTCTACAAGCACCACACCGGGAACTACATTTGATTGGACAAACTCTGATGCATCAATAGGGATAGCTGCAAGCGGCATTGGCAACATACCTTCATTTACGGGAACGAATAACACAGCACTCCCTGTTACTGCAATCATTACTGTAACTCCAACAGCAAATGCTTGTCAGGGAGTTCCTGTTTCATACAATATCACAGTAAATCCAACTCCAGTTGTTGCAGTTCCTGCCGACATTACAGTTTGTAATGCAGCAACTATTGCTGCTTCAAATTTAACCAGTACCACACCGGGAGCTACTTTCAGCTGGACAAATTCAGACCCATCAATCGGGCTTGCTGCAAGCGGAACAGGTAACACATCATCATTTTCCGGAACAAATAACACAGCACTCCCGGTAACAGCAACAATTACTGTAACACCAACTGCTAATGGTTGTTCAGGAGTTCCTGTTTCATATACTATTACTGTTAATCCAACTCCGGTTGTTGTTGTTCCTTCGGATATTATTGTTTGCGATGGAGAAACTATTACAGCTTCTGCTTTTACAAGTACTACACCGGGAACTACGTTTGATTGGACAAACTCAAATTCTTCAATTGGCCTTGCTGCAAACGGAACTGGTGATGTACCATCTTTTACAGGAACAAATAACACTGCCCTTCCTGTCATAGCAATAATAACTGTAACGCCTACTGCCAGTGCGTGTCAGGGAATTCCTGTTTCATATACAATTACTGTGAATCCAACTCCTATTGTAGTAATGCCTGCAACTATTACAACTTGCAACGCAACTACAGTTACTGTTGCGGATTTTACAAGTACTACACCCGGAACCACATTCACTTGGACAAATTCCGATCCTTCCATAGGCCTTGCTGCAAGCGGAACCGGCAACATACCTTCTTTTATTGCAATTAATAATACTGCCCTGCCTGTAACTGCTAATATAACAGTTACACCTGCTGCAAATGGATGTGTGGGAATTCCTGTTTCGTTTACAATTAAAATTAATCCGGGACCAAACGTTATTGTTCCGTCTGATACAGTTGTTTGTGATGGAATAAATATCCCAACTTCAAATTTTACAAGCACCACACCGGGAACTACATTTGAGTGGATTAATTCAGATGCATCAATTGGTCTTGCTTCCAGCGGCTCTGGTAACACTCCTTCATTTACTGCAACTAATAACACAGTATTGCCTGTTACTTCAACTGTTTCAGTAACGCCTACTGCCAGTGGATGTCCGGGTACTCCTGCTTCTTTTAACATTACAGTTAATCCTAATCCTGTACTTGTAGTTACACCAGCTTCTGCCTCATTCTGCAATGGAGGTACAACGAATCTAATAGTATCAGGAGCAGATAATTATTCATGGTCGCCTGCAACAGGGTTGAGTAATACAACCAGTGACACCGTAACTGCTTCTCCGGAAGTAACAACAACATATATTGTCACCGGAAATTATTACGGTTGCATAAAGGATACAAGTGTTACAATAACAGTTTATCCAAATCCTGTTATTGTATTTGAAGCTAGTGACACTGCCGGTTGCAAACCTCTCTGTGTTGACTTCCTAAATGAAAGTTCAATAGCATCAGGAAATATAATATCATGGTTATGGAATTTTGGTGACGGTGAAGAATCAACAGAAAGCAACCCGTTTCATTGTTATCCTGATACAGGAGATTACACCGTTTCATTAGTTGGAGTATCTGACCACCAGTGTTTAACTCAACTGATTTTTGAAAATTATATTTCAGTATTTCCTCTGCCCGAGGCCGAATTCAGTTTTACTCCTGATAGTGCAACTATAATTGACCCTACATTTTACTTTACAGATGAATCAGTGGGAGCAACTGAATGGTATTGGGATTTTGGTGATGGTGAAACTACGAGCAATTTAATTCCGGATCCTGTTCATACATTCCCAACTGAAGAAGCTGGAACATACCAGGTAAGATTGTTGGTAGTAAATCAATACGGATGTACTGATAGTATATCACATGAAGTTATAACAACACCTATAGTAACACTATATATTCCTAATGCTTTTTCGCCAAATGATGACCACAGGAACAACATTTTTTATGCCTATGGATTAGGCATTGTAGAATTTGAAATGATGATATTTGACAGATGGGGCGAACATCTTTTTACTTCAGAAGACCTGCTTTATGGATGGGATGGAAGATACAGAGGCAATATAGTTCAGGAAGATGTTTATGTATATCGTGTAACATATACAGGAATAGACCATTCCAGCGGAGTAAGAGTTGGAATTGTTACTGTTGTTAAATAATTTTAGACAAATTTAGAAATGAAAACCATGAATAAATTTCTTTCAACTCTGTCCGTTCTTCTCTTAGTAATTACAGTTGCTTTTTCTCAGGAAAGAGAAGGAGAAACTTACCGAATACTTAGTACAGGAAATGCTTCAGAGATTGAACCTTACATAAATGCACTGAATGCAGCTAATATGCAATATCACCGGTTAAAAAATCAAAGACACACAATTGTGTTTGATACCGGAGTAAAAGTTGAATTGTTTTCTGGTGCAGAGTTGATAAGTGCAGGTCGGGAAATTAATATTAATGATTACCCCGAATCATTTCCGGTTTCAAGACAGGAACCCAATTTTTTGCTTGGCTCTAACAATTACATTTTGGAAGAACATAGAAACAGCACTAAGTAATTTATCCATTTTAGTTTCCTGATTCATTTATTTTCGAATCGGAATTATTAATTAACGCGACCTCAAAAATCTTCTGAGCATCACAATCAGGTTTCATATAAAACAAAAAACAAAATCTTAAGTTTATTGTTATCCTACCATGAATAATATCTACCTCATCAGCGCCCTCTACATCTTCATTTTTATGAACTTTATGTATTTGCTGGCGCTGCGCCTCAAAGACAACAGTATTGTTGACATAGGCTGGGGAATTGGTTTCATCGTAGTGGCGCTGGCAACGCTTTTCGATAGTGGCATTTTTTATCCGCGTCAGCTTTTAATAACTGCTCTTATACTACTGTGGGGACTGCGCCTTTCTCTCTATATTTTTAAACGCAACAACGGCAAAGGCGAAGACTTCCGCTATAAACAGTGGCGTAACGAATGGGGTAACACTATATACTGGCGCAGTTACCTGCAGGTGTTTATGTTGCAGGGTGCTATTATGTTTGCGATTGCCCTGCCCCTTATGCAGGTAAATGCTTCGGATTCTGCTGTTCTGTTATATTCCGATTTTATTGGTGCTGCCCTCTGGCTCATCGGTTTTTTGTTCGAAGCAGTGGGCGATGCACAAATGATGCGTTTTAAAACTAACCCCGCCAACAAAGGAAAAATAATGCGCTACGGTCTTTGGAAATTCACCCGCCACCCCAATTATTTTGGTGAGGCACTGCTTTGGTGGGGCATTTTTATCATAGCAACAGGCGCAGGTTCTGTTTTCATTTCGCTCATAAGCCCGCTGCTGCTTACCTATCTTTTACTCAAAGTTTCGGGTGTTGCTATGCTCGAAAAAAAATACACCGGCAATCCCGAGTATGACGAGTATATAAGAACTACCAGTCCGTTTTTGCCGATGCTGCCGGGGAAATAAATTCGTAAATAAAAATAGGGTATCTGAATTTATTCCAATATTTCCAAATTTGTAGAGGCAACCCTTGTGGTTGCCTTTTTTTTATCAATAATTCCTAAACCTTCCCCACCCGTTCCTAAATAAAAAACACCAATTCCTGAAACCATAGTGACAATTCCTAGAATAATAATGACGGTTCCTCAATAAATAGTGACAATTCCTAAATCCATAGTGAGGGTTCCTGAAACCACATCATCATATTCTGAAATGTCCCTTACTACTCCTAAAACTAAACTGAATATTCCTAAACCTTCCGCAACTATTCCTAAATCCTTTTTATCCATTCCTAGGTCTCCTAAACCTGTTCCTAAACTGTTCGCATCTATTCCTAAACTGTTTTTATTGATTCATTTTCAGGTATTTATCTTAAATTCATCCCAAAGCAAACAAAATGTCATCTAATCTGCCGCTTTGTCACTGCCTTTGTTTTTCCATTTTCAATCGTATCTTCACCCCTCATTTTCAAACACCTGAACTTGCTCCGCATTCGTTTAAGCCGCATATTCGTTCTTGCCTCCTGCTTCTTACCTCTTGCTTCCTGCTTCTTATCTCTTGCTTCCTGCCTCTTACTTCCTGCTTCCCTTTTAGCACAGGAACTCTGCAACAACGGCCTCGATGACGACAACGATGGCTTCACCGACTGCTACGACAGCGATTGTGCACAACAGGGCAACTGCAATGGCTTTTTCTACGGCTACCCCGTTTACCACTGCGATATGCAGCCACCCGTAGGTACTTTTGGTCTCGCCCTCGATTGGCAAAGCACCCTAAACGTAAGCACCCGAAGCACCGCCTTTGTGGGCGATGTGGACAATGACGGCACCCCCGAAGTAATAGCCCACAGCCTCAATGCAAACCAACTCTACATCCTCAACGGAACCACAGGCGCGGTAGAAGTAACCATCACCTGCCCCGCCATAAGCGACTATTCCGATGCCATCACCGTAGCCGATACCGACAACGATGGCTTTGGCGAAATCTATGTCATTGATGCCAATAACTTTCTCCGCTGCTTCGAACATACAGGTGCAGCCAAAGCAGGATTTACTCCTCCAAATACCGGTGAGTTCGAGGGCAGCCCCGGCATTGCCGATTTCAATGCCGATGGCAATCCCGAAGTGTATTTCGGTAACCGTATTTATCATTCACAAACAGGAGCACTCATTGCCTCAGGCGGTGCCGGAAGCAAAGGCGTAAACCCTGCTGCCGTTGCCTGGCACTCCGTTGCCGGTGATGTGTTGCCTGCTGTTCCCGGACTTGAACTCGTTTGCGGAAACACCGTGTATGTAGTAAACATTGGTGCATCCTTAGTTATGCCCCAAGCCAATAACCTGGGCGCATTACCCGATGGCTTCACCTCCCTTGCCGATATGGATATGGATGGCCTCCTCGATGTAGTGGTAACTTCCAATGGCGATGTATGGTGCTGGAACCCCGTTTCAGGAAACCAGATTGGCAACACCTTTCTTATTCCCGGAACAGGCACCGGTGGCCGCCCAAACATTGCCGATTACGATAACGATGGTCAGCCCGAAATAGGAGTGGGCGGCAACAACCGCTATGTGGTAGTTGATTTTAATACCGGCACCTCCACCTTTTCACAGCTTTGGGTAAACAACACCGTTGACGGCTCGCAAATGACCACCGGCTCAGCCTTCGACTTTGAAGGCGATGGAATTACCGAAGTCGTTTATCGTGATGAGAATGTACTCTATGTATATGACGGTGCAACCGGAGCAGTAAAAGCCTCCATACCCTGTGGCTCTGGAACACGAACCGAATATCCCACCGTAGCAGATGTAGATGGCGATGGCACTGCCAACATCATCTGCAACTGCGATGCTGCTAATCAGGGCAGCACAGGCAAAGTGCGTGTCTATAGCAGCGCGGGTATTCCCTGGGTAGATAGCCGCTCGGTAATGAATCAGCACGCCTATTCCGTTTGCAACATCAACGATGATTTGTCCGTGCCCATTCTTCCCCAAAGCAATGCTGCCGTTCCCGAACTCAACCGTTTCATTTCTCAGGTTCCGCTCTACGACAGGGATTGGAACCCGCAGTTCATCCCCGTTCCCGACCTCATTATTACCATCGATACCGTTGAGGTGTGCAATGCCCAGAATTATGTAGATGTTACCGTAACAATCTGCAACATCGGCAGCAATAATGTACTGAGCAATATTCCCGTTTCGTTCTACAATGGAAATCCTTTGGCTGGCGGTCCGCACATCGCTACCGGAAATTTTACAGCCATCCCTCTTGATACTCCTCTCTGCGCTACCATGACCTTTCCTGTAAATTGGCTCGGCACCGCCTTTGATCTGTATGCCGTTGTCAATGACCTCGGCAATGCCCCCCCTGTTGATGCTCCTGAATGCTTACACACCGAGTGTGATTCTTCTAATAACATGAATACCTATTATGTAGAACCCTACACCATGGTACCCACTATGAGCGGCCTTGATCCTGACTATTGCCCCGTAAACATTCAGGTTCCCCTTACGGGAAATCCTTCAGGCGGCACATTCTCAGGCCCGGGTGTGGCAGGAAATAACTTCAATCCTTCCGTTGCCGGTGAAGGGCAGCTCCACGATATTGTTTACACCTATATGCATGGTGTTTGTCCCTTTGCCATTTCGCAGGAAGTTACTGTGTTTGCCTTGCCGGTGGTTGATTTTACTGCCTCCACCGTTTGCGCGGGAAGCGTTACAAACTTCATGGATATGAGTACCGTCAACAACAGCATAATCTCACTCTGGGACTGGAACTTTGGCGACAACTCTGCTCACACCGTTGACCAGAATACTTCACATATCTACACTGCAGGAAATGTTTACAACGTTACACTCACCGCTACTTCTGATCAGGGCTGTGTTAATTCGGCAACAGAACCGGTGCGCGTTCATGTAAATCCCGTTGCAGATTTCACCGCTACCAATTCCTGCTTTAACGATACCAGTACATTCATTGATAATTCCACCATTCCTTCGGGCAACATCGTAAACTGGACCTGGTCCTTTGGCAACGGAGTTTTTGGTTACTCGCAGGATACCATTTATGTCTATCCTGCTGCAGCAACCTACACTGCAGGCATTCAGGTTATAAGCGACAGCGGCTGTGTAGATACCCACACCGAAACCGTTATTGTTTCCCATCTTCCCGTTGCCGCGTTCAGCGTTGATGATATTTGCCTCAGCGATCAGGCAGACTTTATTGATGAATCAACCATCCTCTCCGGAACTATTGACCAATGGCAATGGGATTTTGATGACGGAACTTCTTCAACCGACCAAAATCCCTTGCCACATAGCTTCCCCAACTGGGGCGCATTTGATGTAACCTTAATAGTTACCGCTGGCGGCTTTTGCAGCGATACGCTAACGCAGATGATTGCTGTTTATCCCATGCCCGAACCCATCTTCTCAGCAACAACGGAATGTATGGGAACTCCAACCGTTTTCTCCGACTTCAGTGATGTTGCTTTCGGCAGCGTTGAATCATGGACATTTAATTTTGACGA
Organism: Chitinophaga pinensis; assembly: GCA_945861685.1. Lineage (GTDB taxonomy): Bacteria > Bacteroidota > Bacteroidia > SXHM01 > SXHM01 > SXHM01. The sequence goes on along the minus strand of CAMAVO010000126.1, from coordinate 1,842 downwards.
CAACGGTGTTATAACCAATAACCAAAATCCGCTTTATACATTTTCCACTTACGGTGTCTTTGATGTAAACCTTGAAGTCGCATCCGACTTTGGTTGCATAACCGATACCGTTATCCCGGTAACCGTTTATCCCGTTGCAACTGCTGATTTCTCTGCTGCTCCTGTATGTTTAGGTTCTGCCACTTCCTTTATTGATGAAAGCACTATTCCGCAAGACAACATTGTTCAGTGGGACTGGAGTTTTAATGATGGCGGCACTTCTACCTTGCAGAATGCTTTTCATACCTATGCCAACTCAGGCTTGTTTAATGTAAACCTCACTGTTACTTCCAACAATGGCTGCGTAAGCGATACCATTATTGAAATAGAAGTGTATCCCGCCCCCGATGTTGATTTCAGTGCCGATGTGGTGGAAGGTTGTCAGCCATTGCCTGTTCAGTTCACGGATTTGTCGTTGGTAAATCCCGGCTACATCATCAATTGGTGGTTCTGGGATTTTGGTGACGGCAACTCATCCTCTGCTCAAAACCCTTTTCATATTTACGATACCGCAGGTGTGTTTGATGTTACGCTGCAGGCAAAAACCTCCAACGGCTGCACCGTAGTCTTTACCGACACAGCCATGATTATTGTGCATCCCAAACCTGTTGCAGCTTTTGCAGCAACGCCTCAACGCACCGAAATCATTTATCCGCGAATTGAAGTTGAAGACCTTTCGTCAGGCGCATCGCTTTGGCAATATGATTTTGGCGACAGCACCAATTCGCCTTTACAACAACCGGTTCACCTCTACGATAGCATTGGTGTTTATGAAATCCGCCAGATTGTTACCACCGACTTTGGCTGCAAAGACACGGCTTTCTTTACTGTTTACATTGACCCCAGTTTTACGTTTTACATACCCAATGCATTTAGTCCTAATGCTGACGGCAACAACGATTATTTTTTCGGCTCAGGTATTGGAATTACAAGTTACGAGATGCGAATCTTCAACCGCTGGGGCGAGCAGGTATTTACTTCCTTTGACGAAAATGAAAAGTGGAACGGAACATTTAGTAGCGGCAAACTTGCCATGCAGGATGTATATGTTTACACCTTTGTGGTGCGCGATATTTATACTGAACTTCATACGTTCCGTGGCAAGGTTACTTTGCTCAGAGGCGAGCCTCAGGAATGATTGTTGGTAAATTATGAGTTTATTAACATCAACTATAAGTAACACTGTCTACTTTCGCAGTTGATGTTCAGTATCAGGACTGCTATAAGTTTATTTCTTTTTTTATGCTGCTTTATGCTGCCCTTATTAACTAAGGCGCAGGAAGACACACTTGTTCTCAAAAAATCTTTTCTTGGACATAAAGATGGTGTAGAGTGCATCACCGTTTCACCAACCGGAAAATACTTTGCTACAGGAGGCAGTCAGGGCAATGTTATTTTGTGGGACACAACCGGCAGTCGTGTGCGTGAGTTCAAAGGACATAGTACCAAGGTAACGCATATCGCTTTTGATAAATCGGGGAATAAGATTGCCGCATCGTATGGTTACGGTGTGGTGTATATCTGGAGCACCACCACAGGCGATAAATACCGCAGCACTAACTTTCTTGTAAACAAAGGAACACTTTCGGCAGCTATTAATTTTTCAGCATTTTCATCAGATGGAGAATTCATTTACTACGGTGGTGGAACATCTTACCTCTGCAAGGCATTGGTTAATAAACCAGACTCGCAAGCGGTGGTCTTACACGAGTTTGGAACAAGTCCTATTACCTGCGGAATGCAAACACCCGATCGCAAATACCTTGCTTTTAGTGTAGATAACACCGTGAAAATTCTGGACAC
>CAMAVO010000125.1 GCA_945861685.1 Chitinophaga pinensis | reverse complement strand
CCAAGATGAGCCAACTCCGATGCAATTCGGAAGCCAATACCTGTTCCGCCTCCTGTGATGATGGCGGTTTTTCCTGAGAAAAGTTCGGGCTTAAAAATGGTGTTCATAAGAACACAAAGAAAAGAAAAATTATTCCTCTACCTCGTGGTAGTTGAATTTGATACCGGTAACGCTTTCCATATTTCCAGCAATTTCAAGCACATCATCATCACCGGCATCGTGGTACCAATTTACAGTAAGCGTTTTACCTGTAAGTCCTTTATTGAGCTGACGGATAATATCGGTAATGAGAAAGGTTGAAGCTGTATTGAAATAATCCATATAAACATCCAGCACCGTATCGTGCTTAGGATTTGCTACGTAAGAAGCAATCCAACTGAGGACTGGCTCATAGAAACGCTTGGGATTAAGAGGTATTGAACGCCCGGTGATTTTTAACAATCCCTGTTCGGGATCGAAATCAATCTGGGGTGTTGTGTCGGTTTTTTCGATAACCAACTTTTCCATAGGATAAGTTTTTGCGAGGTTAATTTTTTGTGCCGGAACGAAAGTATATTTAAAAATTCTAACTGATTCACTTTTTTAGATAAATCAGGATTATCTAAATACTAATTCGCCCTTTTGCACACACGAAAGTATACTTTTTGTGATGAAATGCAAAGTTTTACGGTTAATTGGAATGATTATAAAGATTGAAAGATTGGAAAGTTGCTTTCAATAGTTCTTAATCAGTTCTTTCAGTTTATCGGCTGTTGGTTTGGTAATGCTCACCAAAGGCAACCGAACTGTGTCGTTACAAACGCCAAGTTGGTTCATGGCATATTTTACTCCGGCAGGATTTCCGTCAACAAACAGCAGACCTATGATATCGAGCAGTTTGTAATGCAGTTTTTGCGCTTTTGCGAAATCACCTTTCAGCGAAAGGCGCACCATTTCTGAATAATCTTTTGGGAAAGCATTGGCAACAACGGAAATAACACCATCACCACCGCAAGCACTTAAGGGCATAGTGAGTGCATCATCACCTGAAATAACCAGAAAATCCTTTGGTTTACCGTTAATGATTTTCATCATTTGCTCAATATTGCCCGATGCTTCTTTTACGGCAATAATGTTTTTAAAATCATGAGCAAGACGCAGCGTTGTTTCTGCGGTAATATTGGAAGCAGTGCGCCCCGGAACATTGTACAGAATTATCGGCAAGGGACTTTTCTTCGCAATAGCTGCGTAGTGCTGATAAATACCTTCCTGAGTTGGTTTATTGTAATAAGGTGAAACCGAAAGTAAGGCATCAATACCGGTGAAATCAAGCGTGTCCAAGCCTTCCAGTAATTCCTGAGTGTTGTTGCCACCATGACCAAGCACAACAGGAACTTTCTTTTGCGCAGCCTTAACCACACATTTTACAACTGCCTTTTTCTCTTCTTTTGAAAGCGTTACCGATTCGCCTGTGGTGCCTAAGACTACAATGTATTCACACTTGCCTTTAATAATGTGCTGAACTACTTTTTCTAATTGTTTGTAGTCAACACTTCCGTCATTTTTAAAAGGTGTTATGATTGCAACTCCTGTTCCTCTGAATTTACTGACTGCTTTGCTCATTGATTTTTGTGATGTAGTGTTTTATCTGGTTGATTAAGTATTTAAGGGTATTGTCTTTCCCGATGTCAATCATCAGGTCGTAATATTCTTTTTGTTTTTCGTCAAAGCGAGCTACTTTCATTTTTGCTTCGGTGAAGGCAGCAACATAAAGCAAGGCAGGATTTTTTTTCAGGCTCAGGTCAATGAGTAAATCCATGCCATCACTCATAAAGTTTTTGATTACGTATTTCTCGGGTTTGTAATACCAGTTGAAATCTGTTTTCGAGATATAATCAAATTCGTTGTCAGATCTTAATGTCTGCAACAGTTCTTTGGTTGTAACATAACCCAAAGCTGTAATTTTTCGGTTGCGTTCTTTTATCTGCGAAACGAAAGAGCGAACCGTGTCTATGTCTTCTTTACTGCGCACTTCAAACAAAATTCCGATGTTGCGGGATTGAGCAAGGTTGCGCACTTCAGGCTTGCGCTTTACTTTTTTGTATTCACGCGCAAGGAAATAGTTCGAAGCTTTTTTTCGAACAGTATTTACAACCGTATTGCCGTCTTTTGCCATTGTTTACTCAATCAACTTTAAAAAATCATCTTCCGAAATAATAGGAACATTCAACTTTTGCGCCTTCTCCAATTTGCTCGGTCCCATATTTTCACCGGCAACAATGTAGGTTGTTTTCTTTGAAATGGAACCCACATTTTTTCCACCGTTGTCTTCAATCGCTTTTTCTAATTCATCACGCGAGAACTTTGCAAACACACCCGAAACAACAAATGTCTTTCCGGCAAGCTTGTCCGAAACTTTGGTGTTCTCTGCTTCCGAAAGTTCAAAAGCAAGACCTTTTTCGCGAAGGCGGTTTACAATCTCCACATTGTTTTCATTGGCAAAAAACTCCTTGATGCTCGCTGCAATCTTCTCTCCTATTTCATCCGCCTCCACCAATTGCTCAAAAGTAGCACTCATCAAATTGTCAATGTTTTTGAAATGCAAAGCTAATTTTTTCGCTACTGTTTCGCCTACAAAGCGAATACCAAGCGCAAACAAAACACGCGTAAACGGAATTGCTTTTGACTTTTCAATTCCTTCAATAAGGTTGGTTGCTGATTTATCGGCCATGCGGTCGAGCGTAATCACATCTTCCTTTTTCAGGTCGTAGATATCGGCATACGTTTTTACCAAACCTTTTTGAAAAAGCAGTTCAATGGTTTCGGCACCAATGCTGTCAATGTCCATTGCCTTGCGGCTTACAAAGTGTTCCATGCGCCCTTTTATTTGTGGCGGACAACCCATGTCATTCGGACAAAAATGAACAGCCTCACCTTCGTTGCGTTTCAGTTCTGTTCCGCATTCGGGGCAGTGTGTTATGTATTTCAGTGGTTCTGAATCAGCAGCGCGTTTACTTAAATCAACACCAATTATTTTCGGAATTATTTCTCCGCCTTTTTCTACAAACACGGTATCGCCAAGGCGTAAATCCAGTTTCTCAATCTGGTCGGCATTGTGCAGCGATGCACGTTTTACAGTAGTTCCCGCCAGCAAAACAGGTTTAAGATTTGCAACGGGAGTAATAGCTCCCGTGCGCCCCACCTGAAAGGTAACTTCATTCAACAATGTGGAAACCTGCTCGGCTTTAAACTTATAGGCAATTGCCCAGCGGGGATTTTTTGCAGTAAAACCCAAGGCATCCTGGTCGTCATAGCTGTTCACTTTTAGCACCACACCATCGGTTTCAAACGGAAGCTCGTGACGCTTCACATCCCACTCATCAATGAACGAAAAAATGCCGTTGATGTCCTTCACCTTGCGCATGTATTCGGGCACTTTAAATCCCCATTCGCGCGCTTTGGTAAGGTTATCGTAATGGTTTTTAAAAGGAAGATTTTCGCCCAGCAAAAAATAAAGAAAGCAATCCAATCCGCGCTTGGCAACAACAGAACTGTCCTGCATCTTCAATGTTCCTGAAGCGGTGTTGCGCGGGTTGGCATATAACTCCTCACCTGCTTCTTCGCGCTCTTTGTTCATTTTTTCAAATGCTTTCAGGGGAAGAAAAACTTCACCGCGTATCTCAAACTCAGCAGGAAAATCAGAGCCTTTCAATTTAAGCGGAATACTTTTAATCGTTCGGATGTTGTTTGTTACATCATCGCCCTGCACACCGTCACCGCGGGTAAGGGCCTGCACCAGTTGGCCGTTTACATAGGTAAGTCCTATAGCAACGCCATCGTATTTTAACTCGCATACATATTCCGTTTCGCGCTCTATCAGCTTGTGGATGCGGCCTTCAAACTCCTGCACCTCTTCGCGCGAATACGAATTGGAAAGCGAAAGCATGGGGTATTTATGCTTCACCGTTTTAAACTCTTTGGTAATACCTCCGCCTACACGCTGCGTTGGCGAATCGGATGAAACAAATTCCGGAAATTCTTTTTCCAGACGAATCAACTCTTCCAGCAACATATCAAAATCATAGTCGCTGATGGTGGCATTGCTCAGCACATAGTAATTGTGATTGTGCTGCTCAATCTCTTTGGAGAGGTACTCTATTCTTGCTTTTGCTTGTTCGCTGGTCATGCTTCCGTTTTTTTCTAAGCGTTCAAAAATAGGTTTATTTGAAATGTGTTTAAATTGATTTTCTCACACCTCAACATCCGCTCCTTCCCGCTCAAATCATTTTTAATCTCAACATTTACAAAACCCTTTGCTGTGGCAAGCTCGGCAACGGCAGCAGCATAGGTGCTGTTTAATTCAAAATAAACTTTACCGCCTGCTGCAAGTTTCTCGTTTGCAAAATCAAGAATGGCGCGGTAAAATAAAAGCGCATCGTTATCAGGTACAAACAGCGCGGTATGCGGTTCGTGGTCGAGCACATTTGCGCTCATTTCGGTTTTTTCTTTTTCCGTTATGTAGGGTGGGTTGCTAACTATTATTTGAATTGGTGATTTAGCGAATTGGTGAATTGGTGAATTGTCGAGAATATTGCCTTGCAGAAAATGAATTTCAGCATTATTCTTTGCAGCATTTTCTTTTGCAACAGCCAAAGCATTTGCGGAAATATCGAGTGCATACACTTCAGCATCAGGCATATTTTTTTTCAAGGCTATGGCAATGCAGCCGCTGCCGGTGCCGATATCGAGGATTTGGTGATTTGGTGATTTAGTGATTTGGTGATTTTCCCCCGTCCCTCGTCCTTCGTCTTTCGCCCCCTCCAAAATCCAATGAACAAGCTCCTCCGTTTCAGGCCGCGGAATCAGAACATGCTCATTCACATTCAACTTCAATCCATAGAACTCTGTGTTCCCTAAAATGTATTGAATTGGCACATGCAGCTTCAGTTTGCGGATAACGCGAAAGAACTTGAGCAACTCCGATTCGCTCAGGCGCATCTCATTTTTCAGCACAATATCGCTGCGCGAAAAACCAAAGTATTCGCTGAACGAAAAAAATAAGAATGTTTCAATTTCCTCTGCCGGATACAGGTTTTCCAACTCTTTACGGAATAGCGCATAAACTGAAACCGCCCTGTTGTCAATCACTTTCATGGCGCGAAGATAGGCTTGCTTTTTTATTTTGTATTTTCGGCAAGTTTAGAAAATGATAAAAGGCAAAACTCTTATATTTTATCTATTGCTTCTGGCTGTTTTCGGCCTGTTGGGCTGGTATGTTATTCAACAAGGTTATTTGCTTGAAAAAATTTCTGTACAAGTTGCTACAGAAATCTCTGTTGTAGAAAACCTTCCTGTTAATATCTGGCATCAGCTGGTAAACGGGTATTTGAGCAACCTCCATCACCCGTTAGCGGTGTTCATTATGCAATTGGTAATTATTGTTCTTGTAGCACGAATTTTCGGCTATGCTTTTACTAAAATGCGGCAACCTTCTGTTATCGGTGAAATTGTTGCAGGCATTGTTCTCGGCCCTTCACTTGTGGGATTGTATTTCCCTGAAGTTTCTGCATTTATTTTTCCAAAACCGGCCCAGGGCGATATCGACTCGCTGGAGTTCCTGAAATTTTTCAGCCAGATAGGGCTGATGCTTTTCATGTTCATCATAGGCATGGAGGTTGATTTAAAAGCACTGAAAAATCGCGCCTTTGACGCCCTAATCATAAGTCACACAGGAATTGTGCTCTCTTTTTTTCTAGGTGTTTTATTAGCCTACTTTCTATACGATTCATTTGCTCCCGATCAGGTAGCCTTCGCAGCTTTTGCTTTATTTATGGGCATTTCCATGAGTACCACTGCATTTCCGGTTCTGGCAAGGATTATTCAGGAACGGGGAATAACAAAAACACCGCTGGGCATTCTGGCAATTACAACAGCCGCAATTGATGACATGACAGCGTGGTGTTTGCTTGCAGTAATTATTGCAGTTGTTAAATCGGGAGGGTTTGTCAATTCGCTGTCAACTATTGTGCTTACAATAGCTTATGTTTTTGTTATGATAAAAATGGTTCAGCCATTCATGAAAAAATTCGGTTCCGTTTATGTTTCAAGAGAAAATCTGAATAAAACAGTGGTTGCCTTTGTTTTTGTTGTTCTGTTTTTTTCTTCTTATGTTACTGAGATAATAGGAATTCACCCGCTTGTGGGAGCATTTATGGCTGGAGTTATCATGCCTCACAACATTAACTTCAAAAAAATTATTACCGAAAAAATTGAAGATGTAAGCCTTGTGCTTTTACTCCCTCTTTTCTTTGTATTTACAGGTTTGAGAACACAAATAAATCTGCTGGACAATTCTGATTTATGGCTTATTGCTTTTGTTGTTATTTCTGTTGCAATTGCAGGAAAATTCATTGGCGCTACTGTATCGTCAAGGCTATTAAAACACAGTTGGAAAGAATCATTGTCAATGGGAGTTATCATGAACTCACGCGGACTGATGGAATTAATTATTCTAAACATAGGTTACGATTTGGGGATTTTCGGAAAAGAGATTTTCACCATTCTGGTCTTGATGGCTCTTTTCACAACATTTATGACCAATCCAATGCTCGAGCTGATTGACTGGGCCTTTGCCAGATTTGGCAAAGAGAAAACTGAAACCGTACCTGAGAATGCCTACCTCGATATTCTCATTTCATTCGGCCCTTCAAAAACAGGAAGTTCACTATTGCGCCTCGCAAATTTTATAACTGCCGGTAAGCGTGCAAAAAAAATTACGGCCATGCACCTTACACCCAGCCTTGAGATTAATCCGCACGATGCTCTGTTGTTTGAGAAAGAGGCATTCGGACCCGTGCGCATAACGGGACATGAACTTGGTCTTGGCTTTGAAACCAAATACAAAGCTGTTGATGATGTAGAAAAAGAAATTATTCAAACCGCCAAGCAAGGGCAATATGAATTGCTGCTGGTTGGCTCAGCAAAATCAGCGTTTACCGAAAAAATTACAGGTGGCAAAATCAAACACATTATTGAAAGCGTTGATTGCACGGTAGGTGTTTTGGTAGATAATAATTTCAGAACGGCAGAGGATATTCTGTTTCTGATATCAGGAGATGAAGATGAATACCTTACCTCCTATACTCTGAAATTTATTGAACCGGAAAAAGTAAAAATCACCACGCTGAATGTAAACGACAGCCATCCGTTAGACAGAGTGTTTTTAGAACAATTTCAGTTAGTTGTTCTCGACATTAAATACTGGAAGAAAGTAGCCGAAACCCGCAGCGCGTGGATAGCTTACAGCCCATCACTGCTTATATTTTCAAAAGGCAAAAAATGAAACTGATTATCATAAACGGTCCTAATCTGAATTTACTCGGAACACGTGAACAAAGCATTTACGGCAACCGTTCGTTTGATGATTATTTTGCTGAACTGAAATTAAAATTTCCGCAACTACATCTCGACTATTTCCAAAGCAATGTTGAAGGTGAACTCATCAACAAACTACACGAAACAGGTTTCGATTATGATGGAATAATTCTGAATGCCGGTGGCTACACGCACACTTCAGTGGCTATTGCCGATGCAGTTGCAGCTATTAAAACTGCTGTGATTGAAGTTCACATCTCCAACGTTTATGCCCGCGAAGACTATCGCCACGTTTCATTAATGGCTAAGAATTGCAAAGGTGTTATTGCCGGGTTTGGCTTGGATTCATATCGCCTTGCGATAGAGAGTCTCATCACTGCCCTCTCTTAAGAATAAACTATAAAACATCCGCGAAAATCCGCCCAATCCGCGTCATCCGCGTTCCATTAAAAATCTAAATCAGAAAACTTCTTTTTACCACGCAGAAAATAATCTGCAACAATGCTATGGTTATAAACTCCGCTTACGTTTTCTTTAATTCCTTTTCGCTTCTTTCTTATTTTAAAGAAATGGAAGAACACATAAAACTGCGCATGTAGAACTGCCAAAAAATCTTTAAAATTTCCACTTAATAGAAATTTAAGTTGAGCCACATCGTCCAATACAACGCGAACAAAAAGCACACGGAATAATTTAAATCCTTCCGTGTTTTTTATCAGCATCATGAGGTTATTCCTAAAGTTGAGATACGTTTTATATGGATTGCTTTTTTGCAATGTTCCGCCTCCAACGTGATAAACAGTTGAACTTCCGCAATACATTATTTTATGTCCAAGATTTTTCATACGCCAGCACAAATCAATCTCTTCCATGTGTGCAAAAAACTCTTCATCAAAACCACCTGCTTCAAAAAACACTTCACTTCTTACAAACATACAAGCGCCTGTTGCCCAGAAAACTTCGCAGTTATCGTTGTATTGTCCTTTGTCTTCTTCCAGTGTTTCAAAAACTCTTCCGCGACAAAACGGGTAACCGTACTTATCAATAAAGCCACCTGCTGCACCTGCATATTCAAATAGTTGCTTGTTACTATGCATTCTGACTTTGGGCTGACATGCAGCAATGGTATTATCAGAATCCATTAAATCAATAATTGGTTTAATCCAACCTTCCGTTACTTCAACATCAGAATTCAGAAGAATAAAATATTCCGCCTTTACATGTTTTAAAGCCTCATTATAACCTCCGGCAAAACCTTTGTTTTCAGCAGAGCGAAGAATATTTACCTGCGGAAAATTTTCTTCTAAGAAAGAAACGGAATCATCGGTTGAGCCATTGTCGGCAACAAAAACAGTTGCACCAGCACTGTACTTTATAACAGAGGGAAGAAATTGTTCAAGAATTTTTTTTCCGTTCCAGTTGAGGATAACTACGGCTGCTTTCATCAACCTGTATTATCTCGGTGCGTTAAATAATTCATTCGCGCGATTGCCAAAATGGTCGCGTCCATCTTGCTGGTCAAGATCAATGTATTGCTCGTTACGACCTTGTAATCGCAGTTGCCAGCGATCATCTTTTACCTCGCCATAAGCAGTAGAATGAATAAGCTGATAATCTGCACCAATCAAATCTGCATTCATAAAAACAAAACGTTTATCACTTTGTCTGCGATTAATTTCACTTCCCTGAATTACATAGTAATGCCAGATTTCATAAGGATAGGAACTGGGTTCGTTGCGCGTTGCAGTAACTGTATTAGGCGCACCATATTGCAGATAAACTCTTCCTCTATCAGTTGCATAGCCTTTTATAATAGA
>CAMAVO010000124.1 GCA_945861685.1 Chitinophaga pinensis | reverse complement strand
GAAAAAGTGAAGGCACTGATTGAAAATTATGTTGGGCTTAATCTGGATAATGAGTTTTTTATCTGCGGTCCCGGCCCAATGATGCGCAATGTAGAGAGCACTTTGCTTGAATTGAAAATTGCAAAAGAGCGCATACACCTTGAATATTTTACGGTGGATGCCGGAGCAGCACCAGCGCAAACTGCTCCTGAAATTGCAGAACTGCAAAGCAGCGTAACCGTAATTATGGACGGGGAAGAAACCATTCTGGAACTTTCATCAAAAGGGAAATCAATATTGGATGCTGCAATGGATGCAGGAGTTGATGTTCCGTTCTCGTGCAAGGGAGCAGTGTGCTGCACCTGCAAGGCAAAAGTGCTGGAAGGCAAAATTCAGATGGATAAGAATTATGCGCTTACTGACCAGGAAGTGGAAGAAGGATATATTCTTACCTGTCAGGCGCATCCGCTTACTGAGAAGGTGGTGGTGGATTATGATGTGGTGTAAAACACAATAGAAAATAGATGATATAAAATAGAAAATAGAAAAGTCGAACGCTTGCCTATTTAATATTTGCTTTTTTCTATTTGCTATTTTCTATAAATCTCATGGATTTTATTATCATCTGTATCGTTGCTTTTCTTGCCTCAGGACTGACTTTCTTTTCTGGTTTTGGATTAGGAACTATTCTGCTTCCTGCGTTTGCAATTTTCTTTCCGCTTGAAACAGCAATAAGCATTACGGCTGTGGTGCATTTTCTTAACAACCTGTTTAAATTAACGCTTACGGCAAAGAATGCCAATGCAGGTGTGGTGGTTAAATTCGGAACACCATCTATGATTGCGGCAATAGGTGGTGCGTTGTTGCTGACGTATATGATTCATGTTGCACCGCTTTACACCTACGAGTTTGGCGGAAAACATTACGATGTGGTTTTGGTGAAACTTATCATCGCAACACTGATGATTTTATTTGCGCTGCTGGATTTAATTCCTGCGCTTTCAAAAATTACCTTCGGTGAAAAGTTTATGCTCACCGGAGGATTGTTCAGCGGTTTCTTTGGTGGTTTGTCAGGGCATCAGGGAGCGTTGCGTTCTATGTTTCTGATACGTTCGGGTTTGAGCAAAGAAAGTTTTATCGCTACCGGAATCATGATTGCCTGCATGGTGGATGTATCGCGTCTCGCGATATACGGAACCAATAATTTCGGCATTACACAGAGTGAATATGGTATTATTGCAGGTGGGACAGTAAGTGCTTTTGCAGGTGCTTATCTGGGCAACAAACTGGTAAAAAAAGTTACGCTGAAATTTATGCAACTCTTTGTTGCAGTAATGCTGATTGTGTTTGCTGTTTTACTCGGTTCTGGAATTATTTAGCAGAAGGCAACGAAGAACAAACGCAGTCCCAGCAAGACAAGGGCAACTCCTATTATTTTATAAAGCACAAAAAGGATTTCGGGTTTTAAAATGTTTTTGATTTTGGCTGCAAGGAAAACCTTTGTGATATCAGTACTGAAAATAGCGAGCAAGGTTCCTGAAAGGTAAATGCCGAGGTTTTTATCAAAACCGTGTCTGTCGCCCGCTACTTTTATAATGCCTATCCACACCGCAAATACAAAAGGGTTTACAAAATTGACAAGAAAACCTTTGCTGAAAAAACCGATGTAGTGTTTTGCATTTAATTGAATTGCTTCTTCTTCGGCTTTTTTCTTTTTGAAAAAATAACGGACACCGAGAGCAATCAAAACTACACCACCAACAAGAGCCAGATAAAATCGGCTCTCATCACTTTTTAAAAATGCTGAAGCACCATAAACACAGAGCAATACAGCAAGTATATCGCTGACAATAATTCCGAGTGCAACCAAGCTGCCTGCAATAACACCATGCTGCAAAGATGTTTTCAGCAAGGTGAAAAACACAGGACCGATAAGGATTATCAGGGCAAGACCAACTAAGAAACCATCTAAGAAAACAGGCATATAATTTTAATTCGTCATGCTGAACTTGTTTCAGCATCTTAATATTAAGACCCTGAAACAAGTTCAGGGTGACGTTACATATTTTTATTTACTAATTCAGTTTTTTCCTTCTTTGCAATTTTCTCTAACAAATAATCTAACCCAAGTATTTCGGAACAGGTAACAAATGCACTTACTGTTACCCCTAACACTCCGTGAAAATGCAAATTCTGTCCGGTAAAAAAAAGATTTTTCACTTTCGTTCGCGCAGGAACAAGTGTTTTCAAAGGGTCATAACAATCCTTCACAATTCCATACATGGAGCCACCAGGAGAAGCAATGTAATCACGATACGTAAGGGGAGTTGAACTGTAATACGATTTTATATTCTCACGTATTCGGGGAAATTTTTTCTCCAGTTCATCAATAAGAATTTCCGATTTTGCACGTTTAAATTCTTCATACTCCTCGCCCCTGAAATCAGGATTTGCAACGGTGCTTGACGTATTTTCCCATTGCTTTACCTCATCGTATTTCATGTAAGTAAGGACAGCCATTCCTTCTGCATACTTGTCAGGCTTCAATCCAGCAACCATGAATGTTCCGTAGCTCAGCGGCCACTCACCCGGCTTGTAATCAACAGGCGCCCACACATCGTTATTCTTAAAATGGTAGAAATTGTGGTTAATATAGTTGACCGTATTTTCTTTAAAAACAAGATAGAGTGTGAATGCAGAAGCTGAATTTTCCAACGATTTGAATCGTGTGTGATATGACTTGCGTATTTTGCCGGGTTCAAGTAAATCAAGTGTTACCGAAGGGTGCGCGTTGGAAATAAATTGTTTTGCTTGAATTGTTTTTCCGTTTGTAAGTTCGGCATAACGCAAATCTTCTCCTTCAAATTTCAGTTGCTTTACCTCACTGCGTTTAAAAATATCTCCACCAAACTTTCGGATATTTTTTTCAATCAGTTTTGCAATCTGCGAGCCACCACCCACACAACGCCATGCACTCTCAATGTAACTGTTCAGCACCAATGCGTGAATATAAAAGGGAGTCTTCTCCCCTATTCCTGCATACAGTAAATTGGTTCCTGCCAATACGTTTCTGAGTTTTTCGTTTTTTGTAATGGTTGCAATAAATTCTTTGGCATTGGTTTGCAGCAACTCGGAATCAGAGTGATAACTCTCTCCGTTTTGCAAGTTATATAAGGGAAAGCGATTGCAAACCCTTTTTATTTCATCGCAGTATGTTCTGATGCTTTTTTCTTCAGACGGAAATTTTTGTGACAGAATATGAATGAAATTTTCATAGCCCTGTGCATACGGATACTCGTTGTTATCTCCGTCAAACGTAACAATGTCAAACCCGTTTTCATCCATCTTCTCCACTTTCAGCTTATCCATAATGCCGAAATACTTAAAGAAACGATTCAGGTTTTCGCCTTCACCTAAACCACCGAGGTAATGAACACCGGTATCAAAAATAACCCGGTCGCGGACAAAGGTTTGCAGGTTGCCACCAATCTGCTGGTTCTTTTCGAGCACACAAACTTTGTAACCTTCTTCAGCAAGAATATTGGCGCAAAGCAAGCCTCCCAGCCCGCTTCCGATTATCACCACATCGTATTCCTGCATAGTTCCCGTCATTGCGAGCAATAGCGAAGCAATCTTTTCTTAAGAGGAGATTGCTTCGGTTGAAAAACCCTCGCAATGACGTAATCGTAATTTGTCGCTTGCGATATTATCATGAACACACTTTATCTAAAGCATTACACATTGCCACAATTGTTTTATCAATGTCCGCTTCGGTATGCGCTTCAGAAATAAAACCAACTTCATAACCAGACGGTCCGAGGTAAATACCGTTCTCCAATAATTCAGCATGAAGCAATCTGAATTTACTCATACTTGCTGCATCAATTTCATCCGCGCTTCTGATACTTTCTGCATCTGTAAATGCAATCCAGAAAATGGAAGCAATGTTGAACATTCTGAATGTATAGCCTTTTGCATGAGCATGTGCTTCAACAGCTGTGCAGAGTTTTTTTGTTTTTGTTTCAAGCGAAGAATAGAACCCTTCTTTTAAGCATTCTGTCAATTGTGCAATGCCCGCAGCCATTGCCACCGGATTTCCTGAAAGCGTTCCTGCCTGATAAACGTCACCATCGGGAGAAATTTTTGCCATGATTTCTTTGCTTGCTCCATACATTCCGACCGGTAAACCACCTCCGATAATTTTTCCGTAAGTAATGATGTCGGGCTGAATTCCGTAGTAGCCGGCAGCACCTTCAAACCCAAGCCTAAAGCCTGAAATTACTTCATCAAAATGCAGAAGTGTTTTATTTTCGGTGCAGATAGTTCTGAGTTGTTGCAGGTATTCCTTGGTTTGTAACAACAAACCGTTGTTGGCAGGAACAGGTTCAATAATTACTGCGGCAATCTGGTTATTAAATTCTTCAAATGCTTTTTTTACCGCTTCAATATTGTTGAGCGGAACAACAATAGTATCGTTCACAAACGATTCAGGAACACCGGCAGAGGAACTTGTTCCAAACGTAACCAAACCTGAGCCCGCTTTCACCAACATTGAGTCAACGTGTCCGTGATAACAACCTTCAAACTTTAAAATCTTGTTTCGTCCTGTAAATCCGCGTGCAAGACGGATGGCACTCATCACCGCTTCTGTTCCTGAACTTACAAACCTGATTTTCTCAACAAATTTGTTGTTAGCTAAAATCAATTCTGCCAACTCATTTTCTTTCTCTGTTGGTGCACCAAAAGAAGTTCCGTTTTGAACAGCATCAATTACAGCATTTCTGACTTGCGAATTATTATGCCCTAAAATCAGTGGTCCCCAAGAGCAACAGAAATCTATAAACTCATTTCCATCAGCATCCCAAATGTGACTGCCATTACCTTTTTGTATAAACAGCGGAGTTCCGCCCACCGAGCGAAAGGCACGTACCGGAGAATTTACTCCACCGGGGAAATACTGCTTCGCTTTTTCAAATAATTGCTCTGATTTTTCTCTTTTCATACCTTCAAAATTGCTTTGCGAATATAGGGTAATTTATACCTTTGGCAGCCAGAGAATTTTTCCACAAAGCCGCAAAGGACACAAAGATTATGAACTTCAATAACTCACTTGAATTTGCAAAAGAACTTGATAAAGCCGACAAGCTATCGGCTTTCAGAGATAAATTTTTCTTCCCACAATTGAATGGAAAAGAAGCAATTTATTTTTGCGGAAACTCACTAGGCTTGCAACCAAAAACTGCCTCAGCTGCTTTGCAACAAGAGTTAAGTGATTGGGCACAATTTGCTGTGGAAGGACATTTTCACGCAAAGAACCCGTGGTTCTCTTACGAAAAACTATTTGACAAACCGCTAGCAAAACTTGTGGGAGCAAAGCCTTCAGAAGTTTGTGCCTTAGGTTCATTGACCAATAATCTTCACTTGCTGATGGTTTCGTTTTACCGTCCCACAGCAAAACGTTTTAAAATTCTTTGCGAAGAAAAACCTTTTGCATCTGACCAGTATGCTTTAGAGTCGCAAGTAAAGTTTCATAGTTTTAAACCGGATGAAGCTATTATAGAGTTAAAACCGAGAGCAGGAGAATTTACATTGCGAACAGAAGATATTCTTGCAAAGATTGAAGAGTTAAATGACGAACTTGCATTAGTAATGATTGGCGGTGTGAATTATTACACCGGACAGGCTTTTGACATGAAAAGTATTACCGAAGCTGCACATAAAGTTGGTGCACTGGCAGGTTTTGACTTAGCCCACGCAATGGGTAATCTGGTGATGAACCTGCATGACTGGAATGTGGATTTTGCCTGCTGGTGTAGCTACAAATACCTGAACTCAGGACCGGGAAGTGTGGCAGGAATTTTTGTACATGAGAAACATGGCAACAATTTGGAACTACCGCGCTTTGCAGGTTGGTGGGGAAATAATCCTGACACACGTTTTAAAATGGAAAAAGGATTTATTCCTGCTATTGGTGCGGATGGCTGGCAGCTGAGCAATGCGACTGTATTTTCCATGGCAGTACATAAAATGGCATTAGATATTTTTGATGAAGCAGGAATTGGAAACCTGCGTAAGAAAAGCGAGAAGCTGACTGCTTATTTGGAGTTCATTATTGATGAGATAAATAGTCGGCAGTTCGCAGTCGGCAGTCGGCAGTCAAAAATAACACTGCTTACACCACGTGATAAAAATCAACGCGGGTGTCAGTTATCATTGGTGCTTTCAGAGAACGGTAAACAAATTCATGAACAACTTTTAAAAGCAGGAATTATAACCGATTGGCGTAATCCTGATGTAATACGTTTGGCTCCTGCCCCACTCTATAATTCGTTTGAAGATGTGTGGAAATTCGGGAATGAACTAAATAAAATAATGGAACGCTGATTTTTATGATTATTAAGATGTCCACTGATAAAATCATAACTAATCATAAGCATCATAAAAATCTGTGTTCTATCACTAATCACCATGCTTGAACTACGATTTCAAAACAAATTAATTGAAGCCGGTGTGGATGAAGCAGGGCGTGGATGCCTTGCAGGACCTGTGTTTGCAGCAGCTGTTATTCTTCCTAAAAAATTCAGATCAGAATTACTGAACGACTCCAAACAACTGAGCGAAAAGAAAAGAGAAGAACTTCGTCCGATAATAGAAAAAGAAGCATTGGCTTGGGCTGTTGGCATTGCAACGCACGAAGAAATTGATAAAATAAATATTCTCAACGCTTCCTATCTTGCCATGCACCGTGCTATAGAGCAACTGAAAAAGTCACCACAACTATTGCTGATTGATGGCAACCGTTTTAAAAAATATAAAGACCTTCCTCATAAATGCATTGTTAAAGGCGATGGAAAATATATGTCTATTGCAGCTGCTTCCATTCTTGCAAAAACCCATCGTGATGAATACATGATGAAAATGGATGCTGAATTTCCTCACTATCAATGGAGAAAAAATAAAGGTTACGGAACACTGAAGCACCGCATGGCAATTGAACAATACGGAGAATCAATTATTCACAGGAAGAGTTTTAAGGTAGTGCCTTTGCAGCCGACATTGTTTTAAAAGCCTCACCCTTCCCTCTCCAAAGGAGAGGGTAAAAACTAATTCCTATTTTTGAGCATTCAAAAAAACAAACAATGAGAGAGATACAATTTCGTGAAGCAATAAAAGAAGCCATGAGCGAGGAAATGCGCAGGGACAAAAACGTTTTCCTGATGGGTGAAGAAGTTGCGGAATACGATGGCGCTTATAAAGCAAGCCAGGGAATGTTGGCCGAATTTGGCGGTGCACGTGTTATTGATACTCCTATTTCAGAACTTGGCTTTGCAGGTATTGGTGTGGGCGCAGCGATGAATGGCTTACGACCGATTATTGAATTTATGACCTTTAATTTTTCACTCGTTGCCATTGATCAGGTGATTAATGCTGCAGCAAAAATGAAATCCATGTCGGGCGGACAATTTGGCGTTCCCATTGTTTTTCGCGGACCAACAGGTTCTGCCGGACAACTAGGGGCACAACATTCACAGGCTTATGAAAGCTGGTATGCAAACTGTCCGGGGCTGAAAGTAGTAGTGCCTTCCAATCCTTATGATGCTAAGGGATTGCTCAAATCTGCCATTCGTGATAACGACCCGGTTATATTCATGGAATCAGAACAGATGTATGGAGAAAAAGGACAAGTTCCCGAAGGCGAATACATTATCCCGCTTGGTGTTGCAGATGTAAAGCGCGAAGGAAAACATGTTACGGTTGTTTCCTTTGGAAAAATTATAAAAACGGTTTTTAAAGCTGCCGAAGAATTAGCGAAAGACGGAATTGAAGTGGAAATTATTGATCTTCGAACCGTTCGACCGATTGATTACGCAACCGTGATAAATTCAGTGAAGAAAACCAATCGTTTAGTAATTGTTGAAGAAGCCTGGCCACTTGGTTCCATTGCAACAGAAGTTGCTTTCAAAGTTCAGAGAGATGCATTTGATTATCTGGATGCACCGGTAATAAGAATAATGACGCAGGATGTTCCTTTGGCTTATGCGCCAACGCTTGTGGCCGAATTTTTACCTACTGCTGAAAAGGTGATTAAAGCGGTAAAAGAAGTGATGTATATCCAAAAATAACAAAGCGCTTAAACAAGCACTTTTCTGAGGCTCACTTTATCTTCCACTATCTTAGTAAGATTATCTATTGCAACACGCTCCTGTTTCATGCTGTCGCGGTAACGAAGTGTTACCTGATTATCATTCAAGGTGTCGTGGTCAACTGTAATGCAAAAAGGCGTTCCGATGGCATCCTGCCTGCGGTAACGTTTTCCGATGGTATCTTTTTCTTCGTAACGAACTACGTGATCCATTTTCAGTTTGTCAAAAATTTCACGAGCTTTTTCGGGCAAACCATCTTTGTTCAACAGAGGAAACACTGCAACTTTAACGGGAGCAAGGAAATCCGGAATATTTAATACAATCCTTTCTGAACCATCTTCCAGTTTCTCTTCTTTGTAAGAAGCAGAAAGTACTGCAAGAAAAGTTCTATCAAGTCCGATAGAGGTTTCTACCACATATGGAACATAATTCTCGTTTAACTCAGGATCAAAATACTGAAGTTTTTTTCCGCTGAATTTTTCATGTGCCTTTAAATCAAAATCAGTGCGCGAGTGAATTCCTTCCAGTTCTTTGAAACCAAAAGGGAAATTAAACTCAATATCAAAAGCCGCGTCTGCGTAGTGTGCCAGCTTGGCGTGCTCGTGAAAGCGATACATCGTTTCAGGAAACCCGAGTGATTTATGCCAGTTCATTCTGCGCTCTTTCCAATGTGCAAACCATTCTTTCTGTGTTCCCGGACGAACAAAAAACTGCATTTCCATTTGCTCAAATTCGCGCATGCGGAAAATAAATTGTCGCGCTACAATTTCATTGCGGAATGCTTTTCCTGTCTGTGCAATTCCGAAAGGAACTTTCATCCTTCCTGTTTTCTGCACGTTTAGAAAGTTTACAAAAATTCCCTGTGCAGTTTCAGGTCGCAGATAAATAGTGCTTGCTCCTTCTGCTGTTGAACCCATCTCGGTTGAGAACATCAGGTTAAACTGACGAACATCAGTCCAGTTGCGGGTTCCCGAAATCGGGCAGGCGATTTCAAAATCAATAATTAACTGTTTTACATCCGCCAGATTGTCGGTTTCCAATGCAGCAACAAAACGTTTTTTGATGGCATC
>CAMAVO010000123.1 GCA_945861685.1 Chitinophaga pinensis | reverse complement strand
TAAAACTTACTTCAAGAGGTCCTGTATTCTTTAAACAACTGCTCTCAGGAAAGGATAATCAGGAGTTTTATTGCTATAAGTTCCGCACGATGAAAGTGAACGACAAGGCACATGAAATGCAGGCTACCAAAGATGATGACCGTATTACTGCAATCAGAAAGTTTTTATGCAAAACAAGTCTTGATGAATTACCACAATTCTTCAATGTTTTATTTGGCAACATGAGTTTTGTAGACCCATGTCCTCACTTGGTAAAAATCACAGTAGAGTATTCAGCCATGATTGATAAATTTATTTTGCACCATTTTGTTCAGCCCGGAATTACTGGTGGAGCTCCGGTGCGCGGTCATCGCGGTGAAATAAAAAGCCCGAAAGTCATGGAAATGCGCGTAACAGTTGATGTGTAGTATATCGATAATTGGAGTTCCCACTTGTTCAAAAAAACGCAATTCTCTCCACATCTTCACTATTCTTTAGGGAGATAAAAGGCGTATTTATATATGTCATTGTAAGATTTGTCCACCAGTAGTAATTTATTTAGATCAATACCGTCATGTACGTTAGTAATGACGGAAACAAAAAAGCCCCTCGTTTCCGAGAGGCTTTTCTTAATCAATTTCTTTTTATCGTATTAATGTTATGTTTCCTTTGTCAAGGGTTTCTTTATCCTGGAAGATAGCTATATCATTTCCTGAAGCTAATTTTGCTTTCAGTGTATAGAAATAAGTTCCGCCAGGAGCTGGTGAGCCGGCTTGTGTTTTTCCATCCCATGCAATTTCAGGTGCTGTGGTTTCGTAAATCTGAGTTCCCCAACGGTTGAAAACGCGGAAAGTAAATTCACTTACAGCGCTGTTGCGGATTTTAAATACATCATTGAAGCCATCACCGTTTGGAGTAAATACGTTAGGAACAATCAAACCTTCTACAACATTAATAGGTGTGTAAGCAGTATCCAAGCAACCGTCAGGGCTTGTAGCAACCATCATCACATTGTATGTTCCGAGGTCGCTATAAGTATGATAAGGATTTTGATTCACAGAAGTTACGCCATCATTAAAATCCCACGCCCATGAAATAGTGTTAGTACTTGAATCGTGGAATGAAATCAAATCGTTTATGAACACGTCATTAGGGTTATTGTAATTATAAGTCCCGTTTGGATTTGGGTTTGGATACTCATAAGTTGTACCAAAAATAGCTGAAGGAAGAGAAAGGATATCAACCAAGAAATTTCCAACCAATGAAGGACATGCAACATATCCATTTTGGTTATCAATTGTTTCAATTACATAAACATTACCCCACCCCATATCATTCCAGATAATGGTTGCTGAATTAGCTGTAGTGCTGATAATCTCACCTGTTGGAACACCGTTTACGGTATCAACATAAAATTCGTATGTGCCATTTGTGTTAGGAATAATGGAATAAGTAGTTACCACATCAGCGCAGATTATGCTATCGCCAAACAGTGGAGGTGCAGGAGGAATTTGATAAGAAAGTGTGAAAGGCTCTGGAGAAAAAGAGTTTACTGCATTTTTCCTTACAAAGGTTAATGTAGGTGGGTCGTTAGGATCTGTTGTAGTAGTTACAGATGCAGTAATTCCGATATTTTCCCATTGGTTGTCTGTTATGTTATCCCACTCAACAATTCCATTATATGCCCCTTGATCATCTGTAAAAGCTGCATCATAAGAAAGAGCAAGATCGGCATTGTCACTTCCTACAGGGTGATTGATTTTATACCAATAATTATCGTTTACATAACATGTAGGTATATCATGGTCAGAAACAGGTTTAGTATAATCATTCGGATCGTTAGGGTCATCAGTTCCAGGATCTGCGTTAACCAAACGAACAGTGAATGTATTGGGCAATGAAGTAGTTGGTCTTATAACTGCTGGCCTGTATCTTGGAGTATTTTGAGTTGAACCAACAGGAAAAAGATAATCAGCATTGTTCTGGGTTTTGCGTGAAAGGCTTCCCGACTCAAGGCTGCTTACAAAACCTGTTGAACGGGTAATAGCACCTGCGTTGGTGTTTTCAACGTGCATGGTATATTGGTCAGTCCATAATTCGCGATCGTTCAAAATGAGTGTGTTTGTTACAAATTGGTCTGTAAACTGAATTTCTTTTCTGTCTGTTCCTGCCAATTCAAGATCATAAAAATAGGATGGTGAAATACCTGTTATTCCCTGAATGCCTCCATCCAACAATACCCGTCCTGTGCCTGCAAAGAAAACGTTGTTGTTTCTCCAATCACCTGCAACCTGAAAAAGTCCATTGCTTCCCGGAAGCGGACTTCCGTTTCCGCCTAACTGTGCATCGTTAACAATATCACCGTTGATGTCCATAGTGCCAAGGTTAACAATAGTGCCTGCCTGGTTATCAACGTGTCCGTCAACAAGAACTGTAGCACCATTAACATAGAACATGGCACCATCGTTTGTCAGCAGTGCTTGCTGTGAAAATGTTGGTAATGAAAAGGAAAAAACACCTGCGGTGACTAAACTTATTCCTTTGATTGCTTTGGTAAAGCTTTTAACTATCATATTATATTATTGGTCGGTTATTTCATTCTGGTAAAGCCTACAAATATAAACTAACCTGATTCAGAATTCCAAATTTAATTGTAATTATTATGAAAACTAGCTATTTGCAGCTTTAAATCAGGGCTTTTTTTGAAGTATTTCCAGTTTTTCGGCAAAATGTTCACAGAAATCTTTCAAATCGGCAGCCATTTTATCTTCGGATATGGAGCGTTTCAATGTATCAGACATAGAAAGCAACGTTTGATGAAAAAATTTCTTCATCTCATCCACCTGCATGTCTTTGGTCCAGAGATCAATTTTCAGAGTTGATTCTGTTGCCGGATCCCACACAGAAATCATAATTGCTTTGCAGTCTTCGTCTTTGTCCATTCCTGTATCGGAGGCTTTCCAGGTTATGGTTTCGGGAAGTTTATTTTCGTCAAGGGTGATGTTGAATTTTATTTCGGATGTTGTCATATTTGGTAATTTTCAGTGCAAAGGTAAAAGATGTATAGAGTTAAATTCTTTAATTATTTTTAGACATACACTTCATTATTACTTCCGCAATAGAAGGGTAAGCATCTTTCAGCAGATCGGGTATTTCCTTTTCAGAAACCCAGCGCGCATCTGTAATGTTTTCTTCGGTTTGTGGTTTCAGAGGTCTGTTGTCGGCAGTAGTCATGCTATACCAGTGCGATGCTTTTACAATATTCTTATCCTTTAGTGTATAAGTGTGATACGTTATTGTAATCTTTTCTGTGATGATAAGTTTGTTAATCCCGCACTCTTCTTCCACTTCACGGATAGCAGCTTCTTCCAGCGTTTCGCCTTTATCAACTTTCCCTTTTGGTAAATCCCATTTACCCAAGCGGAAAATAAAAAGCACTTTATTTTCTGCATTTTTTACTACACCGCCCGCTGCATTAACTAATTTAAATTCTTGCAGAAATTCTTTCCATATAGCTTCCATATCACCTGTAATGGTGAGGTTTGAAACGGCACTCAGGTTCATCAGATCAATTGCCTGTTTCAGGTTTTGCAGTTCGCTGTAAGCAATAAGCAATGAGCCTTGCCCGGTTTCAAAGCGGTTGGTTTTAGGTGCAAGAATAAAAGGCTTATCGTTAATGAAGATTTTATACATCAGAAAAAAATTACTTTTGCGCCAAATGTTATACAATAAAGAAACCGCTCTTAAAGTTGCAGAACAACTTCTGCAAATTAAAGCAATAAAACTATCAGTCAACAAACCTTATACCTGGGCTTCGGGTTGGAAATCGCCTATTTACTGCGATAATCGCCTGTCATTGTCTTATCCTAAAGTGCGAAATTACATACGCAGAGAATTGGCTTCTGCAATCATTGAAAAATTTGGTGAGCCCGATGTGATTGCAGGAGTTGCAACAGGAGCAATTGCCTGGGGTGCTTTGGTGGCGCAGGATTTAGGACTTCCGTTTGTTTATGTGCGTTCTAGTGCAAAAGGACACGGATTGGCAAATATGATTGAAGGCTATATTGAAAGTGGACTTTCGGTTGTGGTGGTCGAAGATTTAATTTCAACCGGAATGAGCAGTCTCAAAGCGGTGAATGCTCTGCGTGACGCAGGTTGTAAGGTAAACGGAATGGTTTCTATTTTTACTTACGGGTTTGAAGATGCAGACAAAAATTTCAAAACCGAGAAGTGCAAACTTGTTTCACTTAGCGACTATGATAGCCTGATAAAACAAGCTGTAACCTCTGAATACATTAATGAAAGCAGTATAAAATCACTTGCCTCGTGGCGAAACAACCCAAGCGTTTGGGGTGTGTAGCTAGTCTTCGTCTACCTCTTCTGAGGTAGCACTGCCCGGACTTTTACCTTTTATTTCTTGTCCGAGTGATTTGGCCCAGTTAATAAGCGTTTCCTTTTGAGAGGCAGATAAGCTAGCATTGCTGTGTATAATGGTGTAGGACGATAAAGGCATTTCGCCTTCATTAATCATTTCTTCCACCTCTTCTATTTTTTTGAATTGTCTGCGAGGATTGTATTGTGCAAACTCATCAAAGTTTAGTTCCTCTTTTCCTTCGTTTACATGCCCTTGCAACCACCAGGCTATAGGCTGAATGCCAGTATACCAAGGGTAAACAGTGTTGTTGCTGTGGCAATCGTAACACGATGTTTTTAAAATATTTTCAACATCTGCAGGAACTGCAAACTGTTTTGAAATATGATTGATTTGCTCCCCTGTGCTATGGTTTTTCTTTATGCCAAAAAATTGGATAACGATTAATCCGATTGCTAAAGCTATGAAGATGATTTTTACAATTTTCAGCATAATAAATTTTTTGCAAAGTTAATTTCTAAATCTTGAAAACAACATGATGAAGGTCATATACAGTAACGATTCCGTTTGCTTCTAATTTCAGTCTTCCTAAATCATCAACGCCAACTATTTCGGCAATTGTGTTTTTATTGTCAATGATAAATTCGCGCTCTTTATTCAGTCCGTATAAGGCTTTGTGATAGTGTTCATCAATCACATTTTGTTTTGCTGCTTTCAATTGCATGTAGCGCGCTTCCAGCGAAACACATAATTCCTGAAAACAGTTTTCCAGATCTAATTTCTTCCCGGTAATCATTTTCAGTGAAACCGGGTTTGGAATTTCCTTGTTGAAATTTGTCTGGTTTACATTCAATCCAATTCCAATCACAGCCGATGAAATCTTGTTTCCGCTTACCGTATTTTCAATCAGTATTCCTGCAATTTTTTTTTCGCCAACATAAATATCGTTTGGCCATTTTATCTTCACATCTTCAATTTTTGCAGTACTTTTCACAAAATCAGCAACACCCAACGCAATGGCTTTACTCAACTGAAATTGCATGCTCACTGACAAAAAGACAGGGTAATAAATAACACTGAAAGTCAGGTTGCTGAAATCTTCGCTTTCCCACTGCTTTTCACGTTGTCCGCGCCCAAGTGTCTGTCGGAATGTGCGCACGATAGTTCCTTCAAAAGGTTGTTTTTTGCGCAACAAATTCAGGGCATAGTTGTTGGTTGATTCAGAGCTGTCTAATTCAACTAAATTAGTTCCTGTAAAAAGAGCCATACTTTTAATGATTAATTCTATTTTCTCCGCGTCTTTGCGCCTTTGCGGTGAAATGAACATAAATACTACCTTTGCAAATCTATGAAGAAACCAGTAAAAAAAACCGTAAGGAAAAAGAAGAAGGTAGATAATGCCGATGCACTGCTTGAACTTATAATTGAGGCTATGCAGGAAAAAAAAGCAAAGGACATAGTAACGCTAAACCTTAAAGGCATTGAAAAATCCGTATGTGATTACTATGTGATTTGTCATGCTGATTCTAACACGCAGGTTGATGCAATTGCTAAAAATGTGGATGGATTGATAAAGAAAAAATTAGGGGAAGATCCCTGGCACACTGAAGGTTTTCAAAATGCAGAATGGATTTTGCTGGATTATGTAAACATTGTGGTTCATGTTATGCAAAAAGAGTTTCGTGATTTTTACGGAATTGAACGTCTGTGGGCAGATGCAGAAGTAAAACGAATAGAAGATTAAAAGAAAATAGCTTATAAAATGGCAGACGAGAAAAAAGAAAATAATCCTGAAACAAAGGAAAAGAAAGAGAACAACCCCAATCCTGAAAAACAGGATAAGAAAGGCGGTTTAAAAATGCCGAAAACACCAAAAATTGATTTCAATTTTTATTGGGTTTATGTTGTAATTGCGTTGGTTTTTCTTGGACTTCAGTTCATGACATGGACCGAAAGTGCAGAAAAAACTGATTGGCAGATTGTAGAAACCGACATGCTTAAAACGCATGAAGTAGCAAAGCTCGTTGTGGTTAATAAAGAGTTTGTTGAGGTATATCTGAAAAAAGACAAACTGCAATTAGACAAATACAAAAAAGTAGCTACACGCCTTGGTGGTGCCGAAAATCCGGGACCACACTACATTTTTGAAATTGCCGACTACAAAGTTTTTAATGACGATTTAAAAGCGGCACAGGAAGGTTTTGTGCCGGAAGACTTGGTTAAGCTTGAAATAACAACACGCCACAATTGGGGAGGAGAGTTGCTGAGTTGGGTGCTTCCTATTATTCTTTTTGTTGGGTTGTGGATGTTTATTATGCGCAGAATGTCTGGTGGAGCAGGTGGTGGAGCAGGGCAGATTTTCAATATCGGAAAATCTAAAGCTACTTTATTTGATAAAGATACACAAGTGAATATCACGTTTGAAGATGTTGCCGGATTGGGCGAAGCAAAAGTGGAGATAAAAGAAATTGTTGACTTCCTGAAAACGCCTAAAAAATATACTGAACTCGGTGCTAAAATTCCAAAAGGAGCATTACTTGTAGGCCCTCCTGGAACAGGAAAAACCTTATTGGCAAAAGCTGTTGCAGGTGAAGCTAAAGTTCCGTTCTTCTCGTTGTCAGGTTCTGATTTTGTGGAAATGTTTGTTGGTGTTGGAGCATCACGTGTACGTGACTTATTCCGTCAGGCAAAAGAAAAAGCACCTGCAATTATTTTTATTGATGAGATTGATGCGATTGGACGTGCACGTGGAAGAAGTGCTGCGCAAGGCTCAAACGATGAGCGCGAAAACACACTGAACCAACTGCTCACCGAGATGGATGGTTTTGGAACCAACAGTGGCGTTATTATTCTTGCAGCTACCAACCGTGCCGATATTCTTGACCGTGCGCTAATGCGTGCAGGACGTTTCGACCGCCAGATTTATGTGGATATGCCGGATGTTAATGAGCGTCAGGAAATTTTTAAAGTGCATTTGAAACCTTTAAAACTTGATCAATCGGTAGATATTGAATTTCTTGCCCGTCAAACTCCCGGTTTTTCAGGTGCTGACATTGCCAATATTTGTAACGAAGCGGCTTTGATTGCTGCCCGTAAGGACAAAAAAGTGGTAGAAAAACAAGATTTCTTAGATGCTGTTGACCGCATTATTGGCGGTCTGGAGAAGAAAAATAAAATAATTTCTCCTGAAGAAAAGAAAGTAATTGCTTATCACGAAGCTGGTCATGCTTCGGTGAGCTGGTTAGTAGAACATGCATCGCCATTGATTAAAGTTACCATTGTACCGCGCGGGCGCTCATTGGGTGCTGCATGGTATTTGCCAGAAGAAAGACAAATTACTACCAAAGAGCAATTGCTTGATGAAATGTGTGCCGCTCTTGGGGGCCGCGCTGCTGAGGAAGTTATGTTCGGAAAAATTTCAACCGGTGCGTTAAGCGATTTGGAGAAAATAACCAAACAGGCTTACGCAATGGTTACGATGTATGGTTTAAATGAAAAAATAGGTAATGTGAGTTTCTATGATTCTTCAGGCCAAAACGAATACATGTTGAGCAAACCTTACAGCGAAGAAACCGCAAAAACGATTGATGAAGAGGTTAGCAAAATGATTGAGGCAGCTTATGCCAGAACCAAGAAAATACTCTCTGAGAATAAACATTTACTGAGCCAGCTTGCAGATTTATTGCTGGAGCGCGAAGTGATTTTTAAAGAGGACTTGGAGAAAATTTTCGGGAAGCGCAAATTTGATAAAGAAGAAAAAAACGGAACTCCGAAAGATGTGAAGGCAGATGTCACTCCTGAAGCAACAGAGAAAAAAGAAGAAGATGCTCAGCCAAAAGCAGAAGATAAGACAGAAAGTCCGTCACCTACTTTGTTTTCCTGATTTTAATTACTTTTCCTGCCTTAAATAAATGGAACAAGGCTGGATATTAGTATTTACAACCAACAATCTTCCCGAAGCAGAGATGATAAAAGCGTTGTTAGATGAACATGGTATAATTGCCGTAAATCTTAACAAACAGAGTTCTGCTCATCTTATTGGTGAAGTTGAGGTGTATGTAAAAAATACCGATGTACTTCCTGCCAAACAACTGATTTTAAAACAACAGGAGCATTGAAAGATTTAGGGCTAAGACTGGCAACAGGTGTGATTTTTTTGACTTTAGTTATCGGTTCAATTCTGCTGGTCAATAAGACTGTAATTCCTTTTTTAGTTTTCTTTTCTCTTACTACAGCCATAGGCTTGTGGGAGTTTTACCGCATATGTGAAAATGAAAAAATATATGTTCAAAAACGGCACGGAATTTTTGTGGGCACAGGAATTTTTTTCATTACAGCATTGATTTCTGTTGACCACGCTTTTTTCAAATATCAGTTGTTGGTGCTGCCACTGATGTATGCAGTTTTTATACGCGAACTTTTTCGTAATCGTGAAAACCCGTTTACAAATATTGGGTTTACTATTCTTGGTATTATTTACATCGCCCTTCCGTTTACTTTACTGGTTTATATAGTAAAGCCAGGACTTTCAGGTGAATACAAGCCTCTGGTTTTGCTTGGCTATTTTATGCTGATTTGGGTATTTGATTCAGGTGCATACTTAGTGGGTTCAAATTTTGGTAAGCACAAAATGTTCCCTAAAATTTCACCAAAAAAATCTTGGGAAGGTGCTGTTGGCGGAACAGTTTTTACCATCATGTTTGCCTATATCCTTTCTTTATATGTTGATGATTTGAGTTTCTTTGATTGGTCTGTAATCGGATTGATTGTAGTGGTTATAGGAACCATTGGTGACTTAGTTGAATCATTGCTGAAACGCAGTGTTGGCATTAAAGATTCAGGAAATATTATGCCGGGTCACGGTGGGATTTTAGATCGCTTTGACAGTATTCTTAT
>CAMAVO010000122.1 GCA_945861685.1 Chitinophaga pinensis | reverse complement strand
TTCGGACTTGCAATCAAATCCTTCACATTGTCGTTATCAATGTCTTCGTAAAACGCTGCCGGAAAAACAGCAATGTCAGCAGCAGTTGTATTTGGCGGAGCAGCAGGATTCTGGTCATATATATGAGCATCCAGTAAAGTACCGTCATTACTCAGTAGAACAAGGTTTTTAAATGAAATATCACCCATCATAAATTCTTTAACTCCATCGTTATTCATGTCCAGTGCAAGTGTTGATGAACCGCTGTGGCGATTGCCGGCTTCTCCACGGAACTGCCCCCAGTAACACGTGTCTAAATAAACTGCGTTTGAAGCACTGTTCTCTGAAAAGTCGCCCCAGCATTGGTCATACAACGTAAATGAAAGACTATCGCTGTGGCCATAAAGTTCCTGACTTTGGTTGCTATGAAATTCAATCTGCAAACCTGAAATATGAAACGTAAGTACATCTAAATCTCCGTCATTATCCACATCAATAAAAGTGGGCATATCAACCGGGCTGATATAAAGGTTAAGAGTTGCAGGGTTATAAAATGATAGAATGTACGTGGTTTTCAATTCAAATGAAAGACTATCTGTAGTTGAAGTTGTATTGCGGTAAACAGCAGCTCCTCCGTTTGAGTAAGTGAAAATGTCTTTCTTGCCATCCATATCATAATCACGCAACAAAACCCAGTCGTGTAAAATGCCGCGGGTGTCATGCTGGTTTACAAAGTGTGTGCGGTATTGTGGTGCCAGTGTGTAATCAATTGTTCCAGCAGTTCCATTATTGATAAAGGTTGTTATCTTATTTCCTGCGCGGTCAAAAACAAATAAGTCTTCAATGTTATCCATATTCAAATCAATGGTTGAAAACTGGCAGGAGTTAAGTCCGCCTGCCCACGCATATTTCAGAGCATTACTGTTGATTGTTACAGGAATTGAATCGTAACGGTTAAAATAAGGTTGAGCAGAAGAATTCAGAATTAAGAGTGAACAACTCAGAATGAACAGTAACGTTAGAAATCGTAATTTCATGAAAGGGTAATTAAGGCTGTAAAATTAAGAATTTATTACGCCTGCTTTTTTTATTCTTTACTTAGTCATTTTTCCTATTTTCGCCTTGTTTTTTAAACCAAAACCTAATGAAATACTTTTACTTAGCTCTTGTCACCTTTATTTCGCTTAATGCTTTTGCTCAGGGCGAACAAACCTATAATGATTACAATTCCAGAAGCGAGCTAAATCCGCAGTTTGCTCCGTTTTACCACGGAGTTGCATCATTTGACCCTTTGCCTAACAGCATACTTATCTGGACACGAATAACAGTAGATAATCCCGGTTCGGTGGATGTAAACTGGAGGTTTGCAACCGACACATTGTTCAACAACATTGTAGCTTCGGGTACTGAAACTACTGATGAAACGAAAGACTATACTGTAACAGTAGATGTTGCAGGACTGCAGCCAAACACCTGGTACTATTATGAGTTTAGCAACAGCGGCAGATATTCACTGATTGGAAGAACCAAAACAACTCCTGTTGGCGATACTGACAGTCTTCGATTTGCGGTAGCTTCTTGTGCTGATTATGAAAATGGATATTATAACGCTTACAAACACATTGCAGAGCGAAATGATATAGATGCAGTTATTTTTTTAGGTGACTATATTTACGAATACGGAGTTGGTGGAGGAGTAGCAGGACGTGAACATGAACCCGCCAACGAAATCATTTCATTGGATGATTATCGTACACGCTACTCTCAATATCGTCTTGATCCTGACTTGCGTTACGCTCACCAGCAATATCCTTTTATTAATGTTTGGGACGACCATGAAATGGCAAATAATGCATACCATGACGGGGCTGAGAACCACACGGAAGGTGCAGAAGGCACCTGGGTTGACCGCATTGTTGCTGCCCAAAAAGCTTCTGACGAATGGAATCCTAAACGTTTACTTGATGAAAATAATCTTGGTAAAATTTATCGTACGGTGCGTTATGGTGATTTACTGAATTTATATATGCTTGATACACGCTATTATGACCGCGATTTGCAAGGTTCTGGTACAGATGATACACGCAGATTGATTGGTGATGAGCAAATGGATTGGCTCACCAATCAAATGGACACAACAACCGTATTATGGAATATTATCGGGCAGCAAGTAATGATGACACCATTAATTGTGTTTGGAATTACAGTAAATAACGACCAGTGGGATGGCTATCCTGCCGACCGCGATACACTTTATCAGCGAATACAAGATGCAGGAGTTGAAAACATAGTTGCCCTTACAGGTGATATTCACTCTTCATGGGCAAATGATTTACCGCTGAGCAATTACGACAATTCAGATCTTCAGAACGTAATCGGTTCGGTGGGTGTTGAGTTTGTTGCAACCAGCATTACATCGGGTGGAGCACCGGGGGTTCCGCAAACAATCATTACAGGACAAAACCCGCACATCCGCTATGTGGACCTTGCCAAGCGCGGTTATGTTTTATTGGATGTAAATAAAACCCGCACTCAGGGCGACTGGTATTATGTGAGCACGATCACCGACCAAAACTTTACTGTTGAATCGCCTCAAAACTGGTATGTAAACGAAGGCGAAACATTTTTGCAGGTGGCGCAGCAAGGTCCAAGTGTATATCTTGGTGAATTGCAACCGCAGGCTCCTTTGTTGCCTAATAATCCTGTTTCAGTGGGTGAAAATGACCCGATTGCAGCCTTGGTAGGTGTTTATCCTAATCCTTTTGTTGATCGCATTGTGCTTCAGTTTAATCTGTTCAGGTCTGAAGAAGTTTTGATTGAAATGTATGACAATACCGGCAAAACAGTTTACAGCAAGAACCTTGGTAAAGTGCGTGATGGCTTGAATTATTTTGAAATGCGCGACTTAAATCTTTCTACAGGTGCTTACTTCCTTTCAATGAAAGTTGCAGACAAACAGCTGAACAAAATTTTAGTAAAAACGAAATAAACTCGAGTTATAACAGTTATTTAAAACAAGTAGTTTGTCGTTTTTTTAGAATTATAATAACATTAATAAAGTATTTTTAAATTCGCAAAGTTTGATGATTGATTTTAGCAAAGGCAGCGAAGGTTAAATATGGGGAACGAAAGGGCATTTTTAAACGGTCTTATGGATGGCGATGAGATTCTGCTGAGCAGGGAAGGACTGATTACCAAAAGTGATATCCTGCTCATTCTGCCCGAGATTGAAACCCTGATTGATAAGTATCAAACCAGCAAAATTATCAAGCGCAAAATTATCAAGCGCAAGATTGTAAACATTGCTATTGAGAGTTTACAAAATCTGCAAATACACTCCTTTCTTGACCACACAGAAGCATATCAGCAAAAGCCGCTTTTTGTTTTAAGCAAGGCGGATAATGACTTTTATGTTTCCATTGGAAATCTGGTGAATAACACGGAGATTCATTACCTGAAAGACAAACTGGTAAAGATTAACAGCCTTGAAGAAGATGAGGTGAAATACCTTTACAGCGTAATCATGAAACAGACTTTTGTCAAGTTCAGCGACAAGGGTGGTGCGGGTTTAGGACTGGTGGACATGAAGAAAAAATCAGGGCACCCGCTGCAATATCACTTTGCCAGAGTAGATGATTCGGTTTCGTACTTTGTACTGAAAGTGAAGATACAGATGAATGAAGACAATGCTTAAAACCTTCCAATTTTGCTAAACCAGCTTTTCAGGAAAAAACCTGTTCAACAGGCAATAGAGAATGACCCCGAACAGGCAGAAACGCATTCACTGCACAAAGTACTTACCACCCGCGACCTTACCTTTTTTGGTATTGCCGCCATTATAGGTGCGGGCAGCTTCAGCAGCATGGGCGAGGCCTGTTTCAAGGGCGGCCCCGGTGTTGTAATTCTTTTTATTATTTGTGCGGTTGCCTGCGGTTTCACTGCGCTGTGCTATGCCGAGTTTGCTTCGCGTGTGCCTGCTTCGGGAAGTGCTTATACTTATGCTTATGTATCGTTTGGTGAGTTATTCGCGTGGATAATCGGTTGGGCTTTATTGATGGAATATTCCATCGGTAATATTTATGTAGCGTTTTCGTGGAGCGGTTATTTCACCAACCTGTTAGAAGGCGTGGGGCTGCATCTTCCTGAATGGCTGACCACTAATTACCGCTCGGCACACAATATGTACGACCAGAATATCTCCAGTGAAGGTATGCTGGCCTGGATGACTGCACCTAAGGTTGGCAGTCTGCGGATTATTTTTGATTTACCCGCAGTAGTTGCCAATATACTGATAACAGCATTGGTTTATGTAGGCGTAAAAGAAACGCGCAACGCCAGTAATTTTATGGTGATGCTGAAACTGGCCGTTATAGTTTTGGTAATTGTTGTAGGCGCTTTTTATGTTGACATCGACAACTGGTCGCCTTTTATGCCTAACGGTTTTACGGGTGTGATGGGCGGTGTAGCTGCCGTGTTCTTTGCCTTCATTGGTTTTGATGCCGTTTCTACCTTGGCCGAAGAAAGCAAAGACCCGCAACGCGATTTGCCCAAAGGCATGATTTACTCTTTAATAATATGTACAGTTGTTTATATCGCGCTTGCTTTGGTATTGACAGGCATGGTAACCTACGCCCAACTTGGTGTCAGCGACCCTTTGGCAGAGGTTTTCAAGATACGTGAAGTAAAATGGATGCTCTATATTGTATCATTTGTGGCGGTGGTGGCTATGACCAGCGTGCTGCTTGTTTTCCAGATGGGGCAGCCGAGGATTTGGATGAGCATGAGCCGCGATGGGTTGATGCCTAAACGTTTTGCCAGCATACACCCGAAATATAAAACACCCGGATTTGCAACCATTGTAACGGGGTTGGTAGTGGGTATTCCCTTGTTCTTCACTGACGAAAAATTTGTGCTCGACTTCACCAGTATAGGAACCTTGTTTGCCTTTGTATTGGTATGTGGCGGTGTGCTGATGCTTCCTCCCAAACAAACGGGCGAAGGAGGCAAATTCAAACTGCCGTATGTGAACAGCAAGTTTATTTTCCCGGCAATGGTAGTGGTGGCAGCAGCATCGTTGCTGACGTTCAATCCTGAGTTTTTGAGCAATACCTTTATCATCAACAGCGAAACGGCAGCAACCAATGTACCCATGATTATATTCTTTATCGTGTGTGTATTGATGGCGGTATTCTCGTTCCTCAAAAACTTCTCGCTTATTCCGGTGCTGGGTGTGGTATCGTGCTGCTACCTTTTGACGGGCATGGCGCTTAGCAACTGGATATGGTTTACCATATGGCTGGTAATTGGCGTGGTGATATACTTCTTATACGGATTTAGAAAAAGCAAACTGGCAACAACTAATTAATTGATAATTGACAATGAAAAAAACACTCTTCTTATTCGCGGCTTCTTTAGCCATTTATTCCTGCGGAAACAAAACAACAGAAACAGCAACCGGAACTTTTTACGGTACAGAATTTAAAGTGGAAAATACTGTGGCCGCTTCTGCGCTGCCGGCTCTTGCCAAAGAAGGCAAAGCCACCGATGTAGTGGTTACCGGAAAAATAAACGAAGCCTGCAAAAAGAAAGGCTGCTGGATGACCATTGATCTGGGCAACAAAGAAGAAATGCGAGTAACGTTTAAAGACTACAGTTTCTTTGTTCCCAAAGACTGCGATGGAAAAGAGGCCACCTTTAAAGGCACCGCCACCTTTGATACCACTTCGGTTGCCGATTTGCAACACTATGCCTCAGACGAAGGTCTTGCACAGGAAGAGATTGATAAAATTACCGAACCCGAAATTGCGCTGGTGTTTGAGGCTACGGGTGTGGTGATTAAGTAGGATTTTTAACACAGAGGGCACAGAGAATACACAGCGGTTCACAGAGTTTATAAAACAAAAATCCCTCTCGCCACAGGCGAGAGGGATTTTTTGTTTAAAGTGTTTTTTTGTTTAAGCTGCTATGTCAAATCCCTTTTCTTCGCCTGTTGCCGCGTTTATAAATTGAAGGTGTAGCGCGTTTTTATTATCTAACTGTTCTTTAGCGTTTAACAGTTCTATTCCATAGACACTCCCGTCTGCTGCCATGTCTATAACAAGTTCTTCGCTTATTTTAATGGAGGTGACAGTTTCGTTTTTTTCGCGCAGTTGTATGTAGGCTATATTGTAGCGTGGGTCGAAGGTTAGTTTCATGATTTTAATTTTTTAAAAATATTTTACAAT
The DNA here is from genome assembly GCA_945861685.1 of Chitinophaga pinensis. GTDB lineage: Bacteria > Bacteroidota > Bacteroidia > SXHM01 > SXHM01 > SXHM01. The sequence goes on along the minus strand of CAMAVO010000122.1, from coordinate 3,063 downwards.
TACGGTAATCACAAGCCAATCGTTATTTTCTTTAACGCAATAAGCTTCTATTTGTTTTGTTGAATACTGTTTGTTGTTCCATTGGTTATTGAATTCAAAGTTTTTTCTGAACCCGGTGCGTTCATATTTTGCCGGAATTTGCTCGCCTGTACTTACAGTGTCAATTATCTCACTCTTCTCTGCACCTCTTTCCTTTGCACGTTGTTCAGCATGTGGATGTATATTTACCACTGTATTATTTTTTTACAAATATATGCCTTTAATAACAAACCCTCTTTTGCTTAGAACACAAAAGAGGGTTTGTATTAATTAAAGGTAGCGCAAGTTGTATTACAAAATCTCTACCTCATACGTCTGGTCGTTCGGTCCCTGATTTTGAATGTTAAAGAAAGGGCGGAAATTCATAGCATCCAATACAAAAGTTGTTTCCTGACCGGGGTTAAGGCTTACACCTAAACCGCTCCAGCCATCAATTGCGCTCATTGCACCGTAATAATACAAGCCACCTACAGCAGGTGTGGTAGTAGTATTTTTCAAGCGCAATGTTTTACCGATTACATAATTTGAATTAGAACTGTTAAGCACATTTACAACGCTGCTGGCTGCTGCTGTGCCGGTAAACAGGTTTGAATTACCCGAAGATGATTAGTTAATCACATAATCGTTGTATTTACTTTCATCAACGCCAAACCAAATGTCTTTGCCCGTGTTGCAGTATTTTACCAGCAGTTTGTAAAGCGCATTGCCGGCTTTTATGCGGTTGCTGTTGCCCGTGTTGCGGTCTTTTTCGGCTTTGCGCTGCGCTTTTAAAGCATTGTTAAAGTCGGTGCGCAGGTTGCGCAGCTCGGCTACTGTGGCTGCTGTAACACCCTCGTCAGCCAACTCAGCAAGATGCTCCTCTGTACTGTCGGCAAAGTCTTCCATGTAGCGCAGCAGTTGAGGGTCGTAGAGTTTGCTAAGCGATTTGTCTTCGGTAAACAGGTTGTAGGTTGAACTGTCTTTGCCATAAACATTCTCCACTGCCGTTAATACAAGGTTTATCTTTTTCTCGCAATTCCTGCGCACCGTGTTTTTGGCTTCGGTTTTTTCTTCCTGCTGCCCCAGCAAATAATTGTCGCTGGGCATACCATCAAAGGTGGTGATGGCCAGCTCAAAGGCAGTTTTTTTGGCGGGTGTGTAGCCGCGCGGGGTAAATTCAGCAATGTCACGGTCAATGCTGTCCACTACATCCTGACTTTTTAAGACCAGTTCAGGGTCGGTCATTTCATAATCTCTTGCAATTGTTTTCATGTTTTTATGGTTTAAAAATTTATGGTCACAAAATTATCGCACGCCTTAGTGCCACGCAACTGTAACACTGTTAAAAATTCTTAATAATTGTGAAAAAATGTTAAAAAATACGGGGGAATAAAAACCGTAATGCCTCAAAACAATAAGCTACTATTCAGAAAACAGAAGGAAGAAATCTGAACCATAACAGCTATAGTGATAAATGATAGCCATGCACCTGTAATTGCAAAAGCAGAACAGGGAATTAACACCGCAGAAGGGGGAAGCTACAATGCAGCAAACGGAAGAGAGAATGCAGCCGGGGGAAACTACGGTGCAGCAGGGGGAAGCCACAATGCAGCAGGGGGAAGCCATTTCGCTGGATAAATTTGTTGCTTCACCCTGCTAGGTTGGTTATTCAGCCTTGTGATTTAGGCTGTTGGGCGATGTAACATTCGGAAACGTAGGTGGGGTAAGGGGTTTAACGTTTTCGGGCTTGGCGAAGGTGGCGATTTTCACCACAAATGTTGATGCGGAGAACCAATGTTTGATTAACCACAAATGTGTCTGCGGAGCACTGAACCGCCACTTTTGCCAAACCCGTGTTAGCGGTTCGGGTTTTATCTATTTGCTTATTTACTTTCATTATCAAATGTTTGGTCTGTCAATCTTGTTTGTTCGTTGTTTACTTGTCAGCTTTTGATAGACGACAGATATGTCCAAACAATAAATAGAATTTGCAACGGTATTCTAAACCACAAATAAATCAAACCGTTGCCCTCAAAAGTTCCTTTTTGGTAGTCAATGTGTTTTATTGCTGCGTGAATGTTAGCAGGAAGGATGAGTATAAAAAAAGCAATTAACAACCAAGCAGTAACAATTCTGAAATTGGGAATAAAAAGTCCAATTGCTGCTGCAATCTCAATAATACCTGTCAAATAAACTGCTTCGGTTTTGAATGGAATAAAGTCGGGCAACATCATTGACATACCTTTGGTAAATGCAAAGTGTCCTATTGCTGTAAATAATAGCATTGCCGACATTGCTATTCTGCCTGATAATGTAAATTCAAAGTTTCCACGAACAAATTTTGTCGTTAAAAGCGAAACTGCAAATACTGTAAATAATATAATTAAAGGTTTCATTTTATTGTCTAGTTTCTATCGTAATGTTGATGGTTTCTGCCTGTTGTCTGAGTATCGTCTTTTAACCTGACCGCTAACTTAGGGATTAGCGCAACTCAATTGCGCCAATCCTTCCATTTTTGGTTGGCTTGGCGCAGTTTATACTTAAACTTTGTTTTGCAAATCACTTCCAAAAGTAAACTAATTTATTTCCTCTGTGCACCTCTGTGCCTTCTCCGTGCCCTCTGTGTTAAAACCCTTCGACTACGCTCAGGAGTAGAATTTAGTTTATTTATTTCCAGTTAAATTACATAAAATCCCTATGCACAGGGATTTATATTTTATACATTTTGGCATAATTGGTTCCGATTGTGCATAAATAGTTGATTGTGTTTCAACCACGCTTCAACTATTTTACTTACATTTGTTTTAAATTTCATTCTTACTTCTCTATTATGTCTGCACCAAAGATAGCTGTAGTTTTCTACAAATATAAAACTTATGCAAACGGCACTCACCCGGTAATGATCCGCATTACCGCCAACCGCAAATCATCTTACCTCACAACAGGCTATTCCATAAGACCTGAAAACTGGGATGAAGAAAACAGCAGGTTAATTGAAACGCGCAGCAAAGAACATCCTGAAAAAAAACCACTCTCCAATGCCAA
>CAMAVO010000121.1 GCA_945861685.1 Chitinophaga pinensis | reverse complement strand
TAGAGAGAGAGAGAGAGAGAGAGAGAGAGAGAGATTCCTTTTAGATTCTAAAAATTTCCGTTTTAATGTTACGCGGCTAATCCCGGGTGGTTTCAACGCATTACTCGTTGTTATCCTCGTGCCCCGTGTTGTTTGCAACGAGCCATTCGTTGTTAACAACACATCATCCGTTGTTGACACCACACCACAGGTTATTGTCACCGAGTCGCAGGTTGGAGACAACGCGTCATTCATTGTTGACAACGCACCACAGGTTGTTTACCCCGCACCATCCGTTGTTTACAACGCAGCTCCCGTGGACAACAACGCGCCATCCGTTAGCGAATAAATACAAGCATTTTATATATAAACTCTAAAAATTAACCTTAAAAAACAAATAACATGGCAGACTTTGTAAAAAGAAGCGACCTTGATTTTGTCGCACAACTCAACAACTTCGGAACAAAAATTCCAACCTATGCCACTCTGTTTGGCTTAACCCCTATGCAAATAGCCTCGGTAGTAGCCGATGAGGAATGGCTGGGCTTTGTAGTGCTGCGCAACAACGGGGTTCCCGGCTTTGCGCAAGACTGGACAAAACTTAAAAATCAGGTACGCCTTGGGGGCGATGGTACTATAATACCACCCTTTCCCGTTGCACCCGATGTTAGTATGCCGCCTATGACTACTATACAACCCGATGTGGAAGGGCGTTTTCGTATGCTGGTAGGGCAGATTAAAGCCAACGCTAACTACAGCAAAACCATAGGCGAAGACCTGGGCATAGAAGCCGTAGAAACCGGTTTTGATGCCGCTAATTATAAACCCGAAGCCAGCGCCAAAGCGGTTTTAAACGATGTAACCATCAAATTTAAAAAAGCAGGTGCCGATGGCGTAGCCATCTACAGCCGTGTAACAAGCGGTACGCCAAGCTCACCTCCCTCGTCAGGAACACCTGCAACGCTCAATGACTTTGAAAAAATTGCCGTTGATTACCACAGCCCTTATGTAGATAACCGCCCGCTTAAAGTAGCAGGACAACCCGAAACCCGCGAATATTACTTGCGCGGAATTTTAAAAGATGTATTGATTGGTGTACCGGGTGATGTGATTAGAGTAAGTGTGGGAACGGTGTAATATTTAAGAGTTAATATTTATTTCCAATAGTGTGAATGCAATAAAACAAATCAAATGAAAAAATTACTTATTCTTTTCCTATTCCCCTGCTATGTTTACGGGCAAGACACTCTAATTACAACCAAAGGAGAAGTTATTCCCTGCAAGGTTACAATAGTTTCCCCTGAAACTACAACGTATCAAATTAATGGGAAATTAGAGAAAATTTCAAATTCCTTAATTTTTGATAAAAAAATAAATGGAAAACCATTTATATCAACTCCTCAAAATGAATTAGCGGTAAAAACAAATCTTACACTTAACAGCATTAATAAATTACAAGATAAACAAATAGAAGAAATATACCTTGCAGGAGTCGACCTAAAAAAGGCAAGTAATAGATTTTATGGAGGATTAATAACAATATTTGTTGGTAACATTATAACTAATTGGGCATTTATAACTAAAAATGAAACTGCTAAAACTATTTTATTTTCACTTGGGGGGGCAACTATAACTGTAGGAACTTGCATTAATCTATCATCATTTATCAGAGTTAGAGGAGCGGGGAAACATTTAATAAAAGTTAAATCTGAATAAATATAAAGGCATTACTATAAATTCTTTTTCACTAATTATTTGTCCCTTGTTGGGCGGCATCTGCGCTTACCTGAAATAGAATTGCGCTTGTAACAAAAAGGCATTTATTTACTAAGCCTGTTTGATGGGGAGCAGGTGGCGCACCGCAAGATTATAAAAGAGTAGAACAAAAAAGAAACAGAAAACAAACCCCCTCGCCTTAGGCGGAGGGGTTTGGTTTTTTATAAAGGCAATTTTTCAGTGCTTTGCCAAGTATTGAAAACCGCAATTACATAAACAACTTTATAAACTTCATCAGTATAAAAGACTATACTATAAGGAAACTTAGTAATCGGCAAAGCGCGGTAATCTTTATAGCGCACCTGGTAAAAAGGATTTAGTGCAATTGCTGCAATATGTTTATCAACAGCAGCATTAAACCGTTCACCTAATCCGGGCAATTGCTCATCATAATAATCAATAGCCTTTTGAATATCTGTTAAGGCACGGGGCTCTATAACAACACTAAAAGACATGTTATTTTTTCTTGAATTTGAGTTGTTTTTTTGCCGTTTCCCAGTTAATGAAATCTTCGGGTTTGGCAGTTAGCCTGCGGTGGTCTAATACCTGTTTTTGTTCATCAGTAAGAACAATATCTGTATCGCCAAATTTTTCAACGCTAATATAATTCAGGCTTTTTAAAAAATTAAGTAAAACATCCATTTTACTTTCATCTTTTATATTTAAAAGAAAACTGCTCATGGTAATTTTTATGAATTAATAATGAATAGCCAAAGTTAATAAAAATAAAACCCCGCTAAAAGCGAGGTTTTATTTTTCTCTGTGTTAAATTTTTTTTAGGTATTCAACATTACCGGCATTACCAGCATCAGAATTTCTTCACCGTCTTCAATCTTTTCAACGGGTAATAAAATACCTGCGCGGTTGGGTGCCGACATTTCAATCATTACATTTTCACTTTCAAGGTTAGAAAGCATTTCAATCAGGAATTTACTATTAAAGCCGATTTCCATGTCCTCGCCTGTAAACTGGCAGGTAAGTCTTTCTGTTGCTTCGTTTGCAAAGTCAAGATCCTCAGCAGAAAGATTTAATTCGCTTCCTGAAATTTTCAATCGTACCTGATGCGTTGTTTTGTTTGAGAAAATTGAAACACGTTTGATAGAGTTCAGTAATGAACTGCGGTCAACCGTTAGTTTGTTAGGATTGCTTTTTGGAATAACAGCATCATAGTTTGGATATTTGCCTTCAATCAAGCGGCAAATAAGGTTGGTATTATCAAAGGTGAATGATGCATTGGTTTCGTTGTATTCAATTTCCACATCCGACACAAGTAATGCCAATGTATTTTTCAAAAGGTTCAACGGTTTCTTTGGAAGAATAAAAGAAGCTGCTTTTGGCGCTTTTGCATCGGTGCGTTTGTAGCGCACTAATTTGTGTGCATCAGTAGCAACAAAGGTTAGCGCATCTTCAGATAATTGAAAAAACACTCCTGACATTACAGGGCGCAATTCATCATTTCCTGTAGCAAAAATGGTTTTGCCTATTGCACGATTAATCACATGCGCAGGAATTGAAAGTTTAGAAGCACCATCAATCTTCGGGTTCTTTGGAAACTCATTTCCGTTTTGCCCGCTCAGTTTATATTTACCGTAGTCAGAACTAATTTCAATTCCAAAAGTCTCAGCGTTGATGTTGAAAGTAATAGGATGATCTGGTAATGATTTTAAAATATCCAGCAACAGCTTTGCAGGAATGGCAACCGAACCGCCTTTGTCGGCTTTCTCCAGTTCAAGCGAAGTGCTCATAGTTGTTTCCAGGTCAGAACCTGAAATCTGTAACCTGTTTTTATTTATTTCAAAAAGAAAATTATCCAGAATGGGAAGCGTGTTGCTTGAGTTAAGCACACCGCTTATGCTTTGTAAATTTTTTAACAGAACCGAGCTTGATACTATGAATTTCATTTTACCGTGTTTTATAGTTTTTTTAAGGTTCACAAATATAGATTTTCATTCAGGCTGGCATTAAAAATTAATCATTAATTTTTCAACAAGTTTTACAAGTTTTCTATAGCACTTAAATTGCCTGCCTGAAAAATAATTACAAAAAAACGTGTTGGTTGATATTTTTTTAATTTTGCTCAACCTAAAATTAAATAACACCATCGAAGAATTTGATAGCCAGAAGAAAGAGGAAATTTTCTCAAAGGCAGTAAGAGCAGGCAAAAGGACGTATTTCTTTGATGTGAAAGCAACCAAAGGAAATGACTATTTTCTTACCATTACCGAAAGTAAAAAGCGCTTTAATGATGACGGAACGTTCACTTATCAGAAGCATAAAATCTTTCTGTACAAAGAAGATTTTGATAAATTTAATGAAGGTTTGAAAGAGGTATTCGATTTTATTCAAAACGAACAACCTTATACTGCACCACCGGAATTTGAAACACCTGCTGCAACAGAAAATAAAGAAGGTGAAACCAGTTCGTTTACCGATGTTGAGTTTGAAGATTTGAAGTAAAAATTCATCTGTTTAAAAACAAAAGCCCGGCTGATAAGTCGGGCTTTTTTATTTTGTTTAAACTGCGTTCAAACTATAATGTTTTTTTAGCTTTCTAAAACAAAAAGTCCTGTCTTGCCTCAGGCTTGACAGGACTTTTATCCAGTCGGGGTGGCGGGATTTGAACCCACGACCCCTTGCACCCCATGCAAGTACGCTACCAGGCTGCGCTACACCCCGAAACAAGAATTTGAACAAACGTGAGCTACTCATCGCTCACTCAAATTCCACTGCTCGGGCCTTGCATGTGAGGTTAACTTCACCACCGAATGGGAGCGCGAAAATAGTAAAATATTGATTCGGCAAATTCAATTAATTCTTCTCCTCTGGAATGGTTTTGGATGAGGCATTAATTCTATATTTGTCAGAATGATTAAATCAAAATGGCTTCTGATAGTTAATCCAAGTTCCGGAAATGGGAAGGGGAGAAGTGATAGTAAAAAAGTTCAGGATTTGCTTTCGCAGAAGGGAATTGAAACAGATATTTTCATAAGTGAATATGCAGGACACAGCTCTGTTCTTGTTCAACAGGCAATTGAAAAAGGATATCGTAAAATAATTTCAATGGGAGGTGACGGAACGTTGAATGAAGTGGTGAATGGTATCTTTAATCAGCGCGTTGTTTCAACAAAAGAATTAACCATTGCTGTTCTTCCGGTGGGTACTGGAAACGATTGGTGCAAAACATTTAATATCCCTAAAGACTACAAACAAGCTATTGATGTAATTGCGCTCGGAAAAACAATTCAACACGATATTGGTGTTGCAGAAAACGGACACGATAAAAAACGTTATTTCATCAATATTGCAGGACTTGGATACGATGGCTTTGTTACTGAAAAAATAAGTAAAATGAAAGAAAGCGGAAGTGGTGGAAAACTGTTTTACCTGCTTTGGATTACATGGTATTTGTTTCAGTATAAGAACACAAAAATCAGTTTTAAGATTGATGGTAAAGAATTTCCTGAAGAAGAAATTTTCACACTATCGGTATGCAACTGCCGTTATAATGGCGATGGCATGATGCAGGCACCATCGGCATTGCCCGATGACGGATTGCTGAATATCACTGTGATGAAAAAAATCCATCCGTTTAAATCAATGATCAGTTTACCCAAAATGAAGAACGGAACATTTGTAAACATGAAAGAAGCTGCACTTTATACGGGTAAAACTATTGAAGTAAATTCTTCACCACAGGTACTTGCAGAAACTGATGGAGAATTAATTGGCGAAACGCCATTAAAGTTCAGCATTATTCCCAACGCATTGAATGTTATCATCAATCAGTATCCACAATAAGTGTTGATAAACACTTAAACTTCCTTTGTGTGCTTTGTGCATCCTTTGCGAACTTTGTGGTAAAATAAAGAACATGAAAAGATTAGTACTATTTGCTTTTATTATTTCATCAACAATTGTCTTTGCGCAGGAAAAATTCACCGAAACTTTCCCTAACGGAAAACTGAAAACAGAAGGCTTTTTAAAAGAAGGGAAGAAAGAAGGCGTATGGAAAGAATACTACGATGACGGCAAATTATTCTGCACAGGTGAATACAAAAGTGATGAAAAATCAGGAGTATGGAAATGCTATTACCGCACAGGCGAGAAACTAAGCGAAATCAATAACAATGGTTTAAATACAAGCTGGTATAAGAATGGCAAAAAGGAATTTGAAGGTCATTTAAAGAATGGAAAGAAAGAAGGTTTATGGATGGAATGGTATGAGAATGGCAGCACACAAAAACAGAGCGATTACAAAAACGGTTTGCTTCACGGGAATTCTGATGAATTCTATGAAAACGGAAAAGCAAAAGCCGATGCATATTATGTAAATGGGAAAAAGGAAGGTTATTTTACTTGGTGGTTTTCAGACGGAAAATCCGATATGGAAGGCATGTTTAAAAATGACATCCGTGATGGAAAATGGATTTTTTATTACAAGACTGGTTATAAAGGAAGCGAAGGAAATTTCGTGAGCGACAAACAACACGGTGACTGGCTTTATTACTATGAAGAAAGCGGTAAACTCTGGAAGAAAGGAATCTTTAGTGATGGTTTAAAAACCGGTGAGTGGACTGTTTATTATGAAGATGGTAAAACCAAAGAACACTTCGGTAATTTTGAAAGCAACAAAGAAAGTGGTGTATGGACTGCCTTTTATCTGAACGGACAAAAGCGCGAAGAAGGCGCTTTTAAAGAAGGTAAATTAGATGGCGTTTGGAAAGGTTGGTTTGAAAACGGTAACCCTAAATTTGAAACTAGTTACAAAATGGCTGCTACAGATGGAGCATCAAAAACATGGTTTGAAGAGGGGCAGCAGGAATCGGAATTATTTTATGCCGACAGTTTAAAAAACGGAGTTTGGAAGCAATGGTATCCGAGCGGAAAGCTGAAAGAGACAGGCAGCTTTTTAAAAGGAATGAAAGAAGGATTGTGGTTACACTATTATGTTGACGGACAACTTTTTCAAAAGGTTAATTATCGTAACGGAGGTTCTGAAGGATTGCAGGAAAGCTGGTTTGAACACGGTGTTCAATGGAGTCAGGGAACTTATGTAAACGGCAGAATGAACGGGCTTTGGACTTATTGGGATGAACAGGGTACTGTTGTTTACAAAGCAACATTTAAAGCAGGGAAAGTGCAGAAGATTTTAAAGCAGGTGGAAGACAAGAAGCCTTAGGCTCATCATTGATATCTGTTTCCTCAAAAATCCACTAATTAAAGCTGTCGCTAGCTATATATAGATGTGTTGCTATAGGAGTAACCTATAAAACTCACTACTTCCTCTGCAAACAACTCAGCAGCACTGGGACAGGTGCGAAACCATAACTCGGGCTCAATTAGCTCAAGTTCCGAAACGCAAAGCCGGTTTTCATTATCCCAGATAACATCAACCCGCGCATAAACAGGAACAGGATTGCAGGCAGCAACAGTCTTTTCTGCAAATGCTATTTCTTCTGAAGTAGGAACGTAGTCATGCACCGAACCACCAAAATCGTCCTGCACACGGTAGTCACCTTGCTTTGCTTTTTTCAAAATTGCGTGACTGTATCGGCCTCCAAAGAGCATAAAAGCAACTTCTCCTTTGGTTAAAATAGTGTGCTGAAACTCCTGCAGCAACATAGATTCAACAGTAATTAATTCTTTGAAAATGGCTTCGTGTTCTGCAATATTATGTTCGTTCAAACGGTAGGTATGTCTCGCTGCACCTGATATGGCGGGTTTTATAACTAATTCCTTCCAGCCTGTAGATTTTACAATTTCAGAAAGACTGCGCTTTTCACCCGGTTCAATAAAAATAGTGTGTGGAATGCGAATGCCTTTCAATTCTAAATCACGGAGGTAATGTTTGTCCAGACTCCAGAAAATAGTTTCTAATGGATTGATGAGTTTAGTTTGCGCACTTACTTTTTTCAGCCATTCAGAAAACTCTGCAAAGCGGTTGAAATAATCCCAGGTTGTGCGGAAGATGATGTAACGGGTTTCACTCCAGTTGAAGTCGGGATTATCCCAGTTGGTGCGGGTAACGCGCAAGCCTTTGTTTTCTAATGCCTGCTTTACCAGCACATCTTCGTTCAACACATTTTTTATATAATCGTTAAGTTGTTCGGGGTTTACATACCGGGAATCGGTAAGTAGTGCAATATCGTATTTATGCATACTGCTTCATCTCACTTCTTATTTTTTCAATTGCAACTTGTGTGGGCAACTGAGAAAGCTGTCCGGCCATTTTTAAAAATGTTTCGCTGTAGGCCAGGGCAGAAGTGCTTATTTCTACCTGTGTTCCTGCAAGTTTTACCAGTTTAGTCATTTCGTCTTTTGCATTGCGCACGGAATCCCAGCTTCCGGGATTTAGATAAATCTGTTGCGAAAGATTATGCTCAAATTCTTCGCGGATATTTTTCAGCAACTCACGCTGAATATCAAGTGCAGTCATTCCGCTGCGGTGGTTTCGCATGATTAAACTTTCTGGATTTATGCGTTCCAGATATAGTGTTATGCGTTCATAAGCCTGAAGTTTCAAGGGAAGCATTACTTTTTGCGTTTCAATTTTCAGCAGAGTTTGCCCATCATTTTCTTTTGCCGGTTGTTGCACTTTGCTTTTTGCATCGTCTAAAAACATGCGGATAAGTGCATATGCCGTAATAAAAACAACAAAAGAGGGAAGAAGGTATTTTAGCGCTTCAAGCAGTTCGTTCATAAAAAAAGATTTAGAAAATTAATTTAAGTGTTTTCGAAACAAAAAATCCCGCTCACAAGAATTGAACGGGATTTTTTTTGAAATTTATTTGTAGTGCAGATTATTGCTCTACTTCAATCATTTTGAAAGGAATGTTGATAATGCTTTGGTAGTCTTCACCAGCTTCCAACATGTCTTCATCGTCTTCTTCGTAATACCATTTTATGGTAATATCGTTTCCGCTTTTGTGCATGCCTTCTAATTTCTTGAACAGATCTAGCAAACATTTTGAAGAACTGGTATTGAAATATTCCAACTGAATATTCACCGCTGTTTTAGCTTGAGGCTTTGCAGCATATTCATCCAGCCATTCAACCAATGGCTTATAAAACTCAATTGAGTTTTCAGGAATTGATCTGCCTTTAAGATGCAGTATTCCGCTTGCCGAATCGAAGTTTACGCTTGGCGTTTTTGGTGTTCCTTCAATAATAATTGTTTCCATTTTAATTGTGTTGTAATTGTGTTTTTCCTACTTTTATATTTAAACTGAAGAATGAATATTGATCGTTAATCTGCACAAAATTAAAATTTAATTTCTGACCTGTTTTACGGGCGATGTCAATCATGCCTAAACCGCCTCCGCCTTTTTCTGATAAACGTTCGTTATTAAGAATTTCCTTATACAGAATTTTCAGGTCTTCCGGGCTCATTGCATTTATGCGCTCAAGCTGTTCTTTAAAGGAAGCAACTTTTTTGGTAAGCATATAATTTCCTGTAACAATGGAGTAGTGATTGTCTCCAATGCCAATCATAAATATAGCAGAGCGTCCTGAATTGTTTTTGTCCACATGCACAGCAGGTACTTCATCAATGTGGTGATAAAGGTTTTG
>CAMAVO010000120.1 GCA_945861685.1 Chitinophaga pinensis | reverse complement strand
GTAAGCCTACATTCAGTTGATAAGGTTTAGTAATGTCTTTAATATCTTTCAATGAAAAGTTCTCGGAGTAAAACAGGTACCCTTCTTTTGAAACATTGAGTGCATAGTTTTTATTTACCGGAAGGCTGACAAGAAATTCGCCTTTCTCGCTGTTGGAGCTTGATTCAACCACAACCTTGTTCGTTTCCAAATCAATCAACTCAAATTTTGCAACCAAAGGTTTCTTGGTGTCACTGGCAAATACACTTCCTTTTACATAGGTTACCATCGTTGGTCGTGCAGATTCATATAACTCAAATGAATACAAATCAAGACTACCGAAACCGCCTTTGCGGTCAGAAGCAAAATAGGCTACTTTACCGGTAGCGCCTACAATAAAGCTATCATCATTATTCCAGGTATTAATCGGGTAGCCAAGGTTTACAGGCGTTGTCCAGTTGCCTGTTGCATCTTTGCGCGAATAGAAAATGTCTTTTCTGCCCATGCCCGTAAGTCCGTCAGAAGAGAAATATAACGTTTGATTATCGGGGTGAATAAACGGACTTTCTTCCTGTTCAGGAGTATTTATAACACTGCCCAGATTAACAGGAACGCCCCACACACCTTGTTCAGTAAGCGTGCTGCTCCATAAATCTTTATCACCTTTTCCACCTGCACGGCTGCTGGAGAAATAAACTGTTTTCTTGTCAGGTGAAAGTGATGGTTGAGATTCCCATTTACTGCTGTTAATAGGGTTGCGGATATTTTGAGGCTCTGTCCAGTTGTTGCCCACTTTGCGTGAGAAATAAATATCACAACCGCCCAAACCTTCCGGTCGGTTGCAGCCGGTAAAAAACATCAGTTGTCCGTCAGGAGAAATGGTTTGAGCGCCTTCATTATCCGGTGTATTCAATGGTGCACCTAAATTGCGGGCAGTAACCCATTCACCATCAGCCAGACGGCTTTCATAAAAATCTTCCTGTCCGTGTCCGCCACCCGCAGGACGGCTGTTGCGCGTAATAACAATGGTTTGCTCATCGGCAGTAAGCGCTGGAAAATATTCAGCGTCAGCAGTATTTACCCCGGCACCTAAATTCTTCGGGTCAAAAGGAACAGGTTTTTTTATTGCTTCGCTGCCAAACTCGGCAGTAAGCAGGTTTTTCTTTGCCTTTTCACGTGTTTCGGGCCGTGTGCCTTTGTATTCTAAAAATCGTTGAAGACTGGTTTTTGCATCATCGTATTTTCCCACCATCATTTGAATGTTTCCGAGTATAAAAAAAGCATTGGGAAAGAAGTCAGGGTTCGTTGTTATAACTTTTCTGTATTGTGCAATAGCCTGCTCGTACTCTTCCATTTCTGTATAAATATCGGCAAGCATAATGCGTGCTTCCAGAAATTTATCATCAGAATCAAGGGCTTTTAGCAGTGTGGTTCTTGCTAGTTCATCCTGTCGTGCATTATAGTAATCCAACGCAGTTTCGTATAGGTTGATGGCGCGTTTTGATTCAGAAGTGTATTTCTTTGGTTGCGCAAAAGAAGCAAGATGCAGGAAGCAGGATACCAGAAGTAAGAAGAGTAATTTTTTCATCAGGGAATGTTCATGTATTTGTGCGTTTGCAACGAAATGTTCCATTTCGGATGTTGCATTACATATTCAGTAATTAATGGCATCATTTCTTTTGCCTTGCTCCATTCGGGTTGCAGAAAAAGGATGCAATCCTTATTTGCCTGTTCAGCATTTTTCTCTGCCCATTCAAAATCGTTTTTGTTGTGGATAATCACCTTCAGTTCGTGTGCTTTTGCAAATACTTCAGGCAAAGGTGATGCCGTTTTTTTTGGTGAAAGACAAATCCAGTCAAAATTACCGCTCAAAGGATAAGCCCCGGAAGTTTCTAAGTAAATTGTTATTCCGTTTCCTTTCAGTTCTGCGCAGATGTAATCAAGATTGTAGGTAAGTGGTTCTCCTCCGGTAATTACTACTGCTTTTGAAGGATTGTTAAGTGCATTTGCTACAATGGTATCCGTATTTGTCAGCGGATGAAGCGAAGCATCCCATGATTCCTTAACATCGCACCAGTGGCACCCCACATCACAGCCACCTACACGAATAAACCAGGCAGGTTTTCCGCTGTGAAAACCTTCGCCCTGAATCGTGTAAAATTCTTCCATCAACGGAAGATTTTTACCGTTCTTTAACAATGTATCATCTTTTACCTGCAAAAGCGTGTTTTTTAATAAGGCTTCAAAATTAATTCTTTTACTTATTCAGGCATGTCGTTTGTCGAGACTTATGAACATTAAAGTACATCCAGCGGTATAAATCAGCAATTAACTATCCTGAGTATGACTGAAGCCCGACTGTTTGACGACTCGAAACACTTAGACCTTATTTATCAGCTTTTCGGTTTTGACCGGATAATGACTGAAAAAGAGTTGTTACTTGTTTTTCGTGACGAAATGACCAATGATACCGTTCATGATCTATTAGCTATTGCAGAAATAAAAATGAAAGGAGCCAGCGGTGAGAAAAAACTCATACGCAGAGTGTTTAATGTATTGGTTGAATGCGTTCAGAACATTGTTAATCATGCTGATGTTTCACCGGTTAAAAAATTAAATCAAGCTGCCATACTTGTTATTGGAAAAGGCATTGACCACTATTTTGTTATAACGGGAAACCTGATACGCAATGAGCGGATTGAAACGCTGAAAGAAATTATTGATCTTATTAATGGCTTAAGTCCTGAAGTGATAAGGGATTATTATACCGAAAAGATGAAAGTAGCAGAGTTCTCGGCTAAAGGTGGTGCTGGTCTTGGTTTGCTGGATATTTCGCGCAGGAGCGGAAGAAAATTGGAATATGATTTTCGTCCTGTGGATGATAACTTCTCTTATTTTTCATTCAAGGTAAACATATCATTCGAACTTGCTTTAGTTGAAGATCAAGCGGTGGTTAACAAAAAAGGCTAACACATCTTTTCAGATGTCTTAGCCTTTTCCGCTTTTATTAAGCAGCGTTTTATTTTTTCTTTTTGGTTTTGGCTTTAGGCTTGGTTTTGGCAGCAGCAGGTTTTGATTTGGCTTTTGCACCGGCCGGTTTGATTTTATTTAAACTGTTGGTTTCGCCAAATAGCTCACGCGATTTTTTGTTGTAAGCCTTTGCCGCTTCTTCGGCAGTTTTGAAAAACCCCAGATTATAGTTTACTTTTTTATGATACAGATTTGCGCGAAAACGTTTGTTTTCTTTTGTAACACCGCGATAACCGCTGCTATTATTTGTGTTGCTGTTAGATCTGCGCAAATCACTCATTGTTACATATTGCAAATTTTCCACGCGGCAATCCTGAACATTTCCGTTTTTAAAGCTCAGAAATAATTTGCGGTTACTCTTTGGCTTTTTTAAAAATTTCTCAGCAATCCATCGATGCAGGTAAATGGTTTCATATACCAGATTTTTTTTGGTTGTTATGCAGCGCTGAAAAATAGGGTAGCCACTGGAATGGGCACGCAGGTTATCCATAAAATTAACTGATGAAAGCTTTTTATCGCCTTTAACAGCTTTGTAACCTTTGTCATCAAGAATAGCGCTTTCGTTCTTAACGTTTTTTAGTTTGATTTTGTAACTCATGTTGTGGGGGTGTTAGTGGTTAATACTCAATTTGTTGCTCAAAGATAATAAAGTATTTTTCAATAAAGCAACAATTGTCATCGGACCAACACCTCCGGGTACAGGAGTGATGTAACTGCTTTTTGGTGCCACCTCATCAAAATCAACATCCCCCATGATGCGGTAACCCTTCTCGGTTTCAGGTGCATCTACCCGTGTGATACCCACATCTATAACAACCACCCCCTGCTTTACCATATTGGCTTTCACAAAACAGGGTTTGCCTAAAGCAACTACTAAAATATCGGCCTCGCGGGTATATTTTTCTATGTCGGGAGTGCGGCTGTGGCAAAGTGTTACAGTGCAGTTTCCGGGGTAGGTATTTCTTGATAATAAAATACTTACAGGCGAGCCCACAATGTTGCTTCTGCCGATAACAACACAATGTTTGCCTGCCGTTTCAATTTTATAGCGTTCCAGCAGCTGCATGATGCCATAAGGTGTAGCTGAAATAAAGGTGGGCAGGTTAAGAGCCAGTTTACCCACATTTAGCGGATGGAAACCATCCACATCCTTTTCAGGAACAATGGTTTCTGTTACCTTTTTCTCTGAAATGTGTTTGGGCAGCGGTAGCTGAACAATCAGCCCGTCAATGTCTTCGTTGTTATTAATGTTTTTTACTTCCTCAAGCAGTTCTTCTTCTGTTGTATCTGCCGGAAAACGAATAAGTGTGCTGTTAAAACCTACTTTCTTACAGGCTTTTACTTTTGAGGCGATATAGGTTTCACTGGCTCCATCGTTTCCAACCAGTATAGCAGCAAGGTGAGGTCTTTTACCACCATTTTTAATGATGTTCTCTACTTCAACGGCAAGTTCTGCCTTTATTGTTTCTGCTGTTTGTTTGCCGTCAATTACTATCATTAGCGCAATAAAATCGTTTGTTGCAAAAGTAGAAAAATAGGTGTCGGTTTAGAAAAAGTCTTTCCCGTGCTGCGTAGCTTACGGAGTTATCGTAAGCAAAAACTTCTGCTTCATTTCAGCTTTTTCAAACAGGCCGCTGATGTCGTGGTATTGAGGTACTGTGCTGCCATCCCATCCGGCACCGTTATTTTGCATGCCACTCATGCCTGCCATGCTGTTGTTGGGATATCCAGCCATGCTGCCCATACCATTCATTCCATTCATGCTGTTCATTCCATTCATTCCGCCCATAGAACCTGTATTCTGCATGCCACCACCTGTTCCGTTGCCCATGCCTCCGTAGGTTTGCATACCGCCACCATTTACCACACTGCCGCCATTGTTTGTATTTAAACTGCTAAGGTTAGCGTTATCCATGTCGGCAGGGCGGTCAACAGCAAATATCTCAACACCAAGTGTTAGTTCTTTTGCAAGGTCAGCAGCAACATAGCTATTGCCGAAAAGTTCTTTAAATGGTATGGACAGTTCATATACAAGTGTGTTTATGCTGTCCCAGTGCATGGCTATCATAATATTCCGACTTTCTTTAACAGTAGCAATTCCGTTCTGGGTAACAAAGCCTTCTGTAAGCATCACATAATTATTTAACAAAAAACCGGCTTTTATTCCTTCTATTCCGTTTTGGTTTTCAAGTATCAGTTCTTGTTCTTTACTGTTCTTATCTTTCTTTAGCGGAAACTGAATCGCAGTGTTTATTTTATTTTTTCCTTTGGTGCTAATGCTCACTTGCATACCCGCCTGCATTATTTTATCCTGGTTTACGGGGTCGGGACATTGAAAGCAAAGGTAAAGTGTGCTATCATTATTAGCGATTGAAAACATCAGTTGTGTTTTTGCTTCATACAAATTAAACGGGGTAACCCATTCCTTATAGTTACCGTCAACGGTAACAGGCTTGGTTATCCGTTTTGATTGCGTTGTAGTTTGTGAAAAGCAACACACTGAAAGCAGTGTGAAAAGAAGGAGATTTATAATTCTGAACATCAAGCGCAAAAGTACAAAATAAGGGATTGTGATTCGTTTGTCCTTTGCTTATCGCTGACCACAAAGCTTTCTGTAATCGTCATCATTACCGGCTCTTAGTTTTACCCACATATTCAGTTGTTTGTGAACCTTGTTTTCCATCCGGCAAAATAGGGCGGTGTAATGAATGCCTTTGTTTATTGAATTTAAGCCATTGATTTGTTCCGGTTTTACAGAACGAACATCAATACTATTGAATGAGTTGGTTTTTTGCAGATTAACCTTTGGAGCATAACTCACTTTCAGCACCTGCGCAAAAGCGGGCGAAATAATAAATACGGAAACGAGTGAAAGAAAAAGGTTTTTAAGCATTATCTGTTTTGTTATGCAAAGATACAGATACCTTTGCCGCAAAGCATGAAAACGCCCAATAACTTTATTTACCTTGCCTACAACAAACCTGTTGGTATTGTTTGCACCACCGAAAAAATTGAAGGTAATATCATTGATGCCATCCAATATCCCAAACGCATTTTGCCTGTTGGCAGATTGGACAAAGCTTCAGAAGGATTGATATTAATGACCAATGACGGAGCGATTATGAATAAGATAACGCATCCTGAGTTTGAGCATGAAAAGGAATATGTTGTTACACTTAACCTGCCGCTAATGACACGCTTTACAAAAGCAGTTGCAGAAGGAATGGATATCGGCATTGGTGTTACCAATCCTTGCAAAATAACTTCCGAACCGGGAAGCAGACGCATCTTTCGCATTATACTTAAACAAGGCATTAACCGTCAGATACGCAGAATGTGTAATGTGTTTGGTTATCAGGTTTTGAAGTTGCAGCGTGTGCGCATTATGAATATTACTCTTGGCAAATTAAAGGTAGGGGGGTGGCGACACTTAACCGAGGAAGAGAAGACAGAACTGTTTGCGAGTTTTGCAAAACACTAATATCTACTTATCCAGCACTAAACGAAAGCACCCATTTTCTTTATGATGGTCGGGTGCAAAGCGGTTGCGGGCTTTATTTTGGCAGCGCAACTCATCACTGCGCCATGAGCCTCCTCTGGCAACACGGAACGTTCCTTTCTTCGTATTTCTTGGATTTAGTTTCGGGCTGTGTTTGTAAAAACCAAGATTGAAATCATCACTGCAAACTTCCCATGCATTTCCGCTCATGTCGTACAATCCTAATTCGTTTGGTTTCTTTTGCCCGACTGGGTGCGTTTTGTTTTCGGCATTATCTGCAAACCACGCTACTTCATCCACTGCATTGCTGCCGCTGTAGGTATAGCCTTTGCTTAGCTTTCCGCCTAAAGCAGCGTATTCCCATTCTGCCTCGGTGGGTAATCGAAAATGTTTGCCTGTCAACTGAAATAACTTAACCAGAAAGGCATTAATTTCTTTCAGTGTTATTTCTTCAACCGGACAATCTTCGCACTTGAAAAAGCTTGGATTGCTGCCCATCACTGCTTCCCATAAATCCTGTTTTACTTCGTACTTACCGATGTAGAAACTATCCAGCATAACAGTGTGTCGCGGACTGCCGCCTCTTGTTTTATCATCGCTTCCCATTCCGTATTCACCGCCTTCAACAAAAATCATTTCGGGATAAACGCCTTCTAATATAGTAGCAACAGTTGTGGCTTTCTTTATTCCGTAAGCAGGTCGCATTCCTTTGTCCATTTCATAGCGTAAACCAAACTGAATAAAACTTCCTAAGCCAAAAGGACGGCCTTGCTGCACGCCTCTTTTCAGGTAGTAGTCTTTATCACCAATGCAGGTGCCGATGCAAATGTTTTTAGTGGTGAGGTAGTTGTTTCCTTTTGTAACAATGCTGTGCGTTCTCAATCCGTTGTAGGCTTTGTCAACTGCTTCTGAATAATTGTTTCCCGTAACCAAACCCAAACGCAGTGCAGCGCCAATGCCATAAGCAAACATGGCAGTAGCTGAACTTTCAATAAAATTATTCGGATCATCTTTTCTTACGGGCAACTGAAACCAGTGTCCTGTTGTTTTGTCTTGTAGTTCCGGTAGATGCACAATCATTTCTTTCAGGTATTCTGCAAACTCATTCCAGTGCGGATTGCTGCGGGGCAATGTTTCTAAAATATCAGAAAGCGTTACCACAATCCAGCCGTTTCCGCGTCCCCAAATCTCTGCACTTTTTCTATCGTCATTTGTTTGCCAATGCGGTTTGCTGCAAAGACACAAATGATTTTTTGTGTCGGCATCCCAGCCATGCCGCCATAAGCCCCATTGCTCATCACGCAGTTTCTCGCGATGCACGCTTAGTTGAAGAACCAGTTCATCAAGATATTGTTCATCATGAGTTGCTTCATACATGGCGAGTAAAAACTGTCCCACCATAAAACCGGTATCGTCCCACAGTTCGGTAAACAGCATAAGGTGCGAAACGCCACCTTCCTTTGTTCTGCGGATATTTTTATAATCATCAAATATCTTTTCACACTTCCTCAAATACTTCAGTTCGCCTGTGGTCTTATACAAAAAAGCCATTCCTAAAGCAGAAGCAACGGCATTAGGTGTTTTGCCGTTTGCAAAGCCATAGTTTTTGTCCATGGCTTTTTTAATGTAGTTGAAATAGATTTGTTTTTGCGGTTCAGGACTTAACTCATATTCCATCACCATCACCTTTAATAAGGATGCATTCTGCCAGTCCCATTTATAATGATTGGCGGGTAGGTATTTTTCGCGGGCATACGCATCAAGCGAATCAACCCAGCTTTGGGTAAAACCAGCATAGGAAGTGATAAAAAGAAATAGAAAAATAATCTTGCTGTACTTCATGAGTAAAATCCGGTGGTGCGAATATACTGGTATTGAAGTGTTGTGTTTACTCCTTCAGCACTTTCTCCGTTTTTACTAACTCACCTTTGGCATCAAACAATTGCAGTATTTCTATTTCAAGTTTTTAATAAACGGCTGAAATGCCACCTCAAACTTCGGGATATTTGAAATAATAAATGCATTCATCTTTTCCCAATGTTTGTCGTTAAATAAATTAACGCTGGGGTCCTCTATTTTTATCCGGCTCATTTTGTTGTCAGGTAATTCTTCCCAAACTAATTCTCTTCCAAATGCTTCTTCGATTGCTTGTTTATTTTTCAGAAGTTTATTGAAATACAATTTATTTGTCTCTTTGCTTGAAGTGGAAATAGTCAATTCAATTCTAGTGTGAGATTTGGTTACAACAAAAGTATAAGATATCCCACCAATACCAGCTCCTGCACCTAACCAATGATCTTTAGTAGGATTGACATTTTCAAATAAACGAGTGTTATTTATTAAAGGCAATAATTGTTGCCAATAATTTTTCCTAACACCAAAACGATTAGGCTCTGATTTGTTTTCAGAACTTGGTAAATATTTTATAGATAAATCATCTTCCATTTCAAATACAGAAAGTAGTTTCTTTAAAATACTGAACTTAGAATTACTGTCAATATTAGATTCAACAAACCAGCCATTTATCACTTCCTGAGAGGCTCTGAAGTCAGAAGCATTTCTAGTTATTTTTAAAACATCCTGACTGCTTACTAATAGTTGTGAGTTTTTTTCATAGAGATTCTTAATCACATAAAAATACATCTGGGCTATCGTATCTTCCTCAACTTTTGTATTTTCAAAAATGAAATATTCTAATTTCTTATGGGTAGGATTTTCTGCGTCAAAAATATTTTGCTCTTCTGCTTCATCCACATCTTCAATTATTACATCAGGATACCCCCATATTTTTATAAAACGTTCATAAATAATATTTAGGCGTTCTTCATATTTCGAAATATTCCAAGTGTCAATAGATTGCAAGAAAGCATTTAACCATAATCTACTATATCGATACCCTTGCTTATTGCCATTGATATTCATTTCTTTTTTCGACAAGAATGACTTATTGCCTAATGCACTAT
>CAMAVO010000119.1 GCA_945861685.1 Chitinophaga pinensis | reverse complement strand
CTCACTTTAGTACGGAACGGCCTATGCTTCCGGACTAATGAAATTCAAAGGCACTTTCAAAAAAATTGTGATGGATATTGCCGCTACCACCGACAAAGGAACCAAGTTCAACATTCCGCTTTTTGGTGCAAGCAACGCAAGCGGTGCCGACTTTGTAACTTTTGTAAGCAAGAAAGACAGCTTAATTAAAGTGGTTGCAGAACGGAAAGCTGCATCGGCAAATGTTCAACTCAATTTCGATTTAGAAGTAACGCCCGATGCATTGGTGCAAATAATTTTCGACCCGCAAATTGGTGATATTATTAAAGGGCGCGGAAACGGAAATATTCAGATGAACATCAATACACTTGGGCAGTTTAACATGTATGGTGATTATGTGATTGATGAAGGTGATTATCTTTTCACATTGCAGAATGTGATCAACAAAAAATTTACAGTTAAACAGGGTGGTGCTATCAAATGGAGCGGTGACCCATATGATGCAGATATTAATCTGGAAGCAGCTTACAAAGTGCGTACATCATTGGGTGAAATTATTCCTGTTATAGACTCTACTAAACGGGTTCTTGTTGAATGTCAGATGAAGATGACTGACAAACTGTTGAACCCTGCTATAAATTTCGATATTGATTTGCCAAACTCAGATCAAAATACTAAAACAGCTTTAAAAAGTGCCATAACAACCGAACAGGAAATGAACAGGCAGATTTTTAGTTTGCTGGTGCTAAACCGTTTTGCAGCTACAGGAAATCAAGATGTTGGCGGAGCGCTCAGTTCCAACTCTACAGAATTACTCTCAAATCAGCTCAGCAACTGGCTTTCACGCATCAGCGATGATTTCGATTTGGGTGTTAATTATCGTACAGGAAACACATTAACAGGTGATGAAATACAAGCTTATTTCTCAACACAGCTATTTAATAACCGGGTTGTTTTTGACGGAAACGTTGGTGTGACCAACAGACAAAGTGCTTCATCAAACAGTAACATTCTGGGCGACTTCAGTCTGGAATATAAAATAACAGATGATGGAAAATTCCGTGTGCGTGCTTTCAACAAAACCAATGGAATCAACGTTGTTACCGCCAACTCACCTTACACACAAGGTGCAGGTATTTCGTATCGTCAGGAATTCAACACTTTTGAGGAGTTTTTCAGGAATATGTTTATCCGGAAAAAGAAACAGAAAGAAGCTGCTCCTTTGATTCAGTAATTATACTGCTCTTTCCAGAGTTTTTTTAACCACTCGCGGGTTTGTTGTTCGCGCTGATTACTCCCCGGTTCGTAAAATATTTTTCCGGCAATTTGTTCAGGCAAATGTTCTTGTCCCGAAAAATTATTTTCGTATTCGTGTGAGTATTTATACTCTGCACCATAGCCTATATCTTTCATCAGTTTAGTAGGTGCATTGCGCAAATGCAAAGGAACAGGCAAATGTCCGGTGGCCTCCACTTCTGCCTGTGCATTGTTAATCGCCATGTAAGTAGAATTACTTTTGGGCGAAGTAGCCAGATAAACCGTAGCCTGCGAAAGAATAATTCTGCACTCGGGATAGCCAATCACATTTACCGCCTGAAAACAATTATTGGCAATAACCAACGCAGTAGGGTTTGCATTCCCAATGTCTTCCGATGCTAAAATCAACAACCTTCTTGCAATAAACGATGGATCTTCACCTCCATTAATCATACGCGCCAGCCAATAAACTGCTGCATTGGGGTCACTCCCGCGAATACTTTTTATGAAAGCGGAAATAACATCGTAATGCATCTCACCTGCTTTGTCATACAGCGCAATATTCTGTTGGATGGTTTCTGTTACCAAATCATTGGTAACAACAATTTCTTTTTTGCCTGATCCACAAAGAATATCCATGATGTTGAGTAGCTTCCGCGCATCGCCTCCGGAAAGGCGCATGATGGCTTCACTTTCCTGAACCTCCATGTTAATGCCTCTCTCCTTTTTGATATACTTAACTGCACGTTCAATCAGCTCAACCAAATCATTTTTCTCCAGATGTTTAAGAATATAAACCTGAGAACGTGAAAGCAAAGCGGGAATAACTTCAAACGAAGGATTTTCTGTGGTAGCGCCAATCAATGTAACTGTTCCTTTTTCAACTGCACCCAAAAGTGAATCCTGCTGCGCTTTACTGAAACGGTGAATCTCATCAATAAATAAAATCGGATTCCCTTTGCTGAAAAGATTATTCTCTTTTGCTTTTTCAATCACTTCGCGGACATCTTTTACACCCGAACTGATTGCACTCAAGGTATAAAACGGGCGATTTTGTGATTTGGCAATAATGTTGGCAAGCGTTGTTTTGCCTGTGCCGGGCGGTCCCCAGAAAATCATTGACGGAATTAGTCCCGTTGAAATCATTTTACGCAGCGTTGAATTTTCACCAACCAGATGCTTCTGCCCGATATAATCGTCAAGCCCGGTAGGTCGCATATTTTCTGCTAAAGGCAAATGCTGCATTCGTTGTCTTAATTAATTAGACAAGGTAAAAATACTGATAAAATTTTTGAGGATTTGTATTTTCGACTATTCAGGTTTAGTCGCTTTATCTTCTTTTTTCTCTTTCTTATCTTCCTTCTTCTCTTCTTTCTTTTCCTCTTTTGCAGGTTCCTTTTTGTCTTCTACTTTTTCTTCTTTCTTCTTATCTACACAATGTACAGCCATAGAATCAGCTGCTGCCTGGAATTTAAGTTCTGCAGCTTTCGTCCAGTCTTTGCAACCTTTTTCAGGCTTATTGTCGGCTGCTGATTTGGTATTTGCACGATTGTACCATGCTTCAGCAAAATCAGGTTTCAGCTTTATTGCTTCGCTGAAATCCTTCTCTGCCTCTTTATAAAGCTTTTGAGAAAAATATGCTTTGCCGCGGGCATTCTGTGCTTCATGATATTTCAGATTAATGCCAAGTGCACTGGTGTATTCCGCAGCTGCTTTGTCAAACGTTTTCTGTTTCATGTAAATATTTCCTTTGCCGAAAAAGGCTTCTGCAAAATCAGATTTCAATTCCAGGCCTTTATTATAATCGGTTTCTGCTCCGGGCAAATCATTAAGCATAAACTTGCAATCTCCACGGCTGACATAAGCATTGGGATAATCAGCTTTCAGAAAAACAACTTTGTTGTAATCCTGAATAGCAAACTTGTATTCTTTTAAAATATAATATTCATAACCTCGATAATTGTAAGCCTTTACAAAATCAGGCTTTATATCAATGGCTTTATCGTAGTCATAAACTGCCTGCTGATGAAAGCCTAATTCGCTTTTCACATTTGCCCGCGCAAAATAAGCTTCAAAGTAATCGGCTTTAAGTTCTATTGCATGGTTGTAATGCTTTAAAGCAAGTTCGTTATTGCCTTTGTTGTAAGCAAGAAAACCCTGAATGTAATAATCTTCGGAAGTTTCCTGTGCAATCGAGAATTGACAGTTTAGAAAAACAAAAAGTATAAAAAGAATAACGTTCTTCATTATTAGTTTAGATACAGAAACAATGCCATTTCCCATTTTACAAACTGCTTACTAACTCTTTCATTATTTGTGTCATTTTAACCTCAGCTTTAGCTGCAACTTCAATCACATCCTGATGGGTTACTTCCACTATTTTACCCTCAACACCTAAGTCAGTAATAATTGACATGGCAAAACAACGCATTTCACCATGACGTGCAACAATAACTTCGGGAACAGTTGACATACCAACAGCATCTGCACCTATAATTCTAATGTATTTATATTCAGTAGGTGTTTCAAAACAAGGACCTGTAAGACCTGCATAAACTCCTTGTTGTACTTTTATGCCTTTTTGGCCGGCAATTTCTACTGCTTTTTTAATCAGTTCCTTGTCATACGTTTTGCTCATATCCGGAAAGCGCGGACCTAATTCTTTGTAATTTCTTCCAATCAATGGATTGTCAGGAAACAGATTGATATGGTCATTTAATATCATTAAATCCCCTATACTAAAATCCGGATTCATTCCACCGCTTGCGTTTGAAACAAGTAAAGTATGAACTCCCAAAAATTTCATCACACGAACAGGAAACGTTACTTCCTTCATAGAATAACCTTCATAGTAATGGAAACGCCCTTGCATGGCAACCACATTTTTACCACCAAGTTTTCCGAAAATCAATTTACCGCTGTGTCCTTCCACTGTTGAAACAGGAAAATTGGGAATGGATTCATACCCCAGCGAATGCTCAATTTCAATTTCCTTTACAAGGCCACCTAATCCGGTTCCCAATATAATTCCAACCTCGGGTTTGAAGTTGGTTTTTGTATGTATATACGTTCCTGTTTCTTTAATTTTTTCCAACATACTTTAATATCATTTTATTAAATTTCTCTTTGTCTTTTTCAATAAATTTTATCTCAACTGGCAGATAATAAATAGGCAACTTTTTTAATTCTTCTATGTCTTTAAGCCGCATTGCATCTTTTTCCGTTGTAAGAATAATTTTATTTTCGTTTGCAATAGTAGAGAATATTTCAACTATTTTTTTGATGTCAGCATCTGAAAATATATGATGATCTGAAAATTCAATGTGATTAATAACTTTAGCTGAGGTTTTTATATAGGTTTTTATCCCCTTAGCATCCGCAATTCCTGTAACAAGCAAAATATTCAGAGTGGGTGAAATAACTAGCTTTTCTGAACTAAAAACTGATTTAATTTCAATCGCATAAACCACCGAAGAAAAAAACATGTTCTGTTTTTTATCAGGATTAATCCTTTCAATTATTTCATCGCGTTCATTATCTTGCAATGTCTGTGGACATTTGCTCACAACAATAATATCTGCTCGCTTTTTTGCTGAAAATGGTTCGCGCAAATTTCCTGCAGGGAGCAAAAAGTCTGCTTTGAAAATCGTTGAATAATCTAACAATAAGATAGAAAGTCCGGGTTTTACTGCACGGTGCTGGAAAGCATCATCAAGTATAACAACTGATATATCAGGATTGTCTGTCAGGATTTTGTCAATCCCATTTTTTCTTTTTTCAGAAACAACTACAGTAACCTCTTTGAATTTATTTTTCAATTGCAAGGACTCATCTCCAACCATCTCAACATTATTGTTTTCAGAAACGTATAAAAAACCACTTGTATTTCTTCCATAGCCTCTGCTCAGTGTCGCTATAGACTTATCAGATGAAATAAGTCTTACTAAGTATTCAACATGCGGTGTTTTGCCTGTTCCACCTGTTGTAATATTTCCAATTCCAATAACGGGAATAGTAAATTTATTTTCCTTTAGAATTCCCAGATCAAAAAACTTGTTTCTGACAAAAACGATTATGCCGTAAACAACTGAAAATGGAAAAAGTAAAAGCCTGAAATTCATACCGCGATAAAGGTAGAAAGGTTTTTAATACCTGTTTTTTGATTTTTGACACCTTATAAAAACACAGACAGGAAGTATTCTTTAGCCGTTAAATTGAAATATTTACGTTGTTAATATCAACCAAACATAAAACTTCCTATTTTAGCCCCTTTATTTGCCTGATGAAAGGACGGCAGAAACACTTTTTATGAGAATAAAATCAATTATTTTTACCTACTTAATTCTCTTATCATCAGCTATTTGTGCTCAAACACAAGGTAACGGCTCAACAAGCGGAACAGCAGAACAAACTCCGGTTGCGGCTGCAAAAACACCGGCAAAACAGGCCGAAGCAGGAACTGTAGAATTACCCAAAACAGAAAGTGAAGTTGCTTTGGAGCATTTTACCATTGCGCAAAACAAGCAAAGTCAAAAAGAATACAAAGAAGCTTTGGAAAATTACGACAGAGCAGTAGAATTAGACTCTGTGTTTTACGAAGCCTTTGTTGCAAGAGCAGGAATCAGGTTTCTTTTACTGGATTTTGAAACAGCATTAGCCGACTATAATCGCGCCATACAAATCACCGAAAAAAAAGCAAAGCAATTTCAGAAAACAGGTGATGTAAAAAAGGTGTTGGACGATCTGAAAGGTTCAAGACAAGACTATGCAAAAGCGGAATATATTAAAACCCGCATGGGCGATATCTATTACAAACGTGGAAGCGTAAAACGCTTTATGGACGACAAGGCCGGTGGCTGCGAAGACCTTCAAAAAGCCAAAGAACTAGGCGCATTCAAAGCTAATCCCGAACTTAAAGATTTTTGCGACCAGTAAGCGCGATTTCTTTTCATAAAACATGCAATTATCAGAAATCATAAAAGCTATTGAGGCTTTTGCTCCGCTGTCTTATCAGGAAAGCTACGACAATGCAGGTTTAATTACCGGAAATCCGGCACAGGAAATTACAGGTGCCTTAATTTGTCTGGATAGTATTGAAGAAGTTATTGACGAAGCTATTCGTGAAAAATGCAATCTTGTGATTGCTCACCACCCTATTATTTTCAGTGGACTGAAAAAAATTAACGGCAAAAATTATGTGGAACGCACTATCATAAAAGCCATTAAAAATGATATTGCCATTTATGCTGCTCACACCAATCTGGATAATGTACAACAGGGCGTAAATTCAAAAATTGCAGACAAATTAGGTTTAAAAAACTGTTCAGTTCTTGAACCTAAATCTGGGTTACTTAAAAAATTAGTGACATTTTGCCCAAGTGATAAAGCTGCCGAAGTGCGCGATGCACTATTTAAAGCAGGAGCAGGAAAAATCGGACACTACGATGAATGCAGCTATAATTTGGAAGGCTTCGGAACTTTTCGGGCAGGCGAAGGAACTAAACCATTTGTTGGAGAACAAAATATACAACATCAGGAACCGGAAACCCGAATTGAAACCATTTTCCCCTCACAACTGCAATCAACTATTTTAAAGGCATTATTTACTTCACATCCTTATGAGGAAGTGGCTTATGATATTTATCCGCTTGAAAATGAATATAAACAAGTTGGCTCTGGGCTTGTAGGTGAGTTGGAAGATCCCTTGGATGAATTGGCTTTTCTCAAGAATTTGAAAACTTCATTAAAAACAAATTGCGTTCGTTATACAGCATTAACGGGCAAGAAAATTATAAGGGTTGCTGTATGCGGTGGTTCAGGCAGTTTTCTGTTAAAAAATGCCATTTCAGCCGGAGCAGATGCTTTTGTTACAGCCGACCTTAAATACCATCAGTTTTTTGATGCCGAGGGTAAAATACTGCTTGCCGATGTGGGACACTTTGAAAGTGAGCAATTTACGGGAGAACTATTTTATGACTTACTAATGGAAAAATTTCCTACTTTTGCCGTCCGTTTGTTAAAAACTAACACAAATCCGGTAAACTATCTCTGAAAAACATGATAAAAGCCAAAGTAAAAGCTAAAGAATCAGCAAAACCAGTTGCTAATTCAAAAGAAGAAAAAACAAAAGCAAAAAAGGTAGAGGCAAAACCTGCTAAAAAGGAAACAGCTAAAAACCAATTAGATTACGCAGAACCTGCTAAACCAAAAGCAAAACATAAAGACATCAGCCCTGATGTAACAATTGAAGAACGTTTAAAAGCGCTTTTCAATCTTCAGCAGATTGATACAGCAATTGATAAAATCAGGATTGTCAGAGGCGAGTTGCCTTTAGAGGTTCAGGATTTGGAAGATGAAATTGTTGGACTTGAAACCCGCGTAAAAAACTACACTGACGAAGTGAATGTTTTTGAAGACACGATTGTTCAGAAAAAACAACAGATGAAAGATTCGTTGGCTTTGATTAAAAAATACGAAGAGCAGCAGAATAAAGTCCGCAATAACCGTGAGTTTGATTCGCTGACCAAAGAAATTGAATTCCAAAATCTGGAGATTCAGCTTTCTGAAAAAAGAATTAAAGAAGCAAAAGCAAACATTGCAGCTAAAAACGAATTTGTTGAAAAAGCGCAAACTGAATTGGATGACCGCAAAGCTGATTTGAAACATAAGAAAGCTGAACTTGATGATATTATCAAAGAAACTGAAAAAGAAGAGAAATCGTTGGTAAAAGAATCAGTAAAGGCAGAAGAAGTAATGGACGAGAGACTGCTGACAGCATACAAACGTCTGCGCTCAAATGCACGCAATGGGTTGGCTGTAGTAAACGTTTCGCGTGATGCTTGCGGTGGTTGCTTCAACAATATTCCTCCACAGCGTCAAATGGATATCCGCATGAGAAAGAAAATTATCGTTTGTGAATATTGCGGACGTATTCTGGTTGACCAGGAACTTGCAGGAATTGAAGTTGTAGAAGAAGAAGCATAGACTAAAATTTAAAAATACAGAAAAGGGATTTCAGTTTGAAGTCCCTTTTTTGTTTCTGAAAATATGAGATACTTTTCTGTCATCTTAATTTTTCTCCTTTTCTCTTTACAATCGTTTGCAGGATTTGACTTCAATGCAAATTGCCGCGATGCTTACGAAGATATTGTAAACTTGAAATTTAAAGCAGCAAAAGAAAAATTAGACAGTGAAAAGAAAGACAATCTGGGAAACAGCATTCCGGTTTTTCTTGACAACTATATTGATTTCTTTACACTTATTATTGGTGAAAATCCGAACGATTTCAATGCACTGCAAAAGAACAAAGACCTACGATTACGTTTATTGGAAAAAGGAGATTCAAAATCGCCATGGTTTTTATATTCGCAGGCGGAGGTGAATTTACAATGGGCTTTTATTCACGTTAAGTTCGGAGAATATCTTGCCGCTGTAGGGGAAATAAACAAAGCTTACAAATTACTGGAAGACAATCAAAGTAAACATCCCGGCTTTTTGCCCAATATGAAAAGTATGGGCTTGCTACATGCCATTATAGGAACAGTGCCTGATAATTACAAATGGGCGGTAAACATCATGGGAATTGATGGAACCATCAAACAAGGCGTGAAAGAACTGAACACCGTTGTTGCACAGTCGCAAACAAATTCTGAATATAATTACCTGCTTACCGAATCGCTTTTCCTTCTTTCGTTTGTTGAGCTTAATCTTTCAAAAGACAAAGACAATATTGAAAAACTTTACACAACGCTGAAATATCTTCCCGGCTACAATCCGCTGCTGACCTTTGCCAAAGCAAGCATTGCAATAAAAACTTCACGCAATAATGACGCGATTTCATTTTTGGAAAAACGTGCTGAAAGTGTGGAGCAATATCCATTTTACTATTTGGATTTATTGACAGGCGAAGCAAAGTTGAACCGCTTAGATATGGATGCAGATATTTACATCAAAAAATACATTGACAATTTTAAAGGCGCGAGTTATATCAAATCTGCTTATCAAAAATTGGCGTGGTTTAGCTTGCTGATAGGCGATACAGAAGCATATAAGAAAAACATAAACCTTATCCCAAATAAAGGGAATGACATTTCTGATGAAGATAAACAGGCACAGAAAGAAGCTGATGAAAGCATAATTCCAAATCTAAAATTATTAAAAGCGCGTTTGCTTTTTGATGGCGGCTATTACCTGCAGGCATTAACTATATTGGTGAAAGAAGGCAATGCAAAAGATTTTACAA
>CAMAVO010000118.1 GCA_945861685.1 Chitinophaga pinensis | reverse complement strand
GAAGAAGTAAAGCGCGAAGGTTTTGAATTGATTATAGCGCTGGATATTTCTAATTCAATGATGGCCGAAGATCTGGAACCAAATCGCCTGGAGCGCGCCAAACAAGCTATTTCAAAACTGATTGATCAACTGAAATCCGACAAAATCTGCATTATCGTTTTTGCCGGACAGGCCTATGTTCAGTTGCCGCTTACTACTGATTATGCGGCAGCAAAACTTTTCCTTTCAACAGTAAGCACAGATATTGTCCCAACACAGGGAACGGCAGTAGGTTCAGCAATTGACCTTGCTATAAAGTCCTTCGGAGAAAAACAGGATAAAAACCGTGCGATCATCATTATCACCGATGGTGAAAATCATGAAGACGATGCTATTCAGCAAGCCACAACTGCGGTTGAAGGCGGAATTACAGTTCATACTATTGGCGTTGGTTCGCCTGACGGGACACCAATTCCCGTTTATGTAAATGGCAAGAAAGCGGGCTTCAGAAAAGATAATCAGGGCAATACGGTTATTACCAAATTGAATGAAACTATGTTGCAACAGGTAGCTGCTGCAGGTAAAGGCGTTTACATTCGCGGAAACAACCTGAGCTCAGGAATGAAAACATTGTTGGAGGAGATAAATAAAATGGAGAAGAAAGAGTTCGATTCTAAAATGTTTACCGATTACGAAGATCGCTTTCAATACCTGCTTGCAGCGGCCCTCTTGTTTTTACTGGCTGAGTTGTTGCTGCCTGAGCGGAAAAGCCGTTGGTTCGGTAATGTGAATTTATTTGAAAAGAAAAAATGAAAACGATGAGATATTATTTAGCTTTTCTGTTTTTTATTTCGTTTGTGTTTTCTTTATATGCACAGCGTGAGGAACGTAAACTTATTGATAACGGAAATGCCGAATACAAAGCCGGTAAATACAACGAAGCTGAAATTCTTTATCGTAAGAGCTTAGAGATAAACCGCGAGTCTGAAATTGCTAATTACAATTTAGGTGATGCGCTTTACAAGCAAGGCAAGTTTGAAGATGCTGCAAATATCTTTCAGGGAATTGCCGGTAAAACAACGGATAAAGATTTGAAATCAAAAGCCTATCACAATCTTGGAAACTCGTTGTTGAAAACAGAGAAATATCAGGAAAGTGTGAATGCATATAAGAATGCGTTGAAGACTAATTCGGTGGATGATGAAACGCGCTATAACCTGGCTTATGCCATGAGTAAATTGCAGCAACAACAGCAGCAACAGCAAAATCAACAGAATCAGGATAAGAAAGACGAAAAACAGGATAAGCAGGAACAGCAAAAGCAGGACGAGAAAAAAGATGACCAGAAACAAGACAAGCAAGAGCAGGCTGACAATAAAGAACAACAGGAAAAGGAGCAGCAACAGCAGCAACAAAAACAGGATAAATTATCTCAAAAAGATGCGGAACGAATGTTAGATGCTATGGGCAAAGAAGAAAAGGATGTGCAGGATAAAATGAAAAAAGAAAGATTGAAAACCGCACAAAAAGTAAAGATTGAGAAAGATTGGTAGAACGTATCGTCATACTGAACTCGTTTCAGCATCTCTATATTAAGACCCTGAAACAAGTTCAGGGTGACGGAAATGAAAAAATTTAGTTGATTTGCAGAAATGTTGAAAGTGAAAATGAAATATCTGATGATGCTGATGCTTGTCCTGACAGGGATTGGGCGGGTTTCTGCTGCAGAAATTACGTTTGAGGCTTCGGCTAAATCAACCGTTGCTGTTGGTGAACGTTTCCAGATTTCATTTGCCTTAAATAACAACGGAAGCGGATTTAAAGCTCCGTCTTTTGCAGGCTTTGAGATTTTATCAGGGCCAAATCAAAGCACCAGCATGCAGTTCAACGGCAGCACTACTTCGCAATCGCTAACTTATTCTTATGTCTTACAGGCTAGCAAGGAAGGAACGTTTACCATTGCACCGGCAAAAATAAAAGTCAACGGAACAGAGATTGAATCAAATGAGTTGAAGATTACCGTTGTCAAAGGTGCTGCAAACGCGCAACAAAACAATAAGCAGCAGGGAACTCAACAGCAACAGAGTTCCTCTTCTTCTGACGGACAAACATTTGTCCGCATCAGTTTCAGTAAAACCAAAGCCTATCGTGGTGAAGCAATTGTTGTGACCCATAAGATATATACCAAGCAAAGTATTGTTGGTTTTGAAGATGTAAAGTTCCCTTCTTACGATGGCTTCTGGAGCGAAGATATTCAGCAACCGCAGCAAATAACACTCAACCGCGAGAATTACAACGGTGAAGTTTACAATGCAGGAGTTTTGAAACAAAGCATCCTTTATCCTCAGAAAGCCGGGAAGATTCAGATTGAACCTTTTACTGTGGATGTGGTTATCCGTGAACAGACAAGAGGCGTCAACAGCGTGTTTGATCAGTTCTTTGGTTCCTATCAGGATGTGAAAAAAGCATTGAAAACAAGTCCTACTTCTTTGGATATATTGCCTTATCCTTTATCTGATCAGCCATCTGACTTCAGCGGTTTGACAGGAGATTTTAGTATGAAGGCAGAAATAACCAAATCACAAACTGAGGCTAATGAAGCTGTGAATTTAAAAATCACCATCAGCGGAACCGGTAATATGAAACAGGTAAATGCTCCTGCACTTGAATTTCCTCCTGATATTGAAGCTTATGATCCCAAAACTTCTGACAATATTAAAACAAATGCAACTGGGCTTTCAGGTAGTCGTACGTTTGATTATCTCCTTATTCCGCGCCATGCTGGCGAATTTAAAATCGGTCCGTTCTCGTTCAGCTATTTTGATGCTGTTAAAGGTAAATACATAACGCTTTCTCAACCTGAATTTACCTTAACAGTCGGCAAAGGAAACGGTGAAGAAGACAAAGCAACAGGCGTTACCATTGCAAGCAAAGAAGATTTAAAAGTGTTGGGTAGCGATATCCGTTACATCAAAACCAGTGAAGCAAAAGTTACTGAAAAAGGCAACTATTTTTTTCGTTCTCCTTTGTTCTTTGCCTTAAGTAGCGTGCCTCTGCTGCTTTACTTAGGTTTCTTCTTGTGGCATCGGAATATGGTAAAACAAAGCGGCAATGTTGCCTTGATGAAAAGCCGCAGAGCCAATAAAATTGCAGGTAAACGCCTGGCACTGGCTAAAAAATTCCTTCAGGAGAAAAAGAGAAACGAATATTACGAAGAGATTTTTAAAGCACTCTGGGGTTATATAAGCGATAAGCTTTCTATTCCTGTTGCCGAACTCACTAAAGAAAAAATTAAAGAAACCATGCTTGCTAAAAATGTGAATGAAGCAACCATCAACGAATTCATCGCCCTGTTGGATAAAGCCGAATTCGCACGGTTTGCACCGGTAGGCGGAGAAAGAGAAATGGATACTATTTACACTGAATCAGTTGATGTTATCAGTAAAATTGAAGGCAATGTTTAGAAGAGAGTCTATAGTCCATAGTCCACAGTCCATAGTTGTTGGCTGTCATGCTGTCCCGATAGCTATCGGGAGTAGTCGAAGCATCTTTATTTCTTTATTGTTTTTCTTTATTGCATTCACATCATTTGCCGATAACACCGCCCTCTACAACGAAGCCAACGAACTCTACAAAAAAGCAGAATATCAATCAGCAATTGAGAAGTATGAACTGGTTTTGAAAAGCAATTTTGTAAGTGGTGAGTTATACTATAATCTTGGTAATTCTTATTTCAAGACGAACCAAATTCCGATGGCGATTTTGTGTTATGAGCGAGCCGAAAAACTGATGCCCGGTGATGAAGATGTTGAGTCCAACCTCAGTATTGCCAACCTCAAAATCGTTGATAAAATTGAAGTAATGCCCCGCCTGTTTTTCTATCGTTGGATTGATTCCATAATGAATATATTCAGCTTTGAAGGTTGGGCAATTGCAGGAATTATCTCAATCGTTTTTGCACTATTGTTTTTTGTGCTTTTCAGAATTACCGAAGCAGCAGGTGCAAGAAAATTGTTTTTCTACTCAGGATTAATACTGCTTATTTTTACAGTTATGGCATTCTGGATTGCAAACATCCAATACAATGCTGCTGTAGGCGAAAATACTGCCATCATATTTACACCAACTGTGAACGTAAAAAGTTCACCCGTTGCCAACGGCACCAATCTTTTTGTGCTGCACGAAGGCACAAAAGTTCAGTTGCTCGATAAAGTTGGGGAGTGGAGCAAAATTAAACTCAGCGATGGTAATCAGGGCTGGGTGGAGACTTCAAGTTTTGTGGTTATCTGATTTTTGGCTTCATCTGATTCCAATTTCTATCTTTGCCCAAATTTTTAAATAAGCAAAATCATTTATGAGCGTTTTAGTCAATAAAAATTCAAAGATTTTAGTTCAGGGTTTCACCGGCAGCGAGGGCACGTTTCACGCCACGCAAATGTTGGAATACGGAACCAATGTAGTAGGGGGTGTTACTCCAGGAAAAGGTGGTACTGAGCATTTAGGAAAACCTGTTTTCAATACAGTTGCCGATGCAGTGAAAAGAACAGGTGCTGATGTATCTATCGTATTTGTTCCACCAGCATTTGCAGGTGATGCAATAATGGAAGCAGCAGAAGCAGGGATTGCATTGGTGGTTTGTATCACTGAAGGAATTCCGGTGAAAGACATGGTAACCGTAAAAGCGTATTTGAGTGATAAAAAAACGAGATTGATTGGACCCAATTGTCCGGGAGTTATAACAGCTGAAGAGTGTAAAGTAGGTATCATGCCCGGCTTCGTTTTCAAAAAAGGAAGAGTAGGAATTGTTTCCAAATCGGGAACATTGACTTATGAAGCTGCTGACCAAGTGGTGAAAGCAGGTTTAGGAGTTTCTACAGCTATCGGTATCGGTGGAGATCCTATTATAGGAACAACAACCAAAGAAGCGGTTGAATTATTTATGAATGACCCGGATACAGATGCCATAGTAATGATAGGAGAAATTGGCGGAAACCTTGAAGCAGATGCAGCACGTTGGATAAAAGCTCACGGTACTAAACCCGTAGTTGGTTTTATCGCAGGACAAACAGCGCCTCCCGGACGCAGAATGGGTCATGCCGGAGCTATTGTTGGTGGCGCTGATGATACAGCAGCAGCCAAAATGAAAATCATGCGCGAGTGCGGAATTCACGTTGTTGAATCACCTGCGGTGATTGGAAAAACAATTGCAGAAGTATTGAGTAAAGTAGTGGCGTAATTATTTCGTCATGCTGAACTTGTTTCAGCATGACGATTAGCACAAGACCTTGAAACAAGTTCAGGGTGACGAAAGTTAATAACGGAATTTCTTCTGTTGCACAGCTAAATAAGCTAGTAATGGCAATACAATAAACAGGCATAGCGCAAGTAGCTTACTTACTCCTGCTACAATGAGCAACACACTGAGCAGAGCAACATACAGAGGATAAGTAAAAAGTAATATTCCACACAAAACAGCATGGTAGAAAACAGTGTCTTTGGTTTTTTTTACAACAAAACTTTTTACGGGATAATAAAAGGGTGCATGAATAAGCTCGCCTAAAAATGCAAACAAAACTATCCAGTAATTCTTGCCGGGTCTTCTGTTTTTATTTTTTGTCCACACCAATTTTTCTAATTCTTCGTGCACGCTGTTATTAAAAGCTAATAAATTGGAGGCTGTGTCTTTTGCGTTGAAGATTTCATCTGTCTGCAATAATTTTCCGGGATGAACTTCCACATACATTCCAACTTTTCTAAAATCAGAATAATTAATTCCAAGTGGCAGAATTTTTAATGGAATGTTTGCCTGGTGACAATTCAGCGCAATGCGTGCAGCACCTTTTTTAAAAGGTCGAAGTCCATATTCCTGAACACAAAGCCCTTCAATGAAAATCAATACTATTCCACCTTTTGATAAAATTTCCTGACTGATTTGAAATGTTTTTTCATTCAAATGAAGATTTTCTTTTCCCTCGCTCAGACGGTAAATAGGAATCATGTTCAATCTTTTCAGAAGCGCATTGTGCCATGGCTTTTTAAATGCATCGCCACGCGCCAGAAAATGAATTGGATATTTGCATTGCGCTCCGATTATCACCGCATCAAAAAATGAATTTGGGTGATTTGCTGTAATCAGCAGCGGACCTTTTGTGTTAAGGGCGCGATGATTATGTACTGCTATTTCACCGCAAAAAATCTTTAGCGCGAGGCGAACAAATATTTTAAGAATAGGATAAATCACACATCAGAAATAAACAGGTTCTTCGCCCAGATATTTTTGGATGATAGGAAGATAATAGGCCTTTATCTCTTCAAGGTTATAGCTTTCCGCACGTTTGGTATAAAGGTCGTATTGATTGAAATCTTTTACCCATTCTTTATAAAGGAGGTCGCGTTCATTAATCAGATGCGAATAGCTGCCACCTTTGTGCCAGGGATAGAACGAATGGTAACGAACCATCACCATTCCCTCTTCAGGAATTTTGTTTGCAGGATGATTTTTTAAAACAGAGTAAAGGTATTCATCGTGTCCCCAGGCTTTCAGCGTATTGTCAAGGCCACAATTCGGTTGGTAAATTCCGTATTCGGTATTATAGCGCGCATCCTGCATGTCGGGATTGAGTTCGTTAAACTCAGCATACACGCAGGTGTTAGGAAGTTTGCACCCAACCAGAAAAATATCACCCACTAAACCCCATTGTTCTTTCAGTGTTGTTCCGTCTTCATCTTTTCCCCACAGGTACATCACCTTTCCAAGGTCGTGAATCAAACCAACTAACTGCATCCAGTCGGGACGCTTATCCGCTCTCATGCCTTCAGCCGCCTGAATTAAGTGCATCACATTTGGCAGATTTATATCAGGATCGCTGAGGTCAATAAAGTTGTTCAATTTTTCCATAGCATCCCAGATGTGCATGGGTCGATTGAATGTAAGGTAATCTTTGCGCATACGTTCCACATACTCTACCGTTTGGCGCGAACGCATTTTACGGTAATTGTCGCGGATTATTTCAATGGTGTCGCCCTGTGTGTAGTTGCGGAATTGTTTTTCTTTTGTCAGTTCCATATTGAATAAGTTAGTGTAAAGTTATTGAATTTGTTATAAACTCTTTAGCCAGTTTTTCAATTCTTCACCAATATCTTTCCGTTTTAAACCCAACAACAAATTGGTTTTTATAAAATCCAGTTTATTGCCAACATCATGGCGCTCGCCATCAAAGGCAAGTCCGTAAATTTTTTGCTTAGCCATTAATAAGCGTATCGCATCGGTCAATTGAATTTCATTGTTTACTCCCGGTTTTGTTTTTCTGATGGCTTCGAAAATTTCAGGTGTCAGCAAATATCTTCCTGCAAAAACAAGGTTTGATGGGATTTTGTCTTTGGCTGGCTTCTCCACAATATCAGTTCCCTTGTATAATCGTTCACTTATTTTTTCTCCAACAAAAACTCCATAACGGTGAGCAATTGACAATGGAACTTCCTGCAAAGCAATTACTGGATTTTGATATTCTTCAAAAACTTCAGCCAATTGTAAAGTCAATGGTTTTGCAGATTCTATAATAGTATCACCTAACAAAACAG
The DNA here is from genome assembly GCA_945861685.1 of Chitinophaga pinensis. Classification (GTDB taxonomy): domain Bacteria; phylum Bacteroidota; class Bacteroidia; order SXHM01; family SXHM01; genus SXHM01. The sequence continues at coordinate 1,931 of CAMAVO010000118.1, read as the reverse complement.
CGAACGGTTCTCCGTTCACAAACTTTTCGGCATAGATGATTGCATCACCTAAACCTTTTTGCTCGTGCTGATATTCAATATGAATATTGGCAAGGTGATTTAATGATTTGATGGCATTTAATTCTTCGCTTTTTCCTTTCTGATTCAGCAAGTTTTCTAATTCAATGTCTTGTTTAAAATGTTCGCGTAACACTTCTTTGCCTTCCGAAATAATTATGAGAATGTCAGTAATGCCTGAAGCCACAGCCTCTTCCACCACGTATTGAATTACAGGTTTGTCAACCACCACCAGCATTTCTTTGGGTTGTGCTTTTGTAGCAGGCAACAGGCGTGTTCCAAAACCTGCTGCTGGAATTACTGCTTTTGTTATTTTCTTTTTCATTTAAACAATCTCCGGTTTTATCACTTTCGCTCCAATCTGCTTCATTGCAATAAATAATTCACCAAACATTTTCTCATCAGTATAAGTACCGATAATTGCACCACCAGAACCTGTGAACTTTGCACTTGCACCAACAGATTGAGCAGTGTCTACTAATTCATGATTTCCTTTACTTATGTTCATCACACCTTTACGGATTTCAAAATTGCGGTTTAAAAGTGCTGCAATATTTTTATCGCCACTTTGTAATTTACTCCACACATTATCCGTCAGTTCTGTCCATTGACTTATTGCATTTAAAACAGCAGGTTCTTTCTCGGCATAACGCGCAGTAAAATCATTGTGTGTTATTTCTGAACCTTCTGAAAGGTTTGTTCTGTAAGCAATATATAAAGAGGGAAGAAGATTTTTATCAAACGGAATGTATTCGCCAAATCCTTGTTTGTCCATCAATGCTTTATCGAAGTTCATGTAAACGGGACAATTATAAACCTGCGCCACACGGTCCTGCAAACCTGCCCCGATTTTCAGTTCATCTTTTTCAACTGATAGAATAAGGTTAGCAAGAATTGGTTTTAAAATTTCAATTCCGTAGAACTGCATCATTGCTTTTACTGAAGCGGTAACAATAGCACTTGAACCGGCCAAGCCTAATCTGTCGGGAATACTTGAGGTAAAGCCGATGGTGAAATTCTTTTCAGGTAGCAGAATGTTATTTTCATCGCAGTAGTCGTGCAGTTTTTTTATGGCAGCTTTTATTAAACGTATTCCACCGTAATAGCCATTTTGTTTTACCTCACTCACCAATTCATCAATGGTATCAAACACCATCCTGTCGCGGTTACCGGGAATGATTTCTAATTTTTCGCTTTCTTGCAAAGTGACTTCAGCAGAAAAATTGCTGAATGTAAACGCAATTGTTTTTCCGAAATACCCGTCAGAGGGATTTCCGATAAGTGCAGCGCGAGGGTATGAAACTGTTTTAATCATAAAAGCTGTGCAAATTAATGAATTGAACTAAATGATTGTTGTGTTTGCGATTAGTTGTTACTTTTGCAATTGTAAAAAATAAACTCATGAACAAAATCTTCACACCTAAATTTATCTTCGTAGCAAGTGCATTAGTAATAGCTGCATTCAGCCGTTTAATTCCGCATCCGTTTAATTTTACGCCTATTGCCGGAATGGCTTTGTTTGGTGGCGCTTTGCTGAGTGATAAAAAAATGGCTGTTGCTATTCCGCTTGTAGCTATGTTTATCTCTGATATTTTTCTTGGTTTCCATGATCAGATGTTGGGAGTTTACCTTTCTTTCATCATGATTTCGTTTATTGGCTTTTGGTTGAGCAGTAACTACAGCGCAGGTAAAATTGTTTTGGCTTCATTATCATCTTCTCTTTTGTTCTTCTTGGTTACTAACTTTTACTGCTGGTTAATTTATCCGATGTACACAAAAGACTTAGCCGGATTGATTTCTGCTTACACACTGGCAATTCCTTTTTACAGCAACGATGTTTTCGGAAGCTTTTTCGTGAATACCATCCTTGGTGA
>CAMAVO010000117.1 GCA_945861685.1 Chitinophaga pinensis | reverse complement strand
ATTATCTCTTGCAAAGATTTCAACAGGCGATAGAAACGTAGGCATTGGTTATAATGCAGGAGGAGAAACAACAACGGGTTCTCGTAATACCATTATTGGCTGGAGTGCAGGTCTTACGCTTACTACTGCAAATGACAATACATTTACCGGGCATATGTGCGGATACAGTAACACTACAGGATTTAACAATGCTTTTTATGGCGATTCCACAGGGTATTTTTCACAAGGGAGCGACTACTGTACATTTATAGGGATGGATGCCGGAAAGGGAACAGCTGCTTACAGTGCTGATGTAAATACATTTATAGGTTACCGTTCAGGATACAAAATTACCACAGGAGATAAAAGTCTTTTTTCGGGTACTTATAGTGGTTATGAAACCACTACAGGACAGTTTAATACCTTTCTTGGCTATAACTGCGCGGGAAAAAACACAACTGGGTACTACAATACTTTTGTCGGTTATGCTGCTGGTTATTTTAATACTACAGGGCATTGGAATACCATGATGGGTAATCAAGCTGGCTATGATGCCACAACATGTGTATTTAATGCTTTTTTTGGGAATGAGGCAGGACTTAACAATACAAGTGGTTCCTATAATACTTTTCTTGGAGCACAGGCAGGTGATACACATGCCACAGGCTCTAATAATACTTTTATTGGCTATGGTGCTGATGCAACAAATGTTTACAGCAACAGCACGGCATTAGGAAATGGGGCATCTTCAAATGATGATAATGATATAGTACTCGGTAATGGCAGTATAGAAACACTACGTTGTTTCATCACTACTATCACAGGATTAAGTGATAGACGTGTAAAAGATAACATTCAAGAAAATGTAGTTGGTTTGGATTTTATCAAACTACTAAGACCCGTTACCTATCATTATAATGTTGATCGCGCAAATGAAATTGTTTATGGAGAACAACAAACTCAATACGATTCTTTGGGCAATGAAATTCTAAATTCTTGGGATACACCCGGGAAATACAACAAAGAAGTACATCAGGTGACGGGATTCATTGCACAGGAAGTGGATTCTGCTGCTAATTTAATTGGCTATGATTTCAGTGGCGTAGAGAAACCAGAAGATGAAAGTCGTAATCTGTGGGGAATTCGTTATGCAGAATTTGTGGTACCTTTAGTAAAAGCAGTACAAGAACAGCAAGTACAAATTGAAGAATTAAAAAATGAAAATCGTCTATGTTGTTCTGCTCCATCAAATAAAAAAATGGATAATAATTCAGGAAACGTAATTCAAGGTGAGCAAGGAAAATATACAGGAGAACAAGATAACGCTACTTTAGTAGAGCTAAGATATTCAGATAATATTGTTCTGTATCAAAATATCCCTAACCCATTTGGAGAGGAAACAACCATAAATTTCTATTTACCTGAAATCGTTAAAACAGCTAAAATGGTTTTCTATGATAATATGGGCAAAACCATTAAAGAAGTAATGATTTCACAGAAAGGCAATGCTTCATTAATTGTTAGATCATCTGAGCTTTCAACCGGGGTTTATTCTTATAGCCTTGTAGTTGATGATAAAATTGTGGCAACTAAAATGATGGTTAAGAATAAATAATGATTTGATTATTCTTAAAACAAAGCCTTGCAACTCGCGGGGCTTTGTTTTATACTTTTGTAGAGATGAAAATTAGCATTATAGAAATATTACTAATCCTTGCGCCATTCCTGTCCTATTCACAAAAGCAAGGAAACATTTGGTACTTTGGTAATGGAGATGGCTTAGATTTTAATAATGTTACACCCGCTAGTATTTCAGGTGGTCAGACAGGTACTAATGTTACAAGTGGAGATGTGCAAGAGGGGACAGCTTGCATTTCAGATAGTGCAGGCCATCTTTTATTTTATACTGATGGTATGTATATTTGGAATAGAAATCATGACCCTATGCCAAATGGCACAGGTCTAATGGGTGGTACTTCCTCTACTCAATCAAGTATTATAGTACCATTACCGGGCAGCAATAGTATTTATTATGTTTTCACTGCTGATGATTTTAGTGGATATGACCACTTTCCCGAAATACAAAATGGTTATAGGTATAGCGTTATAGATATGTGTTTAAATGATAGTCTTGGTGGAGTAATAGACGGGCAAAAGAATATCCTGTTAGTAGATAGTTCTACTGAAAAAATAGCAGCCTGTGCAGATGAAAATGGAAGCGGATATTGGATAATGGGACATAAAATGTTTTCGGATGAGTTTCACGCGTGGCACTTAACTTCTGATGGTATTTCTGAAACAGTAATTTCTCATATCGGTACTGTTCATGGATTTTATGATAATGCATTGGATTGGAGTCCCGGAGCACAAGGGCAGATGCAATTTAATTCTCAAGGAACTAAACTGGCGGTTGCAATCAGTAACATTGAACCTGGTATTCTTGAAATATTTGATTTTAATAATGCAACAGGAACTGTCAGTAATACATGTCAAATACTTATTGATAATGATACCTTGTTTGGTAAAAGGATTTACGGAATAGAATTTTCACCTGACGGAACTAAATTATATGCAGCTGTTTCAGGCAGCATTATTCCCAAACGCCTTTATCAGTTTGATTTAATATCAGGTAATGGAAATTGCAATGCCGTTATATCATCCCGTCAAACATTATTCCAATCAAATACAACAACTATTTTACGGGGAATGCAACTTGCCCCTAACGGTAAAATATATACTGTTTGTGATTCGTATTATAACCTAGGGTGTATAAATTTTCCCAATCTAAGTGGACTTGCAGCAGATTTTAATCCTTTTTCGATCACTCTTCCTCAATTTAATAGTTACACTCTTCCAAGTTTTATTGCTGGTTATAAGTATCACAATCAACTCCCCTGTACAGATTATGTACCTGAAGAAATAATTATTCCTAATGTTTTTACACCTAACGTAGATAATATCAACGATACCTTTATTATTAAAAACCTGCCTGCAAACTCAACAGTGCAAATCTACAACCGCTGGGGAGCTTTAGTTAGTGAGTGGGCTAACCCAAACGGCAGTTGGGATGGGCACACTAAAGGTGGGTCACAGGTTAGTGCAGGGGTTTATTATTATATAGTAACGCTGCCTGATGGAGAGCGGAAGAAAGGGTTTATTCAGCTAATCAGATGAGGGAAGTTTATACAAACTTTAACCGGTTTACCAAGTCGTCTTTGTAAGATCCTCCAATAGGTATGTGTTTTTTATCATCTTCCATTACCAGATTGGGGTAATCAATAGCAGCAATTTTATCAAAGCGCACAATAAAAGAGCGATGCACACGAATAAACTCTTTGTCCTGCAAGTTTTCCTGAATATCTTTCATGGTAGAGTGTATGGTGTATTTTGACCCAACACAGTGAATAATTACATAATCTTTCAACGCTTCCACATACATGATATCAGCTAATTTAACCTTTACCAGACGAGAGTTTGATTTTACAAAAATAGAATCGTTTGAATTTGTGTCTCGCACAATAGATGAATACAAGTCGCGCTCTTTGCGCACCAACGCTTCTTTGCCATGTTTGTATAGCGCCATTTCAATAGTGGTGTGCAAATCAATTTCTTTGAAAGGCTTAATAATGTAGCCGTAAGGTTCTGTAATTTTTGCTTTTGCCAACGTGCTTTCATCTGCATAAGCTGTGAGATAAATAACAGGAATTTCAAAACGCTGACGTATCTGGTCGGCTGCCTCAATGCCGCTTAGCTCACCTTTCAGCATAATATCCATCAACACTAAATCGGGTCTGTGTTCTTCGGCAGCAACAATGGCCTCTTCTCCCGAAGAAATTGTAAGCGGCACATTATAACCAAGTTTGCGTAGACTATTCTGAATGTCTTTAGCAACGATGCTTTCGTCTTCTACAACAAGAATATTTATTTTCGACATATAGGGTTTTTGTTATTCTTTAAAAACGATGGTAAATGTAGTTCCTTTTTTTGTTTCCATTTGAATATCTCCGCGTATTTGTCCGGCCAGCGTTACCACCAATTGTAAGCCTAGCGATTCGGTGTCTTTCCAATTTATTTCTTTCGGGAAACCTTTTCCGTCATCAGCTATTTCAAGCTTCAGTTTTCCGCCTTCTAATTTTTTCAGAGTTACCGAAAGTGTTCCCGTCTCTCTGTCTTTAAATGCATATTTAAGCGCATTTGAAATAAGCTCGTTAAGTATTAATCCGCAAGGAATAGAAGTATCTAAATTAAGGAATACTTCATCCAAATCAAACTTGAGCTTTAACCCTTTTTTATTTATTCCATAGGTATGAAACAGGTTGCCAACAAGGTTGCGCACATACTCTGAGAATTTTACATGCGAAAGGTTTTTGCCCTGATACAAACTCTCGTGAATAAACGCCATTGACTTAATCCTGTCCTGGCTTTCTTTCAACATTTCAATAGCTGCTTCATCTTTTATGTATGACGATTGCAGATTTAAAATACTTGAGATAACCTGCATATTATTTTTCACGCGGTGGTGCACTTCTTTCAATAACACTTCTTTTTCCTTCAACGATTCCTGTAGTTCTTTTTCCTGTTGCTTACGCACGGTTATGTCTTCAAATACAGCAACATAATAATTTGGGGAACCGGTTGTATCGCGCACCAACGAAACTGTAAGGTTGGCATAAATCTGCGAACCATTTTTGTGCAAGTAAATTTGTTCTGATGTGAAATTTTTTATTTCACCGCTTAACAAAGCATCCCATTTTTTCAAGCTCTCACCCACTTCTGATGGGTGCGTTAATTCAAAGAACGCTTTTTTGTAAAGCTCATCTGAAGCATAACCAAACATATCACACAAACGCTGGTTTACAAGAAGGAATCGTCCTACTCTACCGATACGCGCAATACCAATATATGCCTGATCATAAACTGCGCGGTGGCGCTCTTCGCTCAGTCGCAATTCTTCTTCTGCTTTTTTAGCTGCGGTAATATCACGCGAAACTCCCATGGCTCCAAACACTTTTCCGTCTTCATCTTTAAGTGTTGATGCGGACAAGAATGAAATAAACAACGAGCCATCTTTGCGTTTGTTAACTATCTCCTGAGCACAAACACTTTCTTTATGTAAAACATCCTGCACCTGTTTGTATTCTTCTTCATCAGCATAAATTATAGACACCGGTTTTCCTATTACCTCATCACGATTGTAGCCAAATGCTTTTTGTGCGGCAAGGTTAAACTCGTTGATGCGACTGTCAATATCGGTTGCCACAATCATATCCAACGAACTCTCAATGATACTCTTATTAAATTTTTGTGTGGTAGCCAGTTTTGTTTGTGTTTTCTTACGCTCAACAATTTCGCGCTGTAATTGCAAGTTTGTTTCTTCTGCAATCTGTGCGCGCATTTGTTCGCGCGCCAAAGCTTTGCGTGTTGAAATATCGCTTATAACCAGTTGTATAGACTCTTCTCCTTTGAATTTAACAAGACGTCCGTTGGCTTGTATATCGGCTATTTTATTGTCAAGATGACGTTTAATTTTTATTTCAATAAAGTCGGTTGCTTTATCATCGCGTACGCTTGAAAAAAGTTTCTCGTATTCAGTTTTATACTCCGCCAAAACAAATTCGTTAAGAGGCGAACGTTTAATTTTTGCGCTTGTTGTTCCCAGAATTTTTAACGCACTGGCATTAGCAAATACCACTTTGTTATTTTCAATAATCAATATTCCATCGGGCAGAGATTCGATGTGATTGCGGTAACGCTCCTGGCTTTCGCGCAACTCATTTTCATAGGATATGCGCTCAGTAATGTCTGTAAATGTTGCAATTTTTATTCTCTTTCCATACCACGGAATACTTTGTCCGCGTACCTCAACCGTAAATGTGGAACCATCGCGTTTAAGCGCCTTAATGATAAAAGGTCGGTGATATCCGCTTTCTAAATTATGTTGGGCAATGTCAATAAAGTCGGGCGCAATAAACTCTTCGGTTTTTTTGCCTATAATTTCTTCTTTGTTTATAAAGCCATGGAGGCGTGCATACTGATCATTTGCATCAATTATTTCTCCTTTTTCGCTCATCACAATTCCTTCCATTGTAGCCTCAGAAAGCAGACGGAAGCGCTCTTCGCTTTCTTTAATTAGGCGCTCGGCCTCTTTTCTGTCGCTAATATCTCGCACTATGGCCTGCAGAAATGTTTGTGAGCCAACAATAAAAGAGTTTAGGCTTACTTCGGCATCAAACAGGGTTCCATTTTTGGTTTTGTGTTTCCAATAAAAAAATTGTGATTTTCCTTCCAGTGAGGCTTTTATTTTCTCCATTCCTTTTTCAACCGAATTCCTTCCGTCAGGCTGTTTCTCAGGTGAGAAATAAAAGGGTGTTTTTTCTTTAATTTCTTCTGGCAAACAACCGAACATTTCACTGGTTTTATCATTGCAATCAATAAAAACCATTCCGCTCATTATTAAAATTGCATCGTTTGCTTTTGAAAAAAGTAAGCGAAATTTTTCTTCGTTTTGTTGAATGCTTTCTTCATAAAGTTTCCTTTCGGTAATGTCGGTTGTAACCCCTAAAACTCCTTTTACTTCGCCTTCTTCGCCTATTATGGGGCTGTGCCAAGTTTCAACATACGCGTTATTGATCCATGAGGCTGCCGTAAACGATTCGCCTGAAAGCGCTCTTTTTATAAACCCAATAACTTCAGGCAAGTCTTTGTATAATTCTAAAACCGACAACCCTACAATTTGTCCCGGCTTTAAACCCAATGATGTTAAACCTCTTCCTTCTGAAATAGTGATTATTCCGTTTTTGTCTATTCCCCATATTATTACCGGACTTATATCAATTACTGTTCTTAATTTTTTTTCACTTTCTTCCAGTTCTTTTTGTAATTTAAGTTTGGTGAGTAAAACAAAATACACAAACAACGAAAAAACAATCAACGCAAAAATTATGTAGGGTGTGCGGATGTGTGTTGTGTCAGAAATACTCAACAAAATTGAGTTGTAGGAAATAACAGGAACAGTAAACCAGAAAAGTCTTTTGGTTGTGTCAATCAGCATTTCGCTGAAAAGCAGCATTGCCAGTAAGCCGAACGAAAACTCAAGTGTGTAATGAGTGTAGTATGCTAGCGTTGAAACAAAAACTACCAAACCATAAAAAAGAACATGAACAATATCGCGCAGTTTTTTTCTTATTAATTCTGAACGATAACTAAGAAAAAGTAATAATCCTGAAACTATTGTTGCAAAAGCATTGCCATATATCGGCATAACATTGCCATCATAAAGAGAAATTGTGAAAATTGGAACAAGTATAAATACCGCAGCGAGGTAAAATCGGTTTACTGCTATGTTATCTTTTATTAAGAGCCTGTCTTTAAACCAGTCGTAGATTTTCTTTTCTAATCTCTTAATCATTTTATTGTTCCTCTTCTTCATCTGACGGCTTAACTTTTATACCGTCAACCTTTATTTCTTTGTTATTCTCGTAGGTTATTTCAATCGCTTCTAAGCCTTCGTTGTCGTATTTTTTCCAAAATCCTTCACGACTTCCTAAAATATATTTTCCTTCTTCTCTTACTTTTCCGTTGTCGTAATACCAAACGTGTTTACCATCTTCCATACCATTTGAATATTTTCCTTCAAAACTCAACTCACCGTTTTTATACCAACTCTTCCATTCTCCATCCTGCTGTCCATCTTTGTAACTTCCTTCTTCCCTGAAATCACCATATTGATAATTCCACAATCCTTCTTTTTCTCCTTCTATAAATTCACCTTTTGCTACTACAAGTCCTGTATCATTATATTCAACTGCAGGACCGTCTTCTTTTCCTTTTGAATAAATTTCTTCTCTCCAGGGATTCCCATTTTCATAAAACCAACGCCAATCTCCTTCCGGTTTTCCTTTTATGTATTTGCCTTTCTGATCAAGTTTTCCATTTTTATAATAAAACTTCCAGTCTCCTATTCTAACTCCTGCTTCATATTTTCCTTCTGACCTCAGTTCACCACTATCATAATACTCTTTCCACAATCCTTGCTTTATTCCCTTTTCATCATAAACACCTTCCCCAATCAAAATTCCTTTTCTGAAAATTTTAGAGTTATCTACCTCCCCTTTTTCATTATAAAAACGATGCACACCTTCAGGAATTCCTTTATTATAACTCCCCCTGAATTTCTCAGTTGCATCGGGATAAAAATCCCTTTTAATATCTAATTTAGCTAATTCTGCAGGTTCCGGTTCTAAAATGCCGTCTTTATACTTGGTAGTTATAATTAGGTTGCCTTCAGTGTCGTATTCTTTAAAATAGCCGTTTTTCTTATCATTCAGGAATTTACCTTCAATGTGCAATCGTTTTCCTTTATCAACCAAAAATGTATCGGGATAAAACTCTTTCCAAATCCCCTGTTTCTGATTAAATTTATCTTTCTCATTTATCTTTTCCAGTTTGGTCTGATACCCGTTTTTAAACTCTGTAATAGCTATTATTCTTCCATCATCTGTTGCATATTCATATCCAAACCCAACAGTTTTTCCTTTTACAAACGGAATTGTTTTCCATAGTTTTCCATTTTCAAAATAATATTCTGCATTACCTTGCAGCGTATCATTGCTGAATAATTCTTTTTTCTCCAGCCAACCTAAAAGTGCATAAGTTTTTCTTTCTCCTTGTTTTTTTTCGGCTTTGTAATTTATTTCCAGAGTAGTTTTTCCTGCTTCATTATAAAATTTCCAGAGGCTATCTAATTCATAATCCAACCGGTTTCCTTCTGATTTAATTTTTCCATTTTTATAATAAGTTTTCCAATACCCTTCAGGTTTTCCTTTTTTAATTGTTCCTTCGCTTTGAATTGTTCCATCTGGATAGTATAATTTTTTGTAGCCATCGCCATCTGCGGACTGAGCAAACGCAGAAGCAAAGAGCAAGAACCAAGAACCAAGAACCAACAGAAACCTCATTTCAATAATTTTTGACAAAGTTAGGCAAACACAAACAGCACCAAAACCACAATTCACAATTCAATTAATAATAAATACTTTTATAAAAAAGAATCTTACTGTTATTATTAGCATGTTAATACTGTCAATAAATAATTTGAGTTTTTATTGTTAATGTAGTTATTAAAAAACAATAAACAATCTATTAACATTTAAAAAGTATACAGTTATTTTAAAATCAGAAAATTATAAAGTAATTAACATACTGTTGATAAAGATAGGTATTGATAAATAGTTCACCAAAAAATAGTTTTATCTGTTAATTACATTGTTTAAATAATTTGAGTTATTTTGAAAAATAATTCATTGATAATTGACAAGGATTTATAAGGCATATTTTTAAAGTAACTTCCAAAATAAATTTGAAGAAAGTTTTCAACATAAAAAAAGGATATTAACTACTAACTTGTGAATAAAATTTAAAACACTGATTTACACCAAACAAAATGAAAATAGCAACAGGAAGCGATCACGCAGGATTTAAACTTAAAGAAGTAGTAAGAAAACATCTTTTGGAAAAAGGAATTGAAGTAAAAGAC
>CAMAVO010000116.1 GCA_945861685.1 Chitinophaga pinensis | reverse complement strand
AATCAGAATTTATCCCAATCCAAGCAATGGTATTCTGAATATTCAACAGTCAGAGAACTCAAAAGCAGCACTTGAAATTTTTACTGCAACAGGTCAACTGATTTTCAGTTCAGCGATATCACAACAAACATCATCTATAGATATTTCATCGCTTTCACAAGGTTTGTATATCGTTAAACTCAGCGACAAGACTGGTAAAGTTTGCATTGTTGAAAAACTGATTAAAAATTAACCTGACGATAAAACAGAGGGTTAAAAGATATTTCTACATTGCACAAAAAATAGCAGAAATGATTGCAGAAACTTTAAATATCAACATACAGAAAACAACGCATTCGCGCATTGCTGAGACTGATTTCAGCGATCTTCATTTTGGTAAAACATTTGCCGACCACATGTTTCAGATGGATTATGAAGAAGAGCAATGGAAGAACCCTAAAATAATTCCTTACGAAAAATTACAGATGTCGCCTTCACTGGCTGTTATCCACTACGGACAAAGTATTTTTGAAGGTATGAAAGCATACAAGAACGAGAAAGGTGAGATTTTCCTGTTTCGTCCGTTAGAGAATTTTGAGCGTTTTAACAGGTCTGCCAAACGCATGTGTATGCCCGAGGTTAGCGAAGAAATATTTATGGAAAGTATCCGTCAGCTGGTATTGTTAGACAAAGAATGGATTCCAACTGCAGCAGGTTGCTCCTTGTATATCCGTCCGGTAATGTTTGCTTCCGATGAGTTTCTGGGTGTTCGCCCTTCCGATACTTATAAATATATGGTTATTACCTCACCTTCGGCTGCTTACTATTCTCAACCTATTAAAGTTTTGGTAGAGAGTAAATTTGCCCGCGCCTTTGAAGGCGGAACTGGTTATGTAAAAGCTTCGGGTAATTATGGCCGCTCACTTTACCCTTCAAAAATTGCACACGAAAAAGGCTATCAGCAATTAATCTGGACTGATGCATTTGAACATAAATACATTGAAGAATCAGGAACCATGAATGTTATTTTTCAGGTGGGTGACAAACTGATTACACCTCCTGTAAGCAACACCATTCTTCCCGGAGTTACGCGTGACAGTGTTCTCACGCTTGCCCGCGATATGGGAGTTACAGTTGAAGAACGCAAAATAAGTATTACAGAACTGGTGGAAGCACACGGAAAAGGTTTACTCTTAGATGCATTTGGAACAGGAACTGCAGCCACCATTGCTCCTATTGAACTGATTGGCTTTGAAGGAGAAGATTATATGTTACCTCCCGTTAGCGAACGCAAACTATCAAGTAAAATACACAAAGAATTAGAAGCTATCCGTTTTGGAAAAGCCACTGATAAGCATGGGTGGGCGATGAAGATTAATTAATAGAAAATTGATGATAGTAAATAGCAAATATAAAATTGGAGGAAGTAACACTTCTTTCTATTTTCTTTTATCTATTTGCTATTTACTATCAACTATCGCACTCTCTTCCTGCAACACCTGCCAGACCTGCAAGGTAAAAGACTCGGTCGGCAATACTATTTATTTTTCAGATGAAAAATGCGGAGGCATTGAAAGCTACAAAAAGGATTTAAAAGCACAATGGGTGTGCTACAACTACACCGTAAACGACAGCGATGGTGTTACCGTTTATATTTCACCACAGGTTTGCGGAAATATTGACAGCCTTGCCTACCTCAAAGATTCACTTTACAATGTGTTTATTGCCGACAGCCCTTCGGTAGTGGTTACGCCATTATTTACCCGGGTTGAATGTGCAAATAACGGAGAATGATTATTTCTACCTTATCATTAGAAACAACTACATCAATTATAACTAACAAAAACAAAAAACAAAATGAAAAAATCAATTTATCTTTTTATTGCTCTTATAGGGCTTGGATTTGCATCGTGTAATAAATGTCAAACGTGCACAGACTGTGTATTAGGAGTTGGCAATGGCGAGTATTGTCAGGATGACTTTGATAATAAAGCAGACTACGATGCAGCAATTGCCAACTTAGAAGCAAGCGCTAATTGTAATTGTAAATAATCACTAAAGCATACAAATAAAAAGCCTCGCGAAATTCGCGGGGCTTTTTATTTATTAAGGATTAATGCTTACGCCCCTACCTGTGCTCTGATAATATTCAATGCCCCACCTGCTTTAAACCACTCAATCTGCTGCTCATTATAGCTGTGGTTTACTTTAATGATATCATGATTGCCGTCATTGTGGTGCAATACTAATTGCAGTTGTTTTCCGGGAGCAAACTCGGTTAAGCCAAGAATATCAATGCTGTCGTTTTCCTGAATTTTATCGTAGTCTGCTTTGTCGGCAAAGGTTAATCCAAGCATTCCCTGTTTCTTCAAATTTGTTTCGTGAATACGGGCAAATGATTTTACCAGTACGGCACGCACACCAAGGTGGCGCGGCTCCATCGCTGCGTGTTCGCGTGATGAACCTTCACCATAGTTTTCGTCACCTACTACAATAGAACCGATGTTAGCGGCTTTGTAGGCACGTTGAACTTTAGGAACTGAATCGTACTCACCGCTGATTTGGTTTTTAACGCTGTCGGTTTTTTCTGTGAATGCATTTACTGCACCAATCAACATGTTGTTGCTGATGTTATCCAGGTGTCCGCGGAACTTCAACCAAGGACCAGCCATTGAAATATGGTCAGTAGTGCATTTGCCTTTTGCTTTAATAAGTAGTTTCAACCCTTTCAGGTCAACACCTTCCCAAGCTGAGAACGGAGAAAGTATCTGCAAGCGATCTGATGTTGCAGCAACCAGAACACTCACTTTACTGCCGTCAGCAGCAGGTGCCTGATAACCGGCATCTTCTACTGCAAAACCTTTTGTAGGTAATTCATCACCTGAAGGCGGATCTAATTTTACCTGTTCCCCTTTTTCGTTGGTCAGGTAATCTGTCAAAGGATTGAATGTTAAATCACCAGCAATAGCCATTGCCGTTACAATCTCAGGAGATGCAACAAAGGCGTAGGTATTCGGATTTCCATCAGCACGCTTTGCAAAGTTGCGGTTGAAGGAGTGGATGATGGTATTTTTCTCTTTCTTCTCTGCTCCCATTCTGTCCCACATACCTATACAAGGACCGCAGGCATTGGTAAATACTTTAGCGCCTATCTGGTCAAACACATCTAAGAAACCATCACGTTTAATGGTGTAGCGGATTTGTTCAGAACCCGGGTTGATTAAGTATTCTGCTTTTGCTTTCAGGTTTTTAGCTGATACCTGTTTGGCAAGACTAACCGCACGTGAAATATCCTCATACGATGAGTTGGTGCATGAGCCCAGCAAGCCAACTGATATTTTTAAAGGCCAGCCGTTTTTAATTGCTTCTTCTTTCAGTTTAGAAATGGGTGTAGCTAAGTCAGGAGTAAAAGGACCGTTTACATGCGGCTCTAATTCCGACAGATTGATTTCAATTAACTGATCAAAATATTGCTCAGGGTTTGCATATACATCAGCATCGGCAGTAAGGTGTTCTCTTATTTTATCAGCAAGTTCGGCAACATCGGCACGGCCGGTTGCTTTTAAATATCTTGCCATTGAATCATCATACCCAAACGTAGAAGTGGTTGCTCCTATCTCAGCACCCATGTTGCAGATGGTTCCTTTTCCGGTGCAGCTCATGGATGTTGCGCCTTCACCAAAATATTCAACCACTGCATCGGTTCCGCCTTTAACAGTAAGGATACCTGCTACTTTCAGAATAACATCTTTAGGTGCTGTCCAACCGCTTAGTTTGCCAGTAAGTTTAACACCAATCAGTTTCGGCATTTTCAATTCCCATGCTAAACCTGCCATCACATCGCAGGCATCTGCACCACCAACACCGATGGCTATCATTCCCAATCCGCCTGCATTTACGGTGTGTGAATCGGTTCCTATCATCATTCCTCCGGGGAAAGCATAGTTTTCCAAAACAACCTGGTGGATAATACCTGCACCCGGTTTCCAGAAACCTAATCCATATTTGTTAGACACAGATCCAAGGAAATCAAACACTTCTTTGCTTTCCTTGGTTGCAAACGCCAAGTCTTCTTCTGCTCCGTTTTTTGCGGTAATCAGGTGGTCGCAATGAACGGTTGAAGGCACAGCCACTTTTGGTCTGCCTGCCTGCATAAATTGCAACAATGCCATTTGCGCGGTTGCATCCTGCATAGCTACGCGGTCGGGAGCAAAATCAACGTAGGAGTTTCCGCGTTGAAAATTATCGGGTTTCTGCTCACTGTGTAAGTGGGCATACAATATTTTTTCGGTGAGGGTAAGCGGACGGCCAACCAGTTTGCGGGCTGCCTCTACTTTACCGGGCAATTCCGCGTAGGTTTTGCGGATCATTTCAATGTCGAAAGCCATTTTTATTCGATGTTAGAAGTTAGAGATTAGATGTTAGAAATCGTGCGCGAAATTAGAAATTTATAGTAGTGGTTTATATTTTTTATTTATCGATAAACGCCCTAACTTAATGAAGCTGTTCAGTGTTAAAACAAGCACACACAAAATCTCAATTTATGCGCAAGGTTCTACTCACACTACTCAACATTTCAGCAGCCACTTTTGTTTTTGCACAAACAGCCGAATATCAGTATAACCGTGGAAGCTATTTAGCTGCTAACAATAGTTATGATGAGGCTATCCCTTATTATGATGAGGCCATCAATCTGAATCCTAAGATGCAGGAAGCATGGTTTAGTCGCGGTGAGGCAAAATACCGTTTGGCTGACTATCGCGGTGCCATTGCCGATTTCAACAAGGCGCTTGCCTTGAACCCGAAAGATAAAGATGCTTACTTTTTCCGCGCTGCCAGCAACGGCAAACTGGCCGACCTCAGTTCTTCCATTATTGATTATTCGCAGGCTATAGCCCTAAGCCCTGATTTTGCTCAGGCTTATGTAAACCGTGGCAATGCTAAATTTAAAATGGATGATAAAGAAGGTGCTTGTCAGGATTTGGAGAATGCGGTTAAATTCGGATTGCCTAATGATAAGAATATCAGTTTCTGCAAGGCAATGCTCGCAAGCAGATAGGCTAATTTTATTCAAAAAAAATCTGAATAATCTCCAATCCATGCTCTGTCAGAATTGATTCCGGATGGAACTGAACACCGCAAACATCTAATGTTTTATGGCGAAAGGCCATTACAAAATCATGCTCGTCAGTTGCAGTCAGTTGTAAGCAATCCGGCAAATTCTGTTTCTTAACCGCCCATGAATGATAACGCCCACAATTAAATTCATTGGGCAACCCTTTAAATAGTTTGTCTGAAGCATCAACAACAATGGTTTTACGCGCCACACCATGCAATACTTGATTCATGTTTACAAGCTTTCCACCAAAAGCCTCTGCAATTGCCTGATGCCCGAGGCAAACACCCAATATTTTTTTGGTTGGCGAATACCGCTTTATCAGTTCGGGCATAATACCTGCATCCTTTGGCAAGCCCGGTCCGGGTGATAGAATGATGATGTCGTATTTATCAACCTCATCAAGGCTTATCTTATCATTGCGATGCACCTCAATATCCTCACAAAACTGCTCGGCATAGTGAACAAGATTGTAGGTAAATGAGTCGTAGTTGTCGAGAATAAGGGTTTTCAAGGAGCACAAAGGAAACGGAATATCGAATATCGAACAAGGAATAATGAATGTCGAACAAAAAACTTTGCAATATTTGCATCCATGAATAAGAAAATCATCATCACCGATAAAGCTCCTGCGCCAATAGGACCTTACAATCAGGCAGTATTAGTCAACGATATGCTGTATGTATCAGGACAAATTGCTATTAACCCAGCAAGCGGACAGTTGGTATTAGACAACATAATTAAAGAAACCCAACAGGTAATGAATAACCTGAAAGCAATATTAGAAGCAGCTGGCATGGATTTCAGCCATGTGATAAAAACCACTATCTTTTTAAAAGACATGAACCAGTTCAGCAGCGTGAACGAGGTTTACGGAGCATTCTTCAAAAGTGATTTCCCTGCCCGCGAAACGGTACAGGTAGCGGCTTTACCTAAGTTTGTGAATGTGGAGATTTCGGTGGTGGCGAGTATGTAATAAGTAAGATGTAATATTTAATATCGACAAGGCAGCCAAACAAATATTACCTTTTAAATATTACTTATTACATCATCACCATTCTCTTCCCGTCCACTTCTTATAATTCTCTTTCTGGTGCTCGCTTGCATCACGCATCTTTACAGGCCAGTAGGTGCGGTAATAACGTTCTGTTGTTGGCGTAAGCGAAACATTCTTCGTTTCAGAAGCACGCAATATGGTGAGCGTTACAGTTTCTTCCTCAAAGTATTTTAACCATTCTTTCAGGTTGTTGAGCAACTTAATTCCGTTCACAGCAACCAATTCATCAGCTTCTGAAAGGCCTGCCCTGTCAGCAATAGAATTGGGAGCTACTTCTGTTATCATCAACGCACCGCTTCGTTTGTTTTCGGCTTTAAATCCGAAACGGTTTTCAAAATAATACTTAGAGCGACTGTCTTTTATTTCTAAACCTACATAAGCAAATGTTTCACGCAGAATCGGCTCGTAGCTTTGGGTGCCATTATAATACTTTGCAAAAAAGTCTGCAAATGATATTCCTGCAACGCTTTCAAGGGCTTTACGATAATCTTCTTCGGTATAACCGATTCCTTTCTTACCGAAGTCCTGATACAATTTACGCAACACATCGTCCATTGAAAAATCGTTGCCGGTTTGTTTGCGGATGAGTAAATCCAGCATCAATGCGCAAAGCGCACCTTCGTTATAAATGGAAACTTTGCGGTGAGGAATTCCCTTTTCGTAGCCATCTAACCAGGTATCTAATGAAGATGCACCAACGGAAAGATTAAATCTTCCGTAGTTGTGAAAATACTTTTGCAGCAACAGATGAAGGTTGCGGTTAAACTCATACTCAGTTACCGCGCCTGAACGGAACAACATCAAATCGCCATAATACGTGGTAACACCTTCGGCAACATAACCCAACTTGCTGTAGTTTTCTTTTGAATAATCGTAAGGCTGCATCTCAGCCGGGCGAATAGCTTTTACATTCCAGGCATGAAAAAGCTCGTGACTACTGATGCCCAGAAACTCAGCATACAACTGTTCTTTCATTAAATCATAAGACGGCCCAAGTGCAATCACCGTGCTGTTCTGGTGCTCAACACCATGATACAAAGGAAAAGGTGCAATCTGAAAGAGGAAGTGATATTCAGAAAAAGGAAATTCACCAAACACGTTTAACTTCGCAGCAATAAACTTGCGAAAATGGTTTTCAATCTTTTCGAACTCAGGTTTGCTTTCGCCCTGAAACCAAAGGTGGAAGTCCACCAAAGCCTCACCCCCTTGCCCCTCTCCGAGGGAGAGGGGAGCAGAGGGCACAGTAAACGTATAATGCTTTAATGTTGAGCTTGCAATAAACGGGCTGTCGGCAAGAACATGATAATCCGCTGCCTCAAGAATAGGCCTTTGTTCCCCTCTCCAAGGGAGAGGGGTCAGGGGTGAGGCAATTTTATAATTTTCAGGAACTCTGACTTCAACCTCACACTTCTCCCCTTCTCTGCCCGGCACATACAGCAGGCAATTCACCGGATTTACATACAATTGTTTTTCGTCAAGATAGGAAGAGCCGGCATCTAATACATTAGCATAGTATTCATACTTCACATGCACTTGTTTGGCGCCTTCCTGTTTTACCTGCCAGGAATCTTTTGTGATTTTTTTAAATGCAAGTAGATTTCCTTTTTCGTCATACACAGCAAACGCTCGAATGTTCTTTGCAAAGTTCTGCAAAGTATATCTACCGGGACGCCATGAAGGTAATTGTAATTGCAGGGGCGCAAGATTTTGCGCCAGTACTGGAACAATAAATTCTATCTGTATAAAGTGGCGATGAGGGTTTTCGCAGGAAATAATATAACGCATAAGGGTGCGAATATAATGTAGGGGCACAATATATTGTGCCCTGAATTGATAAAAATCATTTTCTATTTCATTTGATGTTATACATTTGCTCCCTCATTCAAAAAACACAAACAAATGTCAGGAAGTAAAATCACAGTAAATAATGGAGTTCTTAATGTACCCAACAACCCTGTAATCCCTTTTATTGAAGGCGATGGAATTGGGGCAGATATTTGGGCAGCATCGGTTCGCGTATTTGATGCAGCGGTAGAAAAAGCCTATGGAGGAACCAAAAAAGTAGAATGGAAAGAAATTCTTGCAGGTGAAAAAGCCTTCAACCAAACGGGTGAATGGTTGCCTAAAGAAACTATACAAGCTGTTAAAGATTATATTATTGCTATCAAAGGCCCTTTGACAACACCTGTTGGCGGTGGTATCCGCTCTCTGAATGTGGCAATCCGTCAGGAACTGGATTTATACACTTGCCTGCGCCCGGTACGTTATTTCAGCGGTGTTCCTTCACCGATGAAACACCCGGAGTATGTTGACATGGTTATCTTCCGTGAAAACACCGAAGACATTTATGCCGGTATCGAGTGGATGGCAGGAACGGATGATGCTAAAAAAGTAATTAAATTTTTGACTGAAGAAATGGGTGTTAAGAAAATCCGTTTTCCCGAGACTTCTTCTATTGGTATTAAACCCGTTTCGGTTGAAGGTTCTGAACGTTTGATTCGTGCGGCTATTAAATATGCAGTAAAGCACAAAAAACCTTCTCTTACAATTGTTCACAAAGGAAACATTATGAAATTTACCGAAGGTGGTTTCAAGCAGTGGGGTTATGCTTTGGCGGAACGTGAGTTTAAAAATGAAACATTTACATGGACTGAATACGACCGGATAGCTGCCGACAAAGGCACAGATGCAGCCAACAAAGCTCAGAAAGATGCATTGGCTTCAGGAAAAGTATTGGTAAAAGATTCTATTGCTGATGCTTTCTTACAGCAAATTCAATTGCGCCCGGCTGAGTATTCAGTGATTGCAACGCTTAACCTGAACGGTGATTATGTTTCTGATGCACTTGCTGCTTCGGTTGGCGGTATCGGTATTGCTCCCGGAGCAAACATCAACTACATCACACACCATGCGGTATTTGAAGCTACCCACGGAACGGCACCTAAATATGCAGGGCTGGATAAAGTAAATCCTTCATCGGTTATACTTTCAGGAGCTATGATGTTTGAACACCTTGGATGGGTTGAAGTTACCAACCTGATTTATGCAGGTATTGAAAACAGCATTAACAAAAAGATTGTTACGTATGATTTCGCACGTTTAATGGAAGGAGCAACGGAAGTTAAATGCTCTGAGTTTGGCGATGCGATTATTGAGAACATGGAGTTGGTGAAGGCGTAATTAATTGATAGTTGACATCCCGATAGCTTTCGGGAAAAAAGGCAGGACGGAAGTTCTGCCTTTTTTCTTTGTGCTATTTGCGAAAAAACTTTACGACCTTTGCTGTGTTATGCAGCTAAAACTCATCAGCCGTAAAATACTTCCCCTAATTCCTTCCGCTTCAGGCATTGAGTTGTATGCTAACAAACGCTACATCATCGGAGATGATTCGGC
>CAMAVO010000115.1 GCA_945861685.1 Chitinophaga pinensis | reverse complement strand
ATTTATATTACACCGCGTTATATTCTTTTGAAAATAAAATTCAACTCAGGTTCAAAAATGAATGTGCCGGTTTATTCAGATGTGATGACTGATAAAGACCGACATGTGGTGATGCCTAATCCTGATTTTTTGTATGTAGCAAGCGGTTACAATTTGTGGAGCGGACCAATCCGTATCACAGGTAAAATGCCTGACAGCACCTATAGTTCTGTTGCGTTTTATGCCGACAACACGTTGAACTATTTCATTAGAAACGACAGACAAACTCCTGATAAAGAATACAGCTTTATTCTGACCAGAAACGAAGAAGACAAAACAAAATACCCAAACGAAGAAGTGATAGTTTCACCTTCAGAGTTTGGGACTATACTTACCAGAATATTGATTGACAAGCCTGAGAATATTGAGAAACTGAAAGAAGTGCAGAGGAGGTTTAAAGTGGAGGAATTAGAAATTCAATAATAATAAGTTTTACCGGTCCGTTTATAAAAAGGAATTATAAATCCGATACGGATTCCATAAAGCACATCGTAACGACTTTTAGTATCGCGCTGCATAGTATCCCAGTTATAGCTTCTGCGGTTTTGAGTAAACGCTTGTGTGAACTCAAAACCGCCATAAAAATTCATCAAGCGTTTATTTCCGAGAAACATGTAGCCAAGAAAATGATCCAGCAAAAATCCGTTGGTCAGTCGGTCGTATCCTTTCTTGGTCTCTTTTGTTAGTTGTGGTGCGGTGTTATTGGCAATATCAAAGCGTATTTTATGCTGCATAAAACCCGCTCCCGTTGTAAAAATAATTCCTGAATTTTTGTTTGGTTTTCCAAGCGGAAATATCTTTCCGATTTTAGCACAGGTTGTATAACCTCGCTCTGAAATAGCAATGTCGGCATATTGTCCGTCCTGACCAATAATTTCACCCTGATTGGTTTTCATTCCGTCAAGAATACTGCTCTCCTTTATATCCGATCCAAAGATGAAATGAAAGTCGGCACCAAAAACCCAGTTCTTTTTGTTCTTGACCATAAAATCAGCTCCAACACTTGAGCTAACTCCGAAACGATCTTTCATATCACCGGCAGGAATTTGAAACGCATAAGAAAAACAAAACATGGGAGCTGTTACCATGCTGTCCTTTAGGTTCAGTTGCGCAAGCGAAGTAAAAGAGTGGGAAAGTGAGAAGGTGAGAAAGAGTAAAACTGCTTTTTTCATTGCAGCGCAAAGCTAATAGAAATCTATGTTCACGAAAAGAGAAAGAATTATACTTTTGAAAACTTTAAATTTGAAGAATAAAAATGAAACAACAAGATTCTATAAAAATATTTGAAGCTAAAAAAGTAAGAACCCTTTGGATTGAGGAACAAGAGAAATGGTATTTTTCAATTATAGATGTGATTGTAGTTTTAACCGGAAGCCCAAGACCAAGAAAATACTGGAATGCCTTAAAAACTAAACTTAAATCCGAAGGAAGTGAGTTGTCCCATAATTTGGGACAACTGAAAATGAAATCAGCAGATGGTAAAAATTATTTGACCGATGTTGCAGATACCGAACAACTTTTTCGTTTAATTCAATCCATTCCATCACCAAAAGCAGAGCCTTTTAAACTTTGGCTGGCGCAAATAGCTTCTGAACGCTTAGACGAAATGCAAGACCCTGAACTCAGCATTGACAGGGCTTTAGAACAATATCTTCAATTGGGTTACTCCGAAAATTGGATTAATCAACGCCTGAAAAGTATTGAGATACGAAAAGAACTTACTGATGAGTGGAAAAACCGGGGACTGAAAGAAGGTGCCCAGTTTGCAACGCTTACCGACATTATTACTAAAGCCTGGGCGGACAAAACAACCAAAGAATATAAAATCCTGAAAGGTTTGAAAAAAGAAAACCTTCGTGATAATATGACCAACACCGAATTGATTTTGAACATGCTTGCCGAAGCTTCAACAAAAGATATTTCACAAGCCGTAAACCCCGAAACTTTTGAAGAAAGCAAAAAAGTGGCAAAACAAGGCGGTAATGTTGCTAAAGTAGCCCGACAGGAATTAGAAGCAAAAACTGGTAAAAAAGTTGTAACTTCTTTGAATGCAAAAAGTACTTTGCACTTAAAAAGCAATAATAATAGCAGTAAATGAAGGTTAGATAACTTTATGCGGTTTTCAATCGCCATAATTTTTCTGTTCTTCCTCATTGGAAGCAGTACAGCTCAACCCTGGTATCACCAAACCACTATTTACCAGATTTATCCCCGCTCCTACTACGATACCAGTGGTGATGGCATTGGTGACATCAAAGGCATTATTCAAAAACTGGATTACATCCAATCACTGGGATTTGAAACTATCTGGTGCTCTCCATTCTTTGGTTCACCACAGGAAGATTTCGGGTACGATATTTCTAACTACACCGATATAGCCCCTGAATACGGAACGCTGGAAGACGCGCAGACATTAGTAAATGAAGTGCACAAGCGCGGAATGAAAATCGTGTTTGACATGGTGATGAATCATACTTCAGATGAAAATCCATGGTTCAAAGAATCGGCTTCATCAAGAACGAACGCTAAAGCGGATTGGTACATCTGGCGGGACAAGCCCAACAGATGGAAATCGGCTTTGAAACAAAAAGGCTGGCACTATTCCAAAGAACGAGATCAGTATTACTGGGCTAGTTTTCTGCCTTTTCAGCCTGATTTGAATTACCGCAATCCGGAAGTGAAAGAAGCCATGTTTGGTGTTGTTAAATTCTGGCTTGGTAAAGGTGTTGATGGTTTCCGGTTGGATATGTTCAACTCTATTTACAAGGATTCTATTTTCCGCAACAACGCTGCATCACGCAAGGCTGTGATGGAAAAACACGATGCTAAAGAATACCGCAAAACCATCAAAGGTATTACCAATCAACCCGAAAGTTTCGGCTTTGCAAAAGAGTTGCGTGCCGTTTGTGATTCATTCGGAGATAAGGTATTGCTGGGCGAAGTATTCGGAAACCACCAGATGATAAGGCGTTTTCTGGGCGAAGAAAAGAATGACGGACTTGGACTTGCTTTTGAATTTGAAATGCTGCGCTTCAAATTCAAGGCAAACTATTTTCACGAATTGATTGAAGGTCTGGAAAAAGATTTTCCTGCACCTTTCCATCCTGTTTTTGTATTTAGTAACCACGACCGCAGACGCATGGCAAGGCGACTGAAAGGTAACCTGGATAAAGCAAAACTTATCCATCTTTTACAATTCAGTGCAAGAGGAACACCCTGCTTTTATTATGGTGAAGAAATAGGTATGACCGATGTGCGCATGCCCTACCGCAAAGCGCTAGACCCTGTGGCACATTTATATCCCGGGCTGCCTCGTTTTCTGGTTGACATGGCAGGAGAAACCATGAACCGCGATGAAATGCGGACACCAATGCAATGGGATAGCACAAAAAACGCAGGCTTCTCAACTGCGGATAAAACCTGGCTTCCGGTTGGAGAAAATTACAAAATCGTAAATACTGAAACAGAAAAAGCTGATGAAAACTCCATGCTTAATTTCATCAGCAAATTGGTTGAACTGCGCAACAACCACCCTGCCCTGCAAAGCGGAAAGATGGAACTTATACCTACGAAAGAACTTCCGCGCAATGTGTTGGGATATTACCGAACTGATGAAAAAGAAAGAATAGCAGTGCTTATAAATTTCGGGAAAGGGGAGAAGCAATTTGAACTTATGTATGAACCTTCCCGCAAATTACTTTCTACTGAACCGAACATATCTGAAACGCCTGATAAAACAATTCTCTTAAAACCTTTTTCGGGTATACTTGTTTTAATGAAATAAGTCTGATTTTACTCATCAAAAAAATCCGCTTTTTTACTTTCATAAATTATTAGCTTTGCACCCGTTTTAAAAAATTCTTTAACAAAATTCAAGCAATGAAAATATTAGTCTGCATCAGCAAAGTACCTGATACAACAACAAAAATTTCCTTCGTTGATAACGATACAAAATTCAATGAAGATAAAGTTCAGTTTATCGTAAATCCTTATGATGAGTGGTATGCGCTTGTGCGTGCACTTGAGCTCACCGAAAAACAAGGTGGAACTGTTACTATCATCAATGTTGGTCCAGCTGACAACGACCAGATTATCCGCAAAGCATTGGCAATTGGCGCTAACGATTCAGTTAGAATTGACGGCAATAGCAACGAATCATTTTATGTGGCTTCGCAAATTGCAGAATATGCAAAAACACAGGGCTACGACATCGTTATGACCGGAAAAGAAACCATTGATTACAATGGCGCAGAAGTAGGCGGTATGATTGCTGAGCTGATGAACGTTCCTTATGTTTCGCATGCAAGCACGTTAGAAGTTGATGGCGGAAAAGCAACTATGAAACGTAACATCGAAGGCGGTTACGAAACAGTAGAAGTTACCGGAACATTTGTAGTAAGCTGCCAGAAAGGAATGGCTGAAGCACGCATCCCTAACATGCGCGGAATTATGGCGGCACGCACAAAACCATTGACAGTTGTTGCTCCTGTAAATGTGGCTCAACTAACTTCTATAAAAGTATTCACCTTGCCACCTGCAAAAGCAGCGGTTAAATTAATCAGCCCTGATAATGTTGCTGAACTGGTGAATTTGTTGCACACGGAAGCAAAAGTTATCTAATTATATAACATCTAAAAAAATAAAGAAAATGTCAGTTTTAATATACGCAGACACCATCAACGGAAAAGTAAAAAAATCATCACTGGAAGCAATTCACTACGGCAGCAAAGTGGCTTCGCTGTTAGGAACCAACGCTGTTGCTTTAGTGATTAACTCTTCTGATAACCTTGCCGAATTGGGGAAATACGGAGCAGCAAAAGTTCTGAAAATAACCAACGATAAACTTAATGCATTTGACCCGCAACTGTTGACTGCTGCCATTGCACAGGCTGCAAATTCAGCAGGAGCAAAAGTGGTGGTGTTCGCACACGACTCAACCGGAAAATCATTGGCATCACGCCTTTCTGCACGCTCAAAAGCAGGACTGGTAAGCGGTGCAACTTCATTGCCCAACCTGGATGGCGGAAATTTCATACTCCGTAAAAACGTATTCTCGGGTAAAGCGTATGCCGATGTAAACATCCTTACCGATGAGAAAGTAATCTCTTTAATGCCTAACTCATTCCCTGTAGTAGTTACCGATGCAAGCGCAGAAGTAGCTGATTTCAGTGCCGACCTTAGCGCACTAACTTCTACCCTGGTGGTAAAAGAAGTAAACCGTGCTTCAGCAGCCGGAGTAGCTCCGCTGCCCGAAGCAGAACTGGTAGTAAGCGCAGGACGCGGAATGAAAGGCCCTGAGAACTGGGGAATGATTGAAGAACTTGCCACTTTGTTAGGCGCAACTACTGCCTGCTCACGCCCTGTAGCCGATATCGGCTGGAGACCGCACCACGAGCACGTTGGACAAACCGGTATCGCTATCCGTCCTAACTTATATATAGCTATCGGAATTTCGGGAGCTATACAACACCTTGCGGGTGTAAACCAAAGCAAAGTGATTGTAGTCATCAACAAAGATCCTGAAGCGCCTTTCTTTAAAGCAGCAGACTACGGAATTGTAGGTGATGCTTTTGAAGTAGTTCCTAAACTGATTGAGGCATTCAAGACACTGAAAGCAAATAATTAAACTTATTCACCACAGATTACACAGATTAGCGCAGATTTAATTTGTGTAATCTGTGGCAAAAACACTACTTTAGATTCTGCTTTCTGCAACTGCCGAATGGAAAAGACAAAAATAAAATTAGACATCATCGGTTTATCCTACAGCCAGACACAATCCGGTGCTTATGCGCTGGTATTGGGTGAGACAGAAGGCAAAAGACGATTACCTATTATTATTGGCGGACCAGAGGCGCAGAGCATTGCCATTGAACTGGAGAAGATGCAGCCCACCCGTCCGCTTACACACGACCTTTTTAAATCTTTTTCTGAAGCTTTCCACATTAACATAGTGGAAGTGGTGATTTACAACTTAGTGGAAGGAATTTTTTATGCCAACCTTGTTTGTCAGAATGAATTGGGCGAAGTGCAGGAAATTGATTCGCGCACCTCCGATGCTATTGCACTGGCAACGCGTTTCAACTGTCCGGTTTACACGTATGAATTCATACTTTCTTCGGCAGGAATAATTATGGAAAACGATGGCGCTTTTGCCGAAACCGAAAAAGCAGAAAAGAAAACACCCAAAGCCGGCAAAGGCGATAAGGGTGATAAATACTCAGAGATAACCACCAGTGAGTTGGAGACCATGCTGAAAGAAGCCATTGAAGACGAGGCTTACGAAAAAGCAGGACGCATAAAGCAGGAGTTGGACAAACGTCAGCAGTCGTAACGTTCCGTCATTGCGATCCGCCTGAGGCGGAGAAGCAATCTCCTGATTGAAATACTACATTTATTATGAGATTGCTTCTGGCGCGAAAAGCGCCCTCGCAATGACGAGAAGCCGCAATGACGTTAGCTTATTATCCCCGCAATAGTAGCAGACAGATACGAAGCCAGCGTTCCGCAGAGCAAGGCTCTCATGCCCAGTTTGGCAAGGTCGGCCCTGCGTTCAGGGGCTAAAGCACCGATACCGCCAATCTGCATACCCACGCTGCTGAAGTTGGCGAAACCGCAAATAGCAATGCTGATAATAAGCAATCCTTTATCGCTGACAACCGGAACGGCATTGCTTGTTAAATTCTTGAAGGCCACAAATTCATTCACGGTAAGTTTTTGTCCTAATAATGTTGCAGCATTGTTTACATCTTCCATGGGAATACCCATGCTCCATGCAAAGGGGAAAAACAGTTTCCCGAAAATATAATCCAGTGTAAGTCCGTCCCACAGATGGCCGAGCGACCAGTTGATAAGCGCAATGAGCGCAATAAAACCAATGAGCATGGCAATTACATTCATGGAGATTTTAAAACCCTCGGCAGCACCGTGACTGATGGCATCAATCAGGTTGCTGTATTCGCTTTTCACTTCCAGTTTTACGTTGCCCATGGTTTGCGATTCCTCGGTTTCGGGGAACACAATTTTGGAGATAACCAAGGCACCGGGCGCTGCCATAAGGCTGGCGGCAATCAGGTATTCGGCCTTAGCGCCCATGTTGGCATACACAATTAAAATACCACCGGCAATGCAGGCAAGGCTTCCGCTCATGGAAGCCAGCAACTCACTTTTGGTCATTCCCGAAAGATAAGGGCGTATCATCACCTGCGCTTCTACCTGGCCCACAAAGGCGCTGGCTACATTGCTCAGCGCCTCGGCACCGCTTACGCGCATTATGAAATTCATGGCTTTAGCAATGACAGAAACTACGCGCTGCATAAAACCGATATGATAAAGTATAGCCACCAGAATGCAAACCAGAATAATGGTTGCCGTGATATTAAACGCAAAAACAAAAATTCCGGGACTGCCGTAATTCTGCACCTCACCAGTATATTTTACAGCAGCAATGCCGCCATAAGCAAAGTTGGCGCCTTCTTTGGCAAACTGTTCTATCTTCTCCATGCCCTTGCCAAGCATCTGGAAAAAGCGGGTAACGGGCGGTATCTTAAGAACCAACACTGCAATCAGTATTTGCAGCGCAACACCACTTAACACAAGGCGGTAGTTGATGGCCTTGCGGTTGTTGGAAAACAAAAACGCGAGTAGAAAAATTAAAGCAATGCCGACTAAACCTTGAAAACGTTCCATATATATTGATTGGGGTTGGGAGAGCCAAAGATATATTTTTCTTTAGTTTGTCACCCTGAGCATAGTCTAAGATGTATCTATATTTTAATGATATTCAATTAATTAATCAACAATTATAATCTCGGTTGAAACCTGGTTAAATCACTAATTGACATTGCTCGTATCTTTTTTTACAATGATAGCTATTCCATTTTTATTTAACCCGCTTGATTATTTGTAATACTTAATATAATAAAATCCTGTTCCTTTAATACCGAAACTCCAATATTTTCTCCCATCTGGTGTAACTCCAAAACGACAACCAAGGAAGCCAATGCTTTTTCCAACTCCACTTTTTGAAAAAGTAGTCCTTAGAGGTCCTGACCATCCGTATTTTTTATTTTCAATAATATTTTCGGTTATATATTTATTGAGCCATTTTTTATCCTGAATAAAACGGAGTTTAATAAGGTCGCTAGCATAAGGAACCACTTTTGGATTAATTGCAGCCGCTCTTTCGAAAAAAGTTAAACTTTGTTTAAGTCGTTCTGAAATTGATTCGAGTTGTTCTGCTGCCATACCCAATCGCAGAAAATTCAGTATTAAATCTTCATCGTCTTTTTGTGCAGGGGTTGCATTAAACCTGAAAGAACAAATAAGATTAACCTGCTTAATTTCATTTTTAAATGCAGTTTTATAATCTTCCTCAAAAATTATAGAGTGTTCCCTTTTTTTCTTCCTCTGCGGGCATAAATTATATAAATTAAAAGTAAATTCACTATTGTCTATCGTAGTATCATTTGTTGCACCATCTGCATTCTCCCGTTTTTGAATTTCACTTTTATTTTCTTGACTTAATTCCGATTCAGACATCTTGTAGATGAAACTAGAACCTTCATTTGTCACACAAAATCTTCCATTAATTACCTGACTGATTTCCTCATTGTTTTTTTGGTTGTAAATTATATTTCCGCTTTTGTCAATTATAGCCCAGGTTCCAAAATCGGACAAATTAATTTCACCCAGATCACCATAAACTGAAATTGCAAAACAATGGTATTCCGAAATCAGAACTGAAATTGAATGGCTATCTTGAAACTTAGATTCATTAAAAAATATATCCGGATAAGAGCTAGTTACAGGGAGTTTATGTTCAACAGGGCCTTTATCTTTTATTCCGTGTTTAAGTTCAAAAAACAGTTCATCGGTGGAGAAGCTTTTCCATTCCCCTTTTGGCTCTTTGTATTTATCAGCAAGAATTAACACTCTTGCAAAGCCTCCGCTGAATGGTTCTGCATATCCATATAAAAAAGGAATAGCTTCCTCATATTTATGATTTATATAACCCCATTTCCCATTGAAACAGACAGCAGCAAGACCTTCAGAAAAATTACTTCCTGATGCAAAACAAAAAGGCGAGACTCTTTCATAATTTTCATTAATAAAACCATTAGCCATCCACGATTTACCCTCTGAAAAACCGAGCATAGGGCCCTGTAATTCTAAAACATTAGAATCAAATGGTCCTGCTTCGCAAATTAATTCAGAAGAATTCCCGTTTGCGCCAAACGGTGGAATATATTTCCGTAACTCAAATGTAAATGAATCTTCATCTGAAGACCGAATAAGAAAATATCCTTTTTCGCCAAGATAAAGATCGTTTGCGAATGAATATACCGGCTTTAAATTATTTGATGGTTCAGCTAGGTTAAAAAGTTCATAAACCTGAGAGTGAAAACATTCCATTGCAACAAAATTGCCGGACATGTCGCGTATTCCGGTAAAACTTCTATCAACTGATTTTATTCCGGCATCATTAGTAATCAGGTATAAAAATTCGGGCAGTA
>CAMAVO010000114.1 GCA_945861685.1 Chitinophaga pinensis | reverse complement strand
TCTGCCAGTTGTTTCAGAAACAAAAACACATATACCCGCGATAGTTTTGTTCCTCGCGTATTGAGAAATAAAAAGTCTTCATTTCCTTTTTTTATCTGAACATGGGTGCGCACATTATCCATGTAGGTTTTTACCTGCTTAGAAGCCATGCCGCCCAGCGGAACAAGTCGTTCTTTATTTCCTTTGCCAAGCACACGGATAAAACCAATATCAAAATGAATAGAACTTATTTTCAAATTTACCAGCTCCGAAACACGCAGGCCAGAGCCGTATAAAACTTCCAGCATGGCCTTGTTGCGCTCGCCTTCCGGTTTGCTTAAATCAATGGTATTAATCAGCAATTCTATTTCCTGAATGTTTAATGTATCGGGAAGTTTGCGGCCAGTCTTTGGTGATTCAAGTAGCTCGGTCGGGTTATCTTTTATAATGTCTTCAATTAACAGATACTTGTAAAAAGCTTTCATGCCTGAGATGATGCGCGCCTGACTGGTGGCACTCATGCCGATGTCGTTTATCTCACCAATGAATTCGCGCAGTTGTTTTAACGTAATTTTTTCGGGAGGCAGTTCCCAGCCTTTTGTTTCGCCAAAACTATAAAGCTGTGTAACATCGCGCACGTAACTTTCTACCGTATTGGGCGACATGGAGCGTTCCAGTTTCAGGTAATTCTTAAATCCGCTGATAGCCGCTTTCCAATCCATAAACGCGAAATTAAAAACATTTACTCGAAACGGCTGAGTCAACGCTAATTCGTAATATATTTGCACCTCATTCCCAACCCCTTATTATCATGAAATACTTTTTTCCGCTTCTGGCTCTTTTATTTTCTATCGAGTCATTTGGAATTACTCCTGACCCTGATGCGCCTTACCTGGTAAGTTATAACCTTGTAAAATCACATACAAAGCAAACGCTTAATGCAATGTGGAAAGACAAAAAAGTTCCCAAAATTGCACTGCCTGTTCACTATGGTGTTGATATCTACGAAATCATTTACCGTGTAAAATGGATTGACGGAACATGGAGAAATGCATCGGGAATTTATTTTGTTCCTAAAACAGAAAAGGCTGTGCCTTATATGATGTTTGGTCACGGCACTCAAATTCAAAAAGGAAGAGATATTTCGGATGGCGATTCACAACAGTTTATTTGTCTGGCACACGCTACAGATGGCTACGCAGCTATGTTTCCCGATTACTACGGAATAGGAAAAGGCGATGGAAAACATTTGTATCAGCATGCATGGAGTGAGGCGCACGCTTTTATTTACATGCTGTATGCAATAGATGAATTGAACAAAAAATTGAGTGTAGAACACAACGGTCAGTTGTTTCTTACCGGCTATTCACAAGGTGGACATGCTTCCTTTGCCGCTCACAAATATTTGCAGGAATTGAACGACCCGCGCTTTCAGGTTACTGCTTCTTCACCTATGTCGGGAGCGTATGATATGACAGGCGAGCAGGAGAAATATATGTTTCAGGAATATCCCCGTCCTTTCTATCTTCCGTATCTTATTTTGTCTTATCAGGAAGCTTATAAAATTCTGCCAACCGCGGATATTTACACTGCATTCAGACCGCCTTTTGATTCGTTGTTCCAACCTTTCTTTGAGCATAATGATAACCGTACGCTGGATGAACTAAATCGTCTGATGCCAAAAATTCCGAAAGATGTAATGACCGACACTATGATTAATGAATACCTTAACAATCCTCAGTTTGCATTTAAAAAGCGTTTGCAGGAAAACAATCTTACCGATTGGGTTCCAACAGCTCCTGTTCAGCTTTGCTTTTGCGAAGGCGACCGTGAGGTGAACTATAAAAACTCAATAGTTGCCTATGAAAAAATGACGGCATTGGGAGCAAAACATGTTAAGCTCAATAACCTGAGCCCGTATTTAGATCATAATACCTGTGCAGGTTTTGCAGTATTGGCCACCAAATATTATTTCGACCGTTTTAAGAAACACGGAAAAAACCCTAAGATGAAAGAGATGCCGCCATTTAAAAAATGGGTGCGCAACATCATCATGAAAAAAGTAGAAAAGGAATACAAAGCGAACGGAAGCGACCACTCGTATTTGTAGATTTTAATCCACTCCAAAATAATAAGCGGTCTTACCTTCGGTTAGGCCACTTTTTTCTTTTTACTTTTTCATCAGTCTTAGCGAAAGGTCATTGACTAAACGCTTACTGTAAACAATTGGTAAGCAACATGCATTTCGGTTAAATTAAAAGACAACTTAATCAAATGAAACCAACAATGAGTTAAATGTTGCCACCACTTAATCAAATGCTATTCAACTATTGGTTAACAGTTAGCACCACTTAATCGAATTGCACCCAACTATGGGTTAAGTTACGCCACGACTTAACCAAGTTGCACTCAACTATTGGTTAAGTGTTAGCACCACATAACCCAATTGCACTCAACTATTAACCAAGTGCTAGCCAACTATTAATCATGTGGCGGGTAACTATGAGTTAAGTGGTGATAGCTATTAACCAAATGCTGACCAACTATGAATTAAGGTGCGCCACGACTTAACCGAAAGAAGATTTTGTTTAACCTTTTCTGGGTTTTTATTGGCTGAATAGTAATTAGTTATGGGTGTTTGTTGCGAGGTTATGGATGGTAAGCACCAAAATATCAGGATTGATTTTTTTAATGCAATCAATAATAGCAGGAAGCCGTTTGCTTGTTTTTTGCGTGCGTTCGAGGTTCCAGGTGGCGATGGTCATGATTATTTTTTGTTCAGTCCGATAAAATAAGTCCACTAAATTATAAATTTTCCCTGACCTCTGTCAGGTTGAAAACTATTCCTTTTTGTTCAAAACTGAATCAAATCTACAGTTCATTTGTTTCTATTATTGCACATCCCATTTTTCGGGAAACCAAACTAAACTTTAAAGGAAATTATCCGCAAGGTCAACCAAACCTTAATAAACTTGTCGTCTTATGTCAACAGAAACACTAACCGAAACCGCATTGAAAACAACCACAGCCACACCATCAGCACCTAAACCCGAACTAAGAAAATACACCTACGAAGAAGCACTGAAAAGTTCGGTGGATTATTTCAAAGGTGATGAGCTCGCGGCACAGGTATGGTTGAATAAATATGCACTCAAAGATTCATACGGTAATATCTATGAATTGAATCCCGACCACATGCACCGCAGAATGGCGCGTGAGATTGCCCGTGTGGAAGCAAAATATCCGAAAGCATATACTGAAGACGAAATTTATCAGGTGCTGAAAAACTTTAAATTCATTGTTCCGCAGGGCGGTCCTATGACCGGTATCGGAAACGATTTTCAGATTGTTTCGCTCTCTAATTGTTTTGTAATTGGTAATAACGGAGCTTCTGATTCCTATGGTTCTATTATGAAGATAGACCAGGAACAAGTGCAACTGATGAAACGCAGAGGTGGTGTTGGTCACGACCTTACAAACCTGCGCCCTGTCGGTACTCCCGTTCTTAACAGCGCACTCACTTCAACAGGAGTTGTTCCTTTTATGGAGCGTTATTCTAACTCAACACGTGAAGTGGCACAAGATGGAAGACGCGGTGCGCTGATGCTCAGCATTTCCATCAAACATCCTGATGCCGAAAAATTTATTGACGCTAAAATGGACGGCACCAAAGTAACGGGTGCTAATGTATCGGTAAAGATTGACGATGATTTTATGAAAGCTGCCATCAACGGAACACCTTATGTGCAGCAGTTTCCCGTTGATTCAAAAACACCGAGAGTAAAACAGGAAATTGATGCAACAGCATTGTGGAATAAAATCGTTCACAACGCATGGAAATCAGCAGAACCGGGAATTTTATTCTGGGATACCGTTATCCGTGAATCAATTCCCGACTGTTATTCTGATTTGGGTTTCAAAACAGTTTCTACCAACCCTTGCGGTGAAATTCCATTGTGTCCATATGATAGCTGCCGCCTGATTGCGCTTAATCTTTACAGTTATGTGGATGAACCATTCACAAAAGATGCAAAGTTCAACTACCCGCTCTTTAAACAACATACCCGCATGGCGCAACGCATGATGGACGACATCATTGATCTGGAACTGGAGAAGATTGATGCCATCCTTCTCAAAATTGAAAAAGACCCCGAAGAAACAGAGATAAAAGCAGTAGAGTTTAACCTCTGGAAAAACATAAAAAAGAAATGCATTGAAGGCCGCAGAACAGGTGTTGGCGTTACTGCCGAAGGCGATATGCTGGCAGCATTAAACATCCGCTACGGTTCTGATGAGTCAATAAAAACCTGCGAGAAAGTTCATAAAACTCTTGCGCTTGAAGCTTACCGTTCCAGCATTGATATGGCGCACGCACGCGGTGCTTTCCCTATCTATGATTCAGAGCGCGAAAAAAATAATCCGATGATTCAGCGTATTAAACATGCAGACCCTTTGCTGTATGAAGACATGCTGAAATGGGGAAGAAGAAACATTGCGTTGCTCACCGTTGCTCCAACAGGCAGCGTTAGCTTAATGACACAAACTACTTCAGGCATTGAACCTGTGTTTATGCCTGCCTACAAACGCAGACGCAAAGTAAATCCCAACGACAAAAATGTTACCGTTAGCTTTATTGATGAGGTAGGTGATTCGTGGGAAGAGTATCATGTGTTTCACCACAAACTGATTGTGTGGTTGCAGGCAAACGGTTACGATGTGGACAAAGTAAAATTGTTGGACGATACAGAACTGAATAAACTGATTGAGAAATCACCTTTCCATAAAGCATCTGCTAACGATGTGGATTGGGTAAGCAAAGTAAAATTGCAAGGCGCTGTTCAGAAATGGGTTGACCACAGCATCAGCGTTACGGTGAATGTTCCCAACAATGTTACCGAAGAATTAGTAGGACAGATTTATCAGACAGGGTGGGAGAGTGGCTGCAAAGGAATTACTGTTTACCGCGATGGCTCGCGCAGTGGTGTGTTGGTAAGCAACGAAAAGAAACAGGAAAAGAACTCAGACATTCAGGACGACATTATTGAATCAAGAGCACCAAAACGCCCTACAGAATTAGGTGCAGAAATCGTACGCTTCCAGAACAATCACGATAAATGGATTGCAGTTGTGGGCTTGCTGAATGGAAAACCGTATGAGATTTTTACCGGTAAAGCAGAAGAGTCATTTGTCATTCCAAACTGGGTTGATAAAGGTGTTGTTATTAAAGTTAAAAACGGCAACGGCAAAACCCGTTACGATTTCAGCTACACCGACAAAGAAGGTTACGTCACTACTATTGGAGGTCTGTCTCGTTCATTTGATAAAGAGTACTGGAACTATGCGAAATTGATTTCAGGAATTCTGCGCCACGGGATGCCATTGCCTTTTGTTGTGGATGTGGTAAACAACCTTAACCTGAATGATGAAACATTGACCACGTGGAAAAACGGTGTGGCACGTGCTTTAAAGAAATTCATTCCTGACGGTACAAAGCCGGTTGAGAATATGTGTCCGAATTGTTCACAGCCATCTTTAGTTTATGAAGAAGGTTGCCTGAATTGCAAAAGCTGCGGGCATTCAAAGTGCGGGTAGTTAATCGTCATTGCGAACCGGTTCCTACGGTGAAGCAATCTCATTAAATGAAGTTGTGAACTTATTGTGAGATTGCTTCGCTATGCTCGCAATGACGATTCAAATTGTAGTTTTGTCTTATGTATAAAGGCGGATACGTTTACATCCTCACTAATAAAAATCACACAGTATTATACACCGGTGTAACAGCCAACCTTGCAAAAAGACTTTGGGAGCATCAAAATCAATCGCATCCTAATTCTTTTACTGCAAAATACAATGTTTTTAAATTGGTTTACTACGAAGGTTTTCATACAATCCAAGAAGCAATTGGAAGAGAGAAACAGATTAAGGGTGGGTCAAGGAAGAAAAAAGAGACTCTTATTATTAGTATAAATCCGGACTGGAAAGATTTGTCAGAAGATTTTATAGAAAAAGATTAATCGTCATTGCGAACCGTTTCCTACAGTGAAGCAATCTCCTGATTAAATTGCTGAATTATATTGTGAGATTGCTTCGGGTGAAAAACCCTCGCAATGACGGAGGTCACTTCACCTTCACTCCCTCTGCAACTCTGGTCTTGCGTTCTTCTTTCACCAGAACGCTTTTGTCAATAAGCAATGCTGCATTGCTTCCGTAAACGATGCTGTATTTTTTATCGTCATAGTTTACAATAGCCATGCGTGTTCCGCCACTGTTCACACGGTCGAGGTAACCCAACTGAAAAATATTTTTCTTTCCGGTATAATCTTTTGCAGGGACAAAAGGGAGAAATTTAGTATCACCTCTTTCAAATTGAATCATCATCGCATCGCTGGTGTTGGCAGCAGAAAACACACCCGGTGTTTTGCGTTTGATGATTATTTCTTCCACGTTTTTACCGTTTTCAATGCGCACTTTTCCTTCTGCTACTTTTATTTCTTCGTCTTTTATTTCGCGCAGTAACACTATGGCTTCGGAGTTATAGTATTGTATTTTTTTAAGGTCAACACCTTTGGCTTCAAGCTTCTCTTTGGTTTCTTTGGTGAAGAAAACTTTTTGTGAGCACGAAGAAAGGACAACGACTATTATCAATAACAGGAATGAGTTTTTCATAGAAATGGAAATGGTTTTCTGCTATTTGGCAAGAACTGTGCCATGGCTTTATAAAACGCCCATGGGCACTTTTGTTCCTCTGCCTCCCCCGCATTTTCTCACATGATTGGAAGATGCACAGGAAGAAGCAACAAAGGCGATGATGATGATGGCAATTAGCTTGCGCATGATAGATGTCTTTATTATAGTAACGGTAAATGAACTGGTATTATTGTGCCGAAGTCAGTATTTTTTTAACCAACGGAAAAATAATCTTCTCCCATTCCGCATATTCTTTGCCCGAAGGATGAAGTCCGTCAGCTGCAACCAGCGTTGCATCACCTTTTACCTGTTGCGAGATTTCAAAAATATCGGCAACCAATAAATTTTTTGCTTGTGCTTCTTCTTTTATTATCTGGTTGAATTCTGCCAATCCTTTAGTAATATCTCTTCCGCGACTGTACTTTGGTCCTTCTGGAGTAGCCGAAAAATCAGGAATGGTAACCAATAAAAGGTGCTGTTTGTTTTTCAGTTCTTTTTGCATTTCAGAAATAATGAAACGCAGGTTTTCTCTGAATTTTTCAGGTGTAACATCTTGTACCCAATCGTTTACACCGATCAACAGTGTCGCAAAATTAGGCTTGGAATCTCGATAAACAGGCAATTCATTATCAATTACCTGTTGTGTAGTCCAGCCTGTTACAGAGGGATTACAAACAATTTCCAAATGAATAGCTTGCTGTTTTAAATGTTCAACAAGAATGTTCGACCAGCGTTCGTTTTCGTTTACACCTTCGCCAATGGTGTATGAATCACCAATGGCTGCGTAACGTATTTTAGTTTGTGCTGACAAGTTTAGCGTTGTAAAAATAATAGCCAGCGAAAGTACGAGGTGCAGTGTTTTGTTCATTCGTTTGTTAGGCGATAGGAAGAGAAAGTTTTCATGTTTTTTCAACAGGCATAATTATTGAACCTTAACAGAATAAATTTGAACCAAAATTATAAATTCACCATGGGCATTTACATCAACAACAGAATTGATTTTCTTGTAAAATTTTTCTGTTTGCTGTTTATCATTACTGCTATTGCACTCACTGCAAAATCACAGACAACAAAGGTAGTCAGCAATCGCAAATCATCGTTGGTTCTTAAACCGGACCTTGCCTGCACCATAAATATTGATGGAAAAAAAGTTGCCGACATGAAGGCCGACAGTACCAAAAGTTTTATTCTTCTTTTTGGAGAACATACTATTGATGCAACCATGACTGGCGGAAAAGAAAAGTGGACACAGAAAGTTACCATTGACAGTCCCGACCGCAAACAAGTGGAAATTAATTTTCTCGGAAAGGATAAGTTTATGACCTACCTCCGTTCAGGAAATGTGGATATGATGAAAGCAATCATGAAAAAATTCCCGGAAGTGGTAAATGCACAAACCGAAACAGACTGGGCTCCTTTAATTATTGCTTTGCAGATGAACAAACCTGTTCTTGCAAAACTATTACTTGAAAATGGTGCTGATGTAAATTCAATGACAGAGCCTACACCGCTCTACACGGCTATTATGTCGGGTAATTCTGAAATTGCTTTACAATTGATTGAAAAAGGCGCTGCCATCCATTTTGCCAATGGTGATGGCTGGACTGCCTTACATGCCGCTTCATATCAAGGGAAAGAAGATGTTGTGAAAGTTCTGATTGAAAAAGGCGCTGTAGTAAACCTTATGAGTAATACAGGCGATACTCCTCTTTCACTTGCCAACAAACAAGGCAAGACCTCTGTTGCCTTGCTGTTGCAGGCAAATTCCGCTAAAGAGTAGTGCCATCACCCTGAACTTGTTTCAGGGTCTTAGATGCTGAAACAAGTTCAGCATGACGCTACTCAAAGTCATTTTGTCAGTTATTTTCGCTTGGCACAGCTATTGAGTTGCGGCAGGCTGTCAACCTGAGCGTAGTCGAAGGGCTTTATAATTATAGGATATTCTAAACGTATTTAATAAATCATCATGTCAGAAACAGCCACTGAAAAAAACACAACCAAAGGAAAAATAAACGTTCAGACCGAGAACATTTTCCCTATCATCAAAAAATTCCTTTACAGCGACCATGAAATATTTTTACGCGAATTAGTTTCTAACGCTGTTGATGCCGTTCAGAAATTAAAAACGCTCAAAACGCTTGGAAAATTCACTGAAGAAGAAACCAATTGGCAGGTAGAAGTTATTCATGACGAAAAAGCAAAAACCATTACCATTAAAGACAATGGTATAGGCATGAGCGAAGAAGAAGTAGAAAAATACATTAATCAGGTTGCCTTTTCAGGTGCCGAGGAGTTTCTGAAAAAATACAAAGACAAGGCGAAAGAAAACACCATTATCGGACATTTTGGTTTGGGTTTTTATTCTTCTTTTATGGTTTCAAAAGAAGTGGAAATCAATACCAAGTCTTATATGAAAACCAAGCCCGCAATTAAATGGGTTTGTGATGGAAGCCCTGAATACACACTTTCAAAAAGCGATAAAAAAGAAAGAGGAACTGAGATCATTCTTCACCTTGCTGATGACTCGTTAGAGTTTAATGATAAAAACAGGATTGAAACCGTTCTCAATAAATACTGCAAATTTCTTCCCGTTCACATTAAATTCGGCACAAAAGAAATCACCGAAAAAGTTGGCGAAGGTGAAAATGCAAAAGACGAAAAAATAACTGTTGATAACATCATCAACAACACTACTCCGGCATGGACGAAGAAGCCTGTTGACCTGAAAGATGAAGATTACAATAAATTCTATCGCGAACTTTATCCATACACGTTTGAAGATCCATTATTCAACATTCATTTGAACGTTGATTATCCCTTCAACCTTACCGGTATCTTGTATTTCCCGCGTTTGAAACAGAACATGGAAGTGCAGAAAAACAAAATTCAGTTGTACAGCAATCAGGTTTTTGTAACCGATTCGGTGGAAGGAATTGTTCCTGAATTCTTAACCTTGTTACATGGCGTTTTAGACTCGCCTGATATTCCGTTGAACG
>CAMAVO010000113.1 GCA_945861685.1 Chitinophaga pinensis | reverse complement strand
AATCAGGTGAATGTTTACTGCGCAGGCAACAACACAGGTGAAGCCTCTGTAAATATTTCAGGGGGTGTTCCGGGCTATACTTACCTCTGGGATAATGGACAAACAACGCAAACTGTTGCAGATCTTTCTGCCGGACCGCACTCTATTACTATCCGTGATGCCAACAACTGTATCACCATTGTAAACTTTGTAATCACGGAGAGTATTGTTCTCTCAGCCGGTGATGTGGATGTAAATAATGTAACCTGCAATGGAGGTAACAATGGAAGCATCAGCTTTAACATGGAAGGTGGTTCTGCTCCTTATTCATACGTGTGGAGTAATGGACAAACAACTGTTCCGGCAATAAATCTGCAGGCAGGTGATCATTCGGTAACTATTACCGACTCTGCCGGTTGTGTACTTCAGCTTTCGTTTACAGTAAGCCAGCCCGATGCACTTACACTTAACATCATTAACATTGTTCAGCCGGTTTGCAGTGGCTCATCTACAGGGCATGCTACCGTTCAGGTTACAGGCGGAACACCAAATTACCAGTATGCATGGGATAACGGACAAACCACTGCAACTGCAACCGGCTTTACTGCAGGTGTTCACACCGTAGTGGTAACCGATGCTAACGGATGTGTGGACAGCACCACTGTTACAATTACCGAACCTGCCAGTCTTTCAGTTTCTATCATCGGAAGTTCAAATCCAACATGTTTTGGTGGCGCAAACGGCACGGCTACAGCTCTTGTAGGTGGTGGAGTTGCTCCTTACGATTACAGCTGGTCGCCAAGCGGAGGAACCAACTCAACCGCAACAGGTCTTTCTGCAGGAACACACATTGTAATTGTTACCGATGCTAACGGATGCTCTGCTTCACAAACATATACACTTACACAACCTGCTCAGGTAGTTGTTACTATTGACGGAGGCGGCAGCACCATCTGCGCAGGTGAAAGCGTTACTCTTACCGCATCCGCTACAGGCGGCACCGGAAGCTATAACTTCGCATGGAACAATGGATTAGGCAATGGCGCAACACATACTGTATCGCCAACGGTTACCACAACGTATGTGGTTATTGCCGCCAACGCGCAGGGTTGTTCAGCAACGGATAGTGTTACTGTATCCATCTATCCTTCGCCTGCAGCATCCTTTACTCCTTCAGGCAGTTCATCCTGCACCTTCCCGGTAACGGTTAATTTCACCAATACTTCCACCAACTCGGTTACCTATTATTGGGAATTCGGAAACGGGGATTCAGCTTTCACCACCAATGGTCAGGCTACCTATGACACCATCGGAAGCTATACCGTAATGCTGATTGCAACTTCCACAAACGGTTGCACAGATACTGCCCTTTATGTTTACAATGTTTATCCTGCACCTACTGCATTGTTCTCGTTGAGCGGAAATTCAGGTTGCGCTCCTTACACAGTATCATTCACCAACAACTCAGTTGACGGTGTTACTTATTACTGGAGCTTTGGTGATGGTGATACTTCAATGTTAAGCAACCCTTCACACACCTATGAAATTCCGGGAACATACAATGTAACATTGGTAGTAAGCGGTGGCGGCTTGTGTAACGATACGCTTCAATTACTCTCGGCTGTAACTGTATTCCAGACACCTGTCGCAGATTTCACTTCTGACTACTTCAACATTACTGACCCTGACGGACAAATCCAGTTCACCAACCTTTCAACAGGCGCAACAACTTATGATTGGGATTTCGGAGACGGAAATACTTCAACGCTTACAGACCCGATAAACAATTATGCCGAGAATGGTGAGTTTGATGTAACACTAATCGCTTACAGTGGTGCAGGATGTTCCGACACCATTATTCAAACAGTGGAAGTAGAGCTCATGAAAGGATTGTATATGCCAAATGCAATGATAGCTGGTGGCGATGGCGACTTCGGTCTCTTCCTGCCAAAAGGTGCCGGCATAGCAACGTATCAGTGTATGGTATTTGACAAGTGGGGTAACCTGTTATGGCAATCAACTGAATTAGTTAACGGCCAACCTTCCGAAGGATGGGATGGCAGATACAACGGTGTTGTTGTTCCGCTAGGTGCTTACATCTGGAAAGCCGATGCAACCTTCTTGGACGGAACCACATGGGAAGGTATGGAATACGAAAACGACCGCTTCAGTAATACCGGAAACGTAACCGTACTCGAATAAAATTTTTAATCCCGCGTCTGTTTTTTGCGAGAAGACAGACACAAAAAAAGTCCATCAGAAACGGTGGGCTTTTTTATTTTACTTTTGAAACAAAACCATTCGCAAAATTATTTCATGCACAAAACCCCGCTCGAATTAGTCTCTACCATCATCGAAAAATTCGGTCCGCGAAAAGCCGGAAGTAATGCTGAAAAAAATGCACAGGAATATTTTTCAGAGCAACTCAAACCAATTTGCAACACCGTAGAAACCGAAGAGTTTACCGATGCCCTTACTGCAAAATTTTCTTCACTGAAAATTTTCTGCTTTCTGTTTTACATTTCACTTGCTTTGCCGCTTTGGTCTGTAAACATTGCCATTGCAGTAAGTGCACTAAATACTGTTTTTTTCTTTTTTCATTTTCTGATGTATAAAGATTGGCTTGATATTTTATATCCTAAACTTACTTCACGC
The DNA here is from genome assembly GCA_945861685.1 of Chitinophaga pinensis. Classification (GTDB taxonomy): domain Bacteria; phylum Bacteroidota; class Bacteroidia; order SXHM01; family SXHM01; genus SXHM01. The sequence continues at coordinate 7,093 of CAMAVO010000113.1, read as the reverse complement.
AATGTTATCGGCACAATAGAACCCACGGGCAAAGTGAAACAAACCGTTATTATTTCTGGGCACATGGATAGTACACCCGAATTTATCTGGTGGTATTATTTCCGCGATTGGGGAATTCGAATGATGCTTGTAAGCGGGCTTGCATTTGTATCGCTTCCCATTTTCTATTTATCATCAATGGTTTTTGATTTTAGTCCTTTCCTAAGCTATGGCTGGTATTGCTTTGCATTTTGCAGTATTTTTTCATTGAGCTTTTTTTTCATTCACGGAAAACGAATTGTAGATGGCGCACAGGATAATCTTTCGGGGGTTGCAGTAGCCTTCTTTGCTGCACATAATCTTTTGAAAAACGGTAAATCAACGCTGCAAAACACACGTTTAAAAATCATTTCTTTTGGTTCCGAAGAAACCGGTCTCAAAGGCTCAAAAGCCTATGAGCAAAAGCATCATGATGAGCTAACCAAGGCAACACATATTATTAACCTTGACGGAATGCTCGACATAAACGAAATGCACATCATTGATTTTGAATTATCTCTTTTTGCACGTCATGATAAGTACCTGATTGAAACGCTCGGTAAAGCTTTTCAATCAAACGGACTGGAGAATAAATCAGGAATGATACCTATAGGCGCTACTGATGCATCCAGTTTTACTCGCAACGGAATTCCGGCTGTTTCAGTAGTCGGTTTGCCAATGCATAAACTTCATCCTACCTACCACACCAGACGCGATACTATTGAATGTCTCAGCAATGATACAATGAGCAAAATGGCAAAAATTATTGCGGATGCAGTGGTGCTAATTGATTCGAAAAAAAATTAACCAAGAATTTGTTTTAACCAACGAATTGCTTCTTCCACTCTGCTCACATTCTCAAAACTCAGCATCAGCTTATCCCCTTTCTGGGTCATGCGGCAATCCTTGCCATGCGTTTGCACATAATTAAGCACCTTTCCAAAAGCATCACTTTGAAAATACGGTGAGTTAGCCGAAGAAATAAAATAGCCGACAAGTTTTTTATTCTTTAAAATCAAACGTTCAAAACCAATTTCTTTTGCAATCCAACGCAAGCGAATAGTGTTTAATAATTCAGTTGCTTCTTTCGGCAAAGGACCAAAACGGTCAATTAAATTTTTCTCAAAAACGATTAATTCATTTTCATTTTCTGTGTCATCCAATTCACGGTAAAGCCCCAGCCGGTCAGTAATATTATTCACATAGTCATCGGGAATAAGAATTGCCATATCGGTATCAATCACACAATCTCTCACATAAGCAAGCTGCTGAATATGCCCTGCTGCATTTGGTTTTCTTTCTTTCGGTTGTATGTCGGTTTCCTGGTCTAATTCCAATTTCAATTCCTGAATTGCCTCGTCCAGAATTTTATGATACATCTCAAATCCGATATCAGAAATAAATCCGCTTTGTTCTGCACCCAATAAATTTCCTGCTCCGCGAATATCCAGATCACGCATCGAAATATTGAAACCGCTACCGAGTTCTGAAAATTCTTCAATCGCACGCAAACGCTTTTTTGCTTCGGTGCTCAGCGTTTCACTTGGCGGAGCCAATAAATAACAGAATGCTTTTTTGTTGGAACGCCCTACCCTGCCTCGCATCTGGTGCAAATCACTCAACCCGAAATACTGTGCGTTATTAATGATGATGGTATTCGCATTAGAAATATCAAGACCTGATTCAATAATGGTAGTAGCAATCAACACATCCGTTTCTCCTTCAATAAATTTCATCATCACGTCTTCCAGTTGATGTCCTTCCAGTTGTCCATGTCCAATACCAACACGCACATCAGGACACAATCTGGAAATCAATCCTGCGACTTCACGGATATTTTCCACTCTGTTGTTTACAAAAAATACTTGTCCTCCGCGGTCAATCTCGTAGCGTATAGCGTCACGAATTGTTTCTTCATTGAACATGTGCACTTCGGTAATCACGGGAAAACGATTCGGGGGTGCAGTGTTAATAATTGACAAATCCCTTGCTCCCATCAATGAAAACTGCAGCGTGCGCGGAATAGGTGTTGCCGTCAACGTAAGCGTATCTACATTCACACGAAAGGCTTTCAGCTTCTCTTTCACACCTACTCCAAACTTTTGCTCTTCATCAACAATGAGCAAACCAAGGTCTTTAAATTTCACATCTTTACTTACAATGCGATGCGTGCCGATGATAATATCAATCTCACCTTTTTCTAATTTCTTCAATGTTTCCTTTTGTTGTCCCGCACTTTTAAAACGATTGATATAATCAACACGGCAAGGGAAATTTTTCAATCGCTCAGAAAAAGTTTTGTAATGCTGCAGCGCAAGAATAGTAGTTGGGACAAGTATTGCAACCTGCTTGCTGTCGCACACCGCTTTGAAAGCAGCGCGAATCGCAATCTCCGTTTTCCCGAAACCAACATCACCGCATATCAATCTATCCATCGGAAAATTCTGCTCCATATCCTTCTTCACATCCGCAGTTGATTTCACCTGGTCGGGCGTATCCTCATAAATAAAGCTTGCCTCCAGTTCGGTCTGCAAATAATTATCCTGCGAAAACTCAAAACCTTTTTTCGCTCTGCGCTGTGCATACAACTTTATCAGATCCTTAGCAATGTCTTTAACCTTTGATTTGGTTTTCAGCTTCAGCGTTTGCCACGCTGCTGAACCCAACTTATTTATTTTTGGTTCTGCTCCATCTTTGCCGGAATATTTTGCAATTCGGTGAAGCGAATGAATGCTCACATACAGAATATCATTGTCGCGGTAAACCAAGCGCACAGCCTCCTGCATCTTTCCGTTCACATCAATTTTTTCAAGCCCTGCAAACTTTCCGATACCATGATCGATGTGCGTTACATAGTCGCCCGGATTTAAACCGTGCAATTCTTTCAGCGTAAGCGCTTCCTTCGTTTTCTTAAATCCGGTGCGCAACCGGAAGCGGTGATAGCGCTCAAATATCTGGTGGTCGGTGTAAAAGCAAATTTTTAAATCGTGGTCGGTGAATCCTTCCGAAACAGAAACCACCAAGGGAGTAAATTCAGGTTTCTTTTCACCTGCCTTCACAGGCATGTCTTCAAAAATGGAATACAGGCGTTCCGCCTGCTTTGGATTTTCTGCTGCTAAAAGATTTTGGAACCCCGCAGCTGTATTCTTTCGCAAGTGCTCACCCAACATTTCAAAGTTTTTGTTGAATGCAGGCTGTGGCGAAGTATTAAACTCAATCGTTTTTACATCATCAAAATATTCTGCCTGTCCGAATTCTACAACACTGTGATGTTTAAACTTCTCTATAAAATAATTTCCGCTGATGTATTTTTCTTCAGGCGACAAGTAATTCAGTTCTGTTTTCAGACTCTCAAAAGCAGTTTTTGCCACCTCTAGTTCTGAATCCAAAACTGCAACAGCACTTCTTATATCTGTAATCCACACCAGACTTTCGGCAGGAATAAATTCTAAAAAGGAAACACGGCTTTCATGCAACAAACTTTCCTGAACGTTAGGAAGTATGGTTGCTCTCACCAAATTGGCAACAGATAATTGTGTGGAAGGATCGAAACTGCGAATACTTTCAATTGTATTTCCGAAAAATTCAACACGCAAGGGATACTCGCCTGAAAACGAAAACATATCTACAATACCACCGCGCACTGCAAACTGACCCGGCTGAAAAACATAATCCACGCGCTCGAAATGATATTCAAACAATACATCAGTGATGAAATCAATTCCGTGTGTATCACCTGTTTTTAAAAGCAGCGTGTTTTTCTCCAACACTTTTCGTGTTACTACTTTTTCAGAAAGGGCTTCGGGGTAAGTCACCACCGCACGTGCAAAATTCTGGTTGAGTTTGTTCAGCGTTTCTGCGCGTTCAACCACATTGCTGTTGTCGGTCTGCTCCTCTTCGCTATACGGTCTGCGATACGACATAGGGAAAAATAAAACCTGATCTTTGCCCAGCATCACTTCAATATCGTTCAGAAAATAAGCAGCTTCTTCCTTGCCCGGCAAGATAAAAACATGCGTTTTCGGAATTTTGGAAACAACAGTTGCCGCAGCAAAAGCTGAAGACGAGCCAGCAAGATTTTTGATGTGAGTGCGCGTAGAATTCCCTGCCGAAAGCGAGTTAACCAGTTCAGCGATGCGCGGGTGTTGCGAAAAACTATTCTTTACAGCCTCTAAATCCATCTCAAAAGAGGCACGAAAATAGCGATTTTGAAGATGCTATTATCCGATAGTTACCGAAAACTCACAACTGAATTTTTCTCCAGGTTGTAAGGTTATGCAATGTTCTTTTTCAGTGAAGTCAATTTCTTTGCCTGCATTTTCAGCACACCCTATCCATGGCTCAATGCACACATAAGGCGCTCCGGGTTTTGCCCAAATGCCGAGGTAAGGAAAATCTGCAAACTCAACAGTCAGTTTCTTGTTGTGGTTCTTACTGCAAATAGAAATTTTGCGTGAAACATGATCTTTAAAAATCAAGGCATCACGGTTGAACAATTCTTTGGTGAGCGGAATTCTCTTTTCGTTATTTAACACACGCTCTGTAACTCCATTGAACAAACCATTATCATCAATTAAATGTCGTGAAACTGTTTCCTCCTTTTCAAATTCAAGAAAATAATCTTCTAACTTTTCGTTTGCAAAAAATGGAACTGCAAAAGCAGGATGCCCGCCAATGGTGAAAGGCATTGGCTTATTATCTTCGTTGGTCACGGTATAAATATTTCTAAACTTGTTTTCTTCCAGCATATAACTGATTTGAAAACAAAAACGAAAAGGATATTGCTTCAATGTTTCTTCATTACTGCGAAGCATGAACACAACTTCTGTCTCTGATTTTTTGTCTGCCGTAAAATCAAGATGCCTTGCCAAACCGTGTTTCGGCATTTTGTATTTCGTTCCAGAAAATGAAATTTGTTCGTTTACCGACTCACCTATTTTTGGAAATAAAACAGGCGCGTGCCAGTTCCAGAAAGCAGGATCGGCTTGCCAAAGATGTTCAGAATTATCGCGCAAATCAGTGATACTGCTAAGTTCAGCTCCTTTAGACTTTGCTTTTACGCGAAGAAAATTGTTTGATAAAATAGTTTCCATTTTGTGTGTGCTCAAAAGTAGCATTTTGTATTTTCGCCTTCCCTTAAAAAAATAATTATGGCAAAAGAATATGTAAACATGCGCAATCTGCGCTTTGTGCTTCACGAAGTTTTAGGAGCAGAAAATCTTTCAAAAAATCCCTACTTCGCTGACTACACCAAAGAGGTAATTGATATGACAATTGACACCGCAAAAAAATTAGGTGATGAATTGTTTTTCCCAATTTATACAGAAATGGACAAGAAAAAACCTCACCTTGAAAATGGTGTGGTTACAGTACACGATGGTGTTCGCAAAATGATGGATGCCATGGGTGAAGGTGGCTGGATTTCTGCCTCTGCTTCGTTGGAAGAGGGCGGACAACAAATGCCGGGAACTCTGTATGCAGCATCCAATTTCGTTTTTCATGCCGCTAATACTTCAGCAGCTTCGTATTTCGGATTGACCATGGGCTCTTCAGATTTGATCCGCAGCTTCGGAAGCAAAGAATTAAATGAAACCTATGTTCCTCAGATGGATTCAGGAAAATGGCAAGGCACAATGGCTTTGACAGAACCCGATGCAGGAAGTTCATTAGGTGATATTACTACCTCTGCTGAGCCATCTGAAGATGGTTCTTACAAAATAAAAGGGCAAAAGATTTTTATCTCAGCAGGTGATTATCACAGCGCAGAAAATGTTGTTCACCTGATGCTTGCTAAAATAAAAGGCGGACCGGTTGGGGTGAAAGGAATTTCACTTTTTGTAGTTCCAAAATACAGACCTGAAAATGGTAAACTGGTAAACAACGATGTTATTTCTGCAGGAGTTTTTGGAAAAATGGGAATGAAAGGTTGCCCGATTTTACACCTCAGCATGGGCGAGGCAGACAACTGTAAAGGATGGCTGGTGGGCGAACCGCACAAAGGACTTTCATATATGTTTAAGATGATGAACGGTGCTCGCATCAGTGTGGGAATGATGTCAACCGCGCTTTGCAGCGCGGCTTACCATGCTTCGTTGGAATATTGTAATGAGCGTCCACAAGGCCGTCCTGTTTCAAATAAAGACCCGCTTGTTCCGCAATCGTTGATTATTGATTATGCAGATGTGAAACGCATGTTGCTTTTCCAAAAAGCTGTTACAGAAGGATGCTTGTCTTTTGTAACTCAGTGCGCATATTATTCAGATATGGAAAAAATAACAGAAGGCGCAGAAAAAGAAAAATACAATTTGCTCCTGAATTTGCTTACTCCGATTGCAAAAGCATATCCATCTGAAATGAGCGTACTAAGTACCAGCGCAGCAGTTCAAACACTTGGCGGTGCCGGCTACTGCGATGATTTTCCATTAGAGCAATATTTCCGCGACACACGCATCAACCCTATTTACGAGGGAACAACAGGAATACAGGCAATGGACTTGCTGGCAAGAAAAATTCCGATGAAAATGGGACAGGGATTGATGCATTATGCAGCTGAAATAAATCAAACCATTGCAGAAGCAGCTGGAGTTGAAAACCTGAAAACACATGCTGAAAACCTTGCAAAGTCGATGCAGAAATTCACAGAAGTAACTATGAAATTGATGGGACTGGCACAATCACAGGCTCCGGAAATCTTCTTAGCAGATGCTACATTGTTTCTTGAAAACGCAGGAATTGTTTCCATTGCATGGCAATGGCTGAAACAAGGAATGGTAGCTCAAAAGGCTTTAACAGCAGGTGCTTCGGGTGAAGAACTTAATTTCTATCAAGGCAAATTGGCTGCGATGAATTATTTCTTCCTGTATGAACTTCCTAAATCAGCACCACTTTGTGAGCGTTTGTTAAGCGACAACCGCCTGACGCTTGATGTGAAGAAAGAGTATATCAATTAGGCAAGCGGGAGAAAAGTATTACTTTCGCAACCCCTTTAACGGAGAGATGTCAGAGTGGCCGATCGAGCACGCTTGGAAAGCGTGTTTACCGCAAGGTAACGAGGGTTCGAATCCCTCTCTCTCCG
>CAMAVO010000112.1 GCA_945861685.1 Chitinophaga pinensis | reverse complement strand
CTCGTAATTACCATTTTCTAATTTTCGAAGTGAAAGCGCATCGTCAAAATCTTTTGCATCCACCGGGTCAATGGTGAACGTAGTTACATCACGGAAATCGCGCCTCTGACTTATTTCATTTTGACTGATGGTATCTGAAATTCTTTCTGCATCTGCTTCCACATTTTTTGGAAATGATAACGGGAAATCATACTCCGCCAAAATCGCGTTCATCTCTGTATCGTTGTTGCCGGGCATTCCCAACACATCGGTAATCTCACCAAACGGGTTAGTTGCTCCTGCAGGCCAGTCGGTAATTTTTGCGATTGCTTTTTCACCATCTCTTGCGCCATTCAATGCCGTCAGCGGAATGTATAGATCAACCGGCATCTTAGGATTATCGGGCAACAGGAAGGCAAACTTTGCAGAGATCTTTACAGTTCCTACAAAATTGGATTTAGCACGTGCTGTGATTTCAACAATCTCTCCGCGCAGGCGTTCGCCTTTCTTTACAGCATGAACATACACTTTCACCGTATCGCCATGCAGCGCAGTTTTCAGATGTTTGGGCGCGATGTAAATATCCTTATCCGTGTCAGGTGAAATTACATATCCCGCACCGGTTGAGGTCATGTCCACTTTGCCGGTAAAATAAGACGAGGCCGCTTTCAGGCGAAACTTGCCGCGGTCAATTTCTTTTACCGTTCCGTTCAGTTTCATCTGGTTCAGCGTGTGCGCAATTTTACTGCGCCCCGGACCATCGTTTATATCTAATGATTTAGCAATCTGCTTGTAGTTTAATGCCCGTGAAGAAGATTTGCTTAATGCTTCTAATATGGCTTTTGCGAATGAACTGTCGTCCACTGCTTTGTTTGGTTTATTGTTTTTTGACATTGAATATTTTTTTGCGCTAATGCGCTTTTTATAATTGTAAATTGAATTTGATTAAGGGCGAAATTGATTTAATAAGCCCTGACATTTTTGCCTTCAATAAAATTTATGAAAGCTTTGTTTACCACACGATTTCCTCCGGGCGTAGGATAATCACCCGAAAAATACCAATCACCTGTGTGGCCTGGAATTGCACTGTGAAGGTTCTCCAGCGACTGGAAAATAACTTCAACTTTTGCATTAGTTCCGGGAGGTGTAATGAGCTGAGCAATTTTATCGGAAATCTGTTCCACTGTGAATTGGCGATACAATTCTTTCACGCAATTGATATTCGATTCTTTCGGAAGTTCCATCTGCGCCTTTGCTTTTTCATACACTTCATCAATCAGGTTCTCTTTGAAGTTTTCTTTCAGCAACGCAATCATTGCGCGGAACGCAACAAAGTCGCCTAGTTTAGCCATGTCAATTCCGTAGCAATCGGGATAACGGATTTGAGGTGCAGAAGAAACAACCACAATCTTTTTCGGTTGCAATCGGTCTAACATTCTGATAATACTTTGTCGCAAGGTTGTTCCGCGAACAATCGAATCATCAATCACTACCAGATTATCAATTCCTGCACGGATAGTTCCGTAAGTGATGTCGTAAACGTGAGCAACCAATTCATCGCGCGCAGAATCTTCAGTAATAAAGGTGCGGAGCTTTGCATCTTTCAGCGCAATCTTTTCTACGCGCGGTCTGCGAGAAATAATGTCTTCTAATTTTTCAGCATCAATGTTGCTGCCCATCTCTTTTATCTTCTTCACTTTCACTTGCGTGAGATACGCTTCAATGCCTTTTACCATTCCGTAAAAAGCGGTTTCGGCTGTGTTAGGGATAAATGAAAATACAGTGTTCTTCGTATCGTATTCAATGCTTTCTAAAACACGTTCGCAGATATTTCTGCCCAACTGTTTACGCTCTTTATAAATCTCCGAATCGCTTCCGCGACTAAAGTAAATGCGTTCAAAAGAACAGGATTTACGCTCTTCCGGTTCACGAATCATGTATTCGCCAATCTTTCCGCTCTTGCGGATAATCAGTGCATGTCCGGGAGTAATTTCTTTAATTGCTTCAAACGGAATATTGAAAGCCGTTTGCATAGCCGGGCGTTCAGATGTTACCACCGCAATTTCATCATCGTGATAATAATATGCAGGACGAATTCCATTCGGGTCGCGCAATACAAAAGCATCGCCATGTCCTATTAATCCTGCCATTACATAACCGCCATCCCAACGTTTTGCCGATTCGGTAAGGATGCCTTGCAGATCAAGATTTTCTCCAATGTTTTCAGAGATTTCCTGATTAGTAAACCCTTTTCCTTTGAATTTGCGAAACTGATTTTCATTTTCTTCGTCAAGAAAATGTCCAATTTTTTCCATCACTGTAACGGTGTCGGTCATTTCTTTCGGATGCTGACCTAAATCAACCAATTGCTGAAAAAGTTCATCTACATTAGTGAGGTTAAAATTTCCTGCAACAACCAAATTACGAGTCATCCAATTATTCTGACGCAAAAAAGGATGACAACTTTCAATGCTGTTTCCTCCGTAAGTGCCGTAGCGCAGGTGACCAAGAAATACTTCGGCAACAACAGGAATATTCTTTTTCAACCACGCAACATCATTCATTTTCTCAGGGTTGCTCAGTTGCGCTTCCTCCAGGCGTTTATTTATTTGCGAAAAAACATCTTTAATAGGTTGTGCATCATTTGATCGGTAGCGCGCAATGTAGCGGCTTCCCGGCTCAACATCTAATTTTATGGTGGCAACACCCGCGCCATCTTGTCCGCGGTTGTGCTGTTTTTCCATCAGTAAATACAGTTTGTTAAGCCCGTAAAAGGCAGTCCCGTATTTTTCGCGGTAAAATTCAAGTGGCTTGAGCAGCCTGATGAGTGCAATTCCGCACTCGTGTTTTATTGAGTCGCTCATTAAGAGGTCACAAAGATAGAACTTTTAAAGCTTACCTTATCACAACAATTTTCTTTGCTCCTAAAATTTCGTCATCGGATCGTAATCTCATCAAGTAATTTCCGGAAGTTAATTCTGTTGTTTCAATTGTAACCTGAAGTTTTTTAGTAGCCTGAAATTGTTGTGCAAAAACCTTTTGTCCTATTATGCTGAATACCTCAACAACTACTGGCCGGCTTTTGTTTTCAGCTAATTCAGCACTAACTGTTATTTGCGCTGATGCAGGTTGAGGATATACCGAGAAATCAATTAAGTTTAAATATTCATTAATTGATTCGGGAACAATTGCTGTGTCGGTGACAATATAAAGGTCAGCCGCTTCACAACCACCCTCAGAAACCATTACTGCCACATATCCTAAACTCGTATCGGGAGTAAAGCTGATTTCCTCACCGTTTCCGGTAAACTCGCAAGGTACACTGCACCATTGTAAAACAGCATTTCCGCTATCACCTGAAACGGAAGAGATAAGCGTAGCGGGAACAAGTGCCTGGTCAGTCCAGACATGCAAGGTGTCGCCTTCAATATCAACGTTTAATGGGCAGCAGAATGAACGCCCCATTAATACAGCATGTGCGCGTAAAGCAATCCTGTGAACCACACTTTTAATGTATTCAATACCCATTGTATCTGAAGGATGGTTTTGCCCTGCCATAGTATATAAATAGCTGCAAACGCCTTTTGTAGTTGCCATTGAATCCACCACAAAACTTCCCTGTAGGTCAAAAAAGCCAAATGAAATTCCTCCGAAGCCTCCATATTTATAAGGCACAATTGCATCGGCATCACCATGAGCAGAGATTACCGGAATATCACCGGCTTCAATCCAGCCGGCATCAATAAGCGCGCCCGCTACATTAATTACTGCTACACCGGTCCAGCTATAGTTCGGATAAAATCCGCTACTGCTGTAAAAACCACCTAAATCATCCAATGCGCTTATGTCACCCATCTGTGCCATTTCAGATTCTTTATCGCAATACTGGGTCATTAAAGCAGTGATTGCACCGGCAGATGCCCCACCGATAAAAATTTTAGTTGTATCAATATTGTAGTTGTTTCCAAGCTCAGAATAATCTGCTTTTAGGTGTTGGATACAGCCGCGCATATCCTGCATGGGACGGAAGAAAATACGCATGTGTTGCAAAGCAAGAATTTCACCATAGTCAATACCTGTGCGGTAATCGGGTGAAACACATACATATCCTGCTTTTGCAAACTGTTTGCATACTTCCACTACATACCAGTCTTCACGACTTCCCTGCACAAAGCCACCGCCAAAAGCAAAAAGTAAAACTGGTCTTGCAGAAAGCGTATCGCCATAAGGTTGGTAAATATCCATGTAAAGCTGCATCGTATCGCCATCAATGGTTACAGATTTACCGAAATGAACGGTTTCAACTGTTACAGAATCAAAAACGGGGGAGATGTAGCGGCAATCCGCACAATTTTGTGCTTTTAAAGTTAGAAAGTTAGAAAGCGAGAAGGTTAGAATGAGGAGTAAATATTTTTTCATGTCTATGTATTTTGGTTCAAATGTAGTAGCTAAATTATAAAAACCAAAAAGTATGTAAACAAATAGAAAACAAGCGGTTTAGGCTTCAAATCAGGGTAATCATAAAATTATCAACACTTTCTTGTTGAAATTTGAAAATTAGTTTTACATTTGCAGCCCCTTTTTAGGGGAGTATTGAAAAATTAACAGCTAAAACATTAATAAACAGTGGATTCAGTAAGTTTCAAAACCGTTTCAGCCAATAAGGCTACGGCAACCAAAAATTGGGTTTTGGTAAATGCCGAAGGACAAACGCTCGGACGTTTGGCATCTCAACTTGCCATTCTTATTCGCGGAAAACATAAAACCAATTTCACTCCTCACATGGATTGTGGTGATAACGTTGTTGTTATCAACGCAGAAAAAGTTGTGTTGAGCGGAGCAAAATTGGACGATAAAGAATACGTGCGTCACACAGGTTATCCGGGTGGACAACGTTTCACAACACCACGTGAATTGTTTGCGAAAAATCCTTCGGAAGTAATTACCAAAGCGGTTTATGGTATGTTGCCTAAAAACAAATTGGGTCGTGCCATCAACAAAAACCTTCACGTTTTTGCTGGAAGCGAACACAATCACCAAGCACAACAACCTAAAGAAATCAACATTAATACTATAAGATAAGTATGGAAGTCATCAACGCTCTCGGAAGAAGAAAAACGGCTGTTGCCCGTGTTTACCTGAAAAAAGGAAAAGGAAACATTGTGGTAAACGATAAAGATTACAAACTTTATTTTCCTATTACAACTTTGCAAACTTCGGTTACAAAACCGTTGGCACTTACCAACTCAGCAACTGACTTTGATGTAACAGTTACTGTTGAAGGTGGCGGAATTACAGGGCAGGCAGAAGCTATCAGTCTTGGAATTGCACGTGCACTGGTTGAATACAATGCCGAAAATAAACCAACTTTACGCGCTGCAGGTCTTATGACCCGTGACCCACGTATGGTTGAGCGTAAAAAATTCGGACAGAAGAAAGCGAGAAAACGCTTCCAGTTCAGCAAACGTTAATCAACACTATTTAATAATAATTCTAAATCAGATAAATGTCATTACCATCAACAAAAGAAATGCTGGATGCAGGTGTTCACTTCGGACACCTCAAAAGAAAATGGAATCCTGCTATGTCTCCTTACATTTTCATGGAGAAAAACGGTATCCATATTATTGACCTGAACAAAACAACTGCAAAGCTTGCTGAAGCAATAGCTGCTGTTAAGCAAATTGCAAAATCAGGCAAAAAAGTTCTGTTCGTAGCTACTAAAAAACAAGGAAAAGAAATTGTAGCCCGCGAAGCAAAAAGAGTGAACATGCCTTTTGTTACCGAGCGTTGGCCCGGTGGAATGCTGACTAATTTTGCCACTATCCGTAAATCGGTGAAGAAAATGGCAACAATTGACCGCATGACAACTGACGGAACATTTGATACCATTTCTAAAAAAGAAAAACTGCAAATCTCCCGTCAGCGCGAGAAACTGGAAAAAGATTTAGGCAGCATTGTTGACCTGAGCCGTCTTCCTGCAGCACTTTTCATCGTTGATATTTCTAAAGAACATATTGCTGTGGCAGAAGCAAAACGTTTGAACATACCAACGTTTGCTATTGTGGATACAAACTCAAACCCTAACTTGGTTGACTTTGCAATTCCTGCAAACGATGATGCTTCAAAATCAATTGAACTGATTGTTTCAACTGTTGTTAACTCAATTATTGAAGGTCTTGAAGAACGTAAAGTTTCTAAAGACAAAGATGATGAGGGCGAGGAAGGTGAAGAAGGAACAGAAACAAACAAATATGCAAAAGCTGAAGGAACAGAAGAAGGCGGAAAACCAGGACTTACTCGCAAACCGGGCAGCAGAAGACCATCTTCAGGAGGACCAGGAGCACGCAGACCGGCAGCAAAAGCATAATTAAAACAGGAATTAGGAGTTAGGGGTTAGCCAAGTAGCAATCCCTAAGTCAGTAAAAAGCAAATAATAAAATGTCAACAATAGCACCAATATCAGCAGCAGATGTGAACAAGCTTCGTCAGATGACAGGAGCGGGCATGATGGATTGCAAAAAAGCATTAACAGAAGCAAACGGAAATTTTGAAGAGGCGGTGGATTACCTTCGCAAAAAAGGTCAAAAAGTAGCGGCAAACCGCTCAGACCGTGATGCAAAAGAAGGTGTAGTAATAGGAAAAACAACAACTGACGGCAAGCGCGGAGTATTAGTTGTTTTGAACTGCGAAACAGATTTCGTGGCGAAAAATGATGCGTTCGTTGCTTTCACAACTTCTATTCTTGATTTAGCGATTGAAAAAAATCCGGCTACACTGGATGAATTGAAAGCGCTTGATTTAAACGGAGAAACTGTTGAGGCAAGAGTTACTGAGCAGGTTGGAAAAATCGGAGAGAAAATTGAATTGTCTGCTTACGAAAAAGTAGATGCAGAAAAGGTGGTGGTTTACAATCACCCTGGAAATAAAGTAGCTACCGTTGTTGGTTTCAACAAAAGCGGAAGCGAGGCAATTGATGCAGCTGCAAAAGATGTAGCGATGCAGGTTGCTGCTATGGCTCCTGTTGCTCTGGACAAAGACGATGTGGATGCAAAAACTTTAGAGCGCGAAATTGAAATCGGAAAAGAGCAGGCACGTGCTGAAGGCAAACCTGAAGAAATGCTGGAGAAAATTGCTTTAGGTAAACTGAACAAATTCTATAAAGAAAGCACACTGTTGAACCAGGAGTTTATTAAAGACAACAAAAAATCAATTCGCCAATACCTTGACGAAACCGAGAAAGGTTTGATAGCAACAGGCTTCAAGCGCATTTCACTGGCAAAGTGATAAAATCATAAAAATGAAAAAAGAGAGAATTTTAATTCTCTCTTTTTTTTGACCTTAAATTTCCAAAACCAAAGAAACCGAATGAAATACAAAAGAATTCTACTCAAACTTAGCGGTGAATCACTGATGGGCGATAAGCAGTTTGGTATTGACAACAACCGTTTGGCTCAATATGCAACGGAGATAAAAGAGATTGCCGATAAAGGAGTAGAGATTGGAATTGTAATTGGAGGAGGAAATATTTTCAGAGGGATTCAGGCGGTTGAAGGTGGGATGGATCGTGTGCAGGGTGATTTTATGGGAATGCTGGCAACAGTAATTAACAGCATGGCTTTGCAGTCTGCATTGGAGGGAAAAGGAATGCAAACCCGTTTGCTTACCGCCATAAAAATGGAAGAGATAGCAGAAACATTTATCCGCAGAAGAGCGGTGCGCCACTTAGAAAAAGGGCGTGTTGTTATTTTTGGTGCAGGAACGGGAAACCCTTATTTCACCACGGATTCAGCGGCATCGTTACGTGCTATAGAAATTGAAGCGGATGTAGTTTTAAAAGGCACCCGCGTGGATGGCATCTACTCAACCGACCCCGAAAAAGATAAATCAGCAACCAAGTTTGATACTATTTCTTTTGATGATGTATATGCAAAAGGTTTGAACGTAATGGATCTTACAGCCTTTACGCTTTGCAAAGAAAACGAACTGCCTATCATTGTCTTTAACATGGACAAACCCGGAACACTGTTGAAAGTGGTTGAAGGGGAGAAGGTGGGGACGCTGGTTTCGTAGCAGGTTGTATTATTGTCCTTCGAGGGTGATTTTGATGTTGATTTTTTCGAGCGGGGTTTCGCCCTGGACGGGTTGAGAGGCGATTTTTTCTACGATATCAAGACCCTGGATTACTTCTCCAAAAACGGTGTTGGCGCCATCGAGGGTTGGGATGCCTCCAACTGTTGAGTAGGTTTGTTTTTGTTCTTCAGTGAATTTGTGGTTCATGCGGTCGCCAACTGTGTCCATTAATTCGTAGGCGATGGTGTTGCCGAGTACGATGTAGAATTGTGTGGGTGAAGAAAACTATGATTGGGATTTTGGTGATGGGAACACTTCTACGGAAACGAATCCCGTAAATAATTATCAGAGCCCTGCCAACTATTTGGTAACGCTGATTGCAGAGAATGAATTTGGCTGCAGCGACACTGCATCGGAATATATAGAACCGGAAATGGAAAACGGATTGTATGTTCCTAATGCATTGATAAACGGGGAAGGTGGAGAGGTTGGATTGTTTTTGCCGAAAGGAAGAGGGCTGGCTAATTATGAGTGTTCGATCTATGATGCGTGGGGAAATTTATTGTGGCAAAGCAACAAATTAGAAGAAGGCCGCCCGGTTGAGGGCTGGGATGGAAGGCATCAGGGACAGGTAGTTCCGCAGGGGGCTTATGTGTGGTTTATTACAGCCACTTTTCTAGATGGCAAGATATGGCAGGGTTCTGCTATTGGTGATGCTGATACAAGAAATATTGGGTCGGTTACAGTGTTGAGGTAGGTTATCTATGGAAGGGCTGAAGCCCTGTTTAGTTTCTTTTGTGATCTTTTGAATCCACGGCCTGAAGGCCGTGGCAACTACTGAAGGCCGTGGCAACTATAATGTGGCCCTTCGACTACGCTCAGGGTGACAGATTATTACAGTTTTCTCTTTTTTATTTCTTCTTCTATTTCTTTGAGCTTGTCTAAGGGCAGGTTGCGTACTAGTTCGTTGAAGTTTACGGGCTGCTGGTTTTTGATGATGGCGGTTAGGGGATTGCCTTTTAATTGCTCAACGGGTTGAGTGATTTTGTAATCGAATAAATCGTTGGGGGTGCAGTTGAAGATGATGCAGAGGCGCTCGATATGGGCGAGGTTGATGGATGTTATTTGGTTGTTGGCGAGCATGGAGGCTGTGTTGTGGGTGAAGCCGGCTTTGCGGAGGAAGGTGAAGGGGCGGTCGATGTTTTTTACTGCGCAGATGTGCTGGATGTTGAGGACGAGGTTGGTTGGGTAGGAACGGTTGGCCATTTTATTTGTGATTTTTTGATTTGTGTTTGTTTTTTAATGTATCAAAGAGGACGCTTCGCTTAGTTGGTGAATTAGTGATTTGTGGTGATGCTAATTGTAAGGTTTATTGTTGATTGTGCAATAATAATGATTAATTAGTACTAAATGATTGTTGTTTAGTACTTAATATTTATTTATAAGTTATTAATGATGGTGTATAAATACGTACTGCTTATTCATAAATTCATAATTACTGTTTATAAGTACATAATTACTTTGCTTTAGTTCAAAGTTATTGGTGTTTAATACTAACATATAGTTAATTAATTCTAATTTATTGTTAATAGAGTGAACATAATTGTTTATTGCGAGGGATGGAATTGGGTGTTTTGTGTGTGGGAGAGGGAGAATGGCACACGGATGACACGGATTGGGCGGATTAAGACGGATTTTTACCGCAAAGGGAATGGAACACGGATGACGAGGATTGGGCGGATTAAAGCGGATTTATCGCAAAAGTAAAGCCGCAGAAAAGGCTGTTATTGGCCTTCGATGGAAATAGTGAAGTTGATTTTCTCGAGAGGCTTTTCGCCCTGGACGTGTTGAGAGGCGATTTTT